>JBBRLA010000234.1:0-11497 GCA_038231615.1 Polyangia bacterium | reverse complement strand
GGGGGAGATGCTGCGGAGCAAGCTGGGCCAGGCGACCGAGACCCCCGCGGCGGCGGCACCGGTGGTGAAAGAGACCAAAGCGAAGGCCAAAAGGCGGCGACAGTGGCTGGCGAAGGGGAGGGGGTGCCGGCGGCGAAGCCGACGAAGTCGACGAAGGCCAAGGCAGCACCGGCTGGCGAGGCGGCGGCGCCGCCGCAGAAGGAGAAGGCGGCCAAGGTGGAGACGCCGGCCAAGGTGGAGGCGCCGGCCAAGGCGGAGGCGGGCGCAGCCAAGGCGGAGGCGCCGGCCAAGGCGAAAAAGAAGCCGGCCAAGGGCGCCTGATCAGAATCCCCGTTCGCAAGAGACGGCCGCAGCATCCATCATCTTCCGCGCGATTGTTCGTATTCCTCCCGAATCACTGAAGATTTGAAGTAGGGCCTGTCCAGCGCTGGACAACAGGCGGTACCTACCTTGGCCCTCTCATAGAGCGATATCCATGTAGTCCAGGTTTGGCTCCCCGGGGGCCTGCCGGTATCGATGATCGGGTTCCCACGCCCCAGTCTCCTTGATTCGCCTCCGGCTGCGGATGCGCAGGCGAAGCGGGTCGATTGCCGCGGCGTTTCGCGCTTCGCGATCGATCTCGATGATCTGGTACTGCAACGGAACACCGGCTGGCCGCTCCGGCCCTGCAGCGCCGAACGTGCCGGCCCCCAGGATCTCCAGTCCGGCTATCTTCCGGTAGTAGCGGAATTCCGCATCCGCGGCTTCGTGGAGGTGCCCATGCAGCACCGCGCGAAATCCTGCCTGCGCCAGCCGTTCCAGGAAGCCGGCATCCTTGATGCGCGCCTCATCTGCACCGCCGATCGGGTGGTGGAAGACCCCGATCTTGATGCGACTCTGCTGATACAGGGGCGTATGGCGGATCTCATCCAGTCCGTTACTCAGCGCCATGGCGTTGATCGCGCTGCGGGCCTTGTAGTTATGATCGATCTCCCAGGCGGAATTTAGTCCCAGCAGCAGCACCTCGGATTCGGGAAAGTAGTAGATCAGCCCCTGTTCGTTGGGATCGACCGGGTAGGGCTCGCGGCGGACTTCCTGGTAAAATGCCGCGAATGACTCGAAGCGGGACTTGTAGATGCGCTCGTCCCTGACTTCGATATATTTGCTGTCCTTGCTCTCCGCGTAGTACGCCCCTTCCCTCAACTCGCCCCGATAGGTCTTGCGGACGTGCGCCTGGTACGCGAGCGTCGAAGTGATCCAGCTCAGATCGTGGTTGCCCGGCACCGGGATGACCTGATGCGGAAGCAGCGAAAATTCCTTCGTCACTCCCCGGACGAACTGGAGCGCCACATGGAACTCCTCTTGGGTGGCACGGTTGGTGATGTCGCCCGAGAGGACCACTGCGTCCAGCCGATCGATCCTGAGTTCTGCCCTGAGGTCTGCGGCAAGCTGGCTGCACCACAGCGCAGCCTGGTCGCCGGAGCCGAAGTGGAGGTCCGAGAGGTGCAGAAGGACAAAGGGCCCCGTGGAGGTGAAGCTCTTGGGCCGGGCAGGTTCGGGCAAGCCCCGGGAGGGATCGCCGGGAGCCGAGCGGAAGAGCGGACCCCGATCCGGGTCCCAACCGGCGAGGTGGTTGTGACCGCAGGCCCTGGCGAACTCTACCCAGTCGAGGTGACGCAGGTAGAACCCCAGGTGCGGGTCTTCGGCGCTCAGCACCCCGGCGCTCACGTTGTAGTAGAGGAGCCGGCGCAGCCCCGGGTTCTCCTGGAAAAGCCGGGACAGATGGCTCTGGCGGATCCACTCGAATGCCTCATCCAGCCAGCCGATGTGCTGGTACTGGTAGCGCACCTCCTGCACGACGACACTGCTGTCCGTCGCTTTGTAGAGGAACCACAGGAGGAGCAGCCCGGCCCCACGGGGCGGAGGCGAAGCGTCGCAGGCGGCGAAGGCGAGAAGCAAGGGCCGGTAGCGGTAACCCAGGTCCTCGTGGATTTTCTTTTGTACCTCCGCCGGTCGAACCTTTATGACCATGCGGCTCGGCGCAGTTTCGGTGACCCCGGCCTTGAGCGCAGCCTCGTAGCACAGCCGCTGCGCAATGGCGAAGCTGCGTTCCGCTGCGTCGATGAACTCCTCGCGGAAGCCAAACTCGATGTTGGCCGCCCGCTCACCGCTGGAGATGAGCGCTTCGATCTCCTCGCGTGACTGCTGCCCGCGCATCTTGACCACCGTGTAACGCTGCATCTCCGGCAGATCCTGCACCAGGGTTGCACCGACCGGGTTGATCCCGATGAGCGTCACCTTGGCATCGCGGCGGTTGCGATCCGAAAGCCGCTTGATCAGCAGCGCCAGGGCCCCTTGCCGTGGCGTATCCAGCCGTTGGAAGTCGTCCACTACCAGGTGGCCTCCGGCCGGAAGGCTGGTCTTCACCAGTTCGTCCAGCCTTGGCAGGTCGTCGGGCTCCGTGCCCAGCACGTACTCCGTTCGTCCCTCTTGATCCAGGTCGGCGAGGGCCCTTCGCACTGCCGTGGTCTTGCCCACGCCGGATGGCCCCTCCACCACCAGCCCCTCGCCCATCTTGCGCAGCCGCAGCCGCAGATCGCGCCCCTGCTCGGTCTCGACGTAGGTGACTCCCGGCTGACCGGTGTGCGCGAAGATCTCCTCGATGGGCAGCGGCAGTCGCGACGTCCCCCGCTCCAGGGCCGCCGCCGCCGCCATTGCCCCCAACGCCGCCATTCCCCCCGTCGCGAATGCCAGGCGATTGACGATCTCTACCAGGGGGACCTGCTGAAACAGAAGGCTGACTTTGCTGACCCGGTCCATGCCGTTACTGAAACGCCGGTAGACCTGGGGAAAGAAATCCAGGCAGAACCCCTCCAAGTCGGCATCGGTGCGCAGAACCTCGTCGAGCAGCGTGCGTACCTGCGTTGGGCTCAGCGGGTCGGTATTCCCATCTTCGGTCATGATTCCCCGTTCCCTGGTCAGGGTCTTCTATCGAGGAGCAGCTTAGCACCAACCCTCTCCGGCGCTCTTCCGAGACGGCCGAAACATCCACCATTGCTTCACCCACCAGCTCCCATTTCACTTGAATCACTAGAGATTCGGAGTTGAACCGTGTCCAGCGCTGGACCGGTCGAGAAAGCTAAACCCTCGGTTTGCGCGGACTTCGGGACCGCCTCATGTCCAGCGCTGGACAAGCACCGCCCGTTTTAGCGGGCAGGTGTACATGTACCTGTCCAGCGCTTTACCGGCTGGGTCCTTCCGTTTCGCTGGCACTTTGCCAGTTTCCGACGGAAATTTGACTTGCTTGCCGCTTGTTGTGGCTCGTATTACAATTTGAACGGACCAAATCTGCACGGGCCGCTCTTGGAGTGACCATGTACCGGGAGCCTTTCGTCGTTCGCTGCCTCGGTGTCCTAGCTCTCTTGTCGGTGTCCGGGGCTTCGGTACGTGCCGCGCCGGACGTGCTGCCCGTGGAGGCCAAGGCGCCCGCGCCTGCAAGTGACGAGGATTCCCTTACCATGAGCGCCTGGCGGCATTTCAACGCGGGTCGCCTGCTCGTCGATGATGGCAAGCTGGCCGAGGGGCTGCGCGAGCTGCTCCAGGCCCATGCCACCCCATCGGTGGAGCCGGGGGAAACCGAATTCTACCTCGGGATGGCCTACGACGGCCTGCGCCGGCTCGATTCGGCGATCCTGGCCTACCGGCGCTACGTGAACCGCTCCCCCGACACCCTGAACGGGCGCAACGCGAAGGAGCGACTCGCCGTGCTGGAGAAGCGCCGCGACCCCTCCGCCGGGCCGCTGCTCGACGAATCGGCCCGTGGAGTTGGGGCGAAGTCTTTAACGCCGGCCGCTCCTTTGGCCCCAATGTCTGAGGCGACGACTCAGAAGACCGTCGCGGCGCCAGCCCAGAAGCCCGCCGCTGCCCCGCCGAAGGGTTCAGCCGCCAAAGATTCCGCCGCAAAACGCCCGCCGGTATCCCAAAAGGCCGCCAGGGTCTACAACTGACCTCACTACCCACTGACCCCACTACCAACACGTTGATGAAGCCGTCCCTACTTCTCGCGCTGCTCATGGCACCGCTGCCGGTGTTGTCCGTCGGGATGGCGCTGGGGCAGACGGTGTGCGCCGACGGCCCCTCGGGGCAGGTGTATTCGTTCGTGGCGCCGCCCTTGCCTTCGGCGGCGGTGCGCGCGGCGCTGCGGGTGGGGCGGGTGTATTTGCAGCGGGGACAGGGGATGGCGCAGAAGTGCGCGGAGAGCGCCGCCGGGATGGAGAGCGGCTACGTGGTGGCCACACTCTCGCTGGAGGAGGTGCGCTTTGCCGGGCCGGAGGCGGTGCCGGAGGCGGCGCTTTCGTGTCTGCGGCGGGTGGTGAAGCGGCTGGGTGCGGCGCCGGCGCCCTATGGGGGGAGGGGGGAGGGGCGAACGAAGGGGGCGCTGCCCCAAGACCTGGAGGTGCAGGCGATCTGGTGGCTGCACCCGCCCACGAAGGTGGCGCCCCCGCCGATGAGCGTGCAGGAGGGGCCGGCGGGGCGGCGCAGTTTCGCTGAGATCGAAGCGGAGGTCGGGCGGCACCTGCCGGGGCTCTCGACCTGCTTCGGGGAACTGTGGGAGGAGCGGCCCCACGCGGCGGGGACGCTGGTGTTGCGCTTGACCCTGGGGGAGAGCGGCCTGGTCGAGGGGGCCGAGGTGCTGCGGCGGGAGCCGACGATGCAGGCGGCGGAGGCGTGCCTCTTGCGGGTGGCCGGGCGCCTGCGCTTTCCGTCGCGCTGGGGCGCCGGGCGAACGGTGATGAGCTACCCGCTGGTGTTCTCGCCGCCCGAGGCGGCCGAATCCGCGGTCCCCTGACGCTGTCAGAAGGATTCGTCACTGAAATCGGAGCCGCGGGTGGTGACCAGGACGGGCAGGGTGCCGCGTTTGAAGGGGACCAGGATGGACCCGGGAGTGCCCGGTTCCACCGGGGTGCCCTTGTCCGGCAGGGCGCGGACGAAGTAGACGTCCGCCGGGACGTCGAAGTCCCGCGGCGGGGTCCGGGGATGGGCCTTCTGCATGAATTCGACCCACACCGGCAAGGAGGTTTGCCCCCCGGTGGCGTCGTAGCCGATGGTCTTGAAGTCGTCGCGGCCGACCCACACCCCGCAGAGCAGGTCCCGGGTGAAGCCGATGAACCAGGCGTCGCGAAAGTCATTGGAGGTCCCGGTCTTGCCGGCCACCGGGCGGCCCAGCACCAGCGCCTTCTTGCCGGTGCCATTCTGGATGACGTTCTTCATCAGGTCGACCATCACGTAGGCCGTCCCCTCGGCCACCTTGCGTTGCCTGGGAGCGGTGGCCTCGGCGCGGTGGTCCTCGATGATGTTGCCATCGGCGTCGGCGATGGACTCGATGTACAGGGGCTTGACCTCCTTGCCCAGGGTGGCGAAGGTGGCGTAGCCGTAGCTGTTCTCGAAGAGGGACAGTTCGGGGGTGCCGAGCGCCACGGAGACATGGCGGACGATCGGGGAGGTGATGCCGAAGCGGCGGATGCTGTCGATCACCGCCTCGACCCCCAGCCCGGCCACCAGGCGCACCGAGACGGTGTTGATGGACTTGGCCAGGGCCGTGCGCAGGGTGATCGGGCCCAGGTACTCGGACTTGTAATTGTGGGGCGACCACACGCCCGAAGCGGTGCGGATGGAGACCGGCGCGTCGGGGATGATGCTCAGTTCGGTATAACCGTGGTCGATGGCGGCGGCGTAGATGTAGGGTTTGATCGAGGAGCCGGCCTGGCGCCGGGCCTGGATGGCCCGGTTGAACTGCGAGGCGCTGTAATCGTAGCCCCCCACCATGGCGACCAGCTTGCCGGTCCGGGGATCCAGGGCGACCAGGGCCCCCTGCACCTGGGGCCGTTCCGCCAGGACGGCCATGTCGGTGGTCTCGCTGCGGGCGCGCTTGCCCTCGCCCTTGACGAAGGGGATGGGCTCGATGCGCACGGGGACCAGGGAGCCGGGGCCGAAGGAGTTGCCCTTCTTGCCGGCCCAGCGCTGGATGCGGTCGGCGTCCTGTTCGTAAAGCGGCAGTCGGTGACTGCCCATGCGGGCCATCGGGCGCTTGCTGCCGAGTCGTTCGATGAGGGCCAGGTAGGGTTTGCCCCGCACCGGCTCCTGGCTGGCGCTGACCGGGGCCGCGGCTTCCTTGCCCGCGGCGTAGGGGACCGGGGGGGCGCTGGTGAACGCCTGCTGCTCGGCCTCGGTGAGGGTGCGCAAGGGGCCGCCGAAGCCGAGCCGGCGCTGAAGGTCCTCAAGGCCGTGCTGGACCGCCTGTTCGGCGGCGCGCTGTGCCGGCATCGAGAGGGTAGTCTGAATGCGCAGGCCGCGGTCGAAGAGTTCGCTGCGGCCGTACTTGCGCTGGACCTCCTTGCGCACCAGCTCGACGAAGTAGGGGGCGGCCACGTGGTTCAAGGGGGCGTCCCGGGCGATGATGGCGATGGGTTCGCTGGTGGCGGCGGCGTACTGTGCTGCGGTGATGGCGCCGTCCTCCTTCATGCGGTGAAGGACGTAGAGCTGGCGGTCCCGGGCGCGGGCGTAGGCCGAATAAGGGGAGTCCTCGGTGGGCGCCTTGGGGAGCCCGGCGAGCATGGCCGCTTCGGCCAGGGTCAGGTTGGCGGCGTCCTTGCCAAAGTAGATCTCGGCGGCGGCCTGGATGCCGTAGGCCCCGTGGCCGAGATAGACGTGGTTGAGGTAGATGGCCAGGATCTGGTCCTTTTTCAGGCGGGTCTCGATCTTGTGGGCCAGGATGGCTTCGCGGATCTTGCGGAAGAGGTTGCGCTCGTTGTAAAGGAGCATCAGCTTGGCGACCTGCTGGGTGATGGTGGAGCCGCCCTGGACCACGCGGCCGGCGCGGAGGTTGGCCATCATGGCGCGGGAGATGCCCACCGGGTCGATGCCGTGGTGCTGATAGAAGCGGTTGTCCTCGCCGGAGACGAAGGCCAGGGCCACGTGGCGGGGGATCTGGGACCAGGGCAGGACGATGCGTTTTTGCAGAAAGAATTCGCCGATCAGCTCCCCTTCCTGGGAAAAGACGTGGCTTGCCCGGGAGGGGTGGTAGTCGATAAGGGCGCTCCAGCGGTCGGGCAGGTCGGCCTCGAACTCCCGGTAGCCCCAGTAGGCCATGAAGGCGGCGAAGGCGCTGCCGAAAAGGAAGAGCAGGAAAAGGAAGCGCAGGACGGAGAAACGGCTGGGAATGCGCGGGGACTTTGGGCCGGCGCCGGCCTGGCCGGAGGTCATGCCTTCGGGCAGAGAAGGATGAGTCAAACGATCCATTTTTTCCCCATCGCTGATTTCAAGTTGTTTATGGGCGAAAGCGCCACTGTGGAACGAAATCGGGAACCGAATGAATCCTATGCGCCCCCCGTCAGTAGCGCCAATTTTTCCCTCAACTCGGCAAGCGGAGCCAATCGACAGGGTGCCGCCAGAGCGAACGGATAAAGCCCCGAAATGCTTTCCCCACCTGAAGCGGATGGTGGGGGTATCGAGAGTGCCGAGCCAGCCTATACTATCCCCTTGCAGCGCAACTGTCCCTTCCAAAGGAGGAACTCGATGCCCAGACGACCCAGGCCATCCATTCAGGCAATGATTCCCGGGGTGCTCCTCGGCTTGGCGGGCTGCGGCGGCGATCCGATGCCTGCCGCGCCGACGTTGATCGGGACGTGGGATCTAACCGACCCGACCACGATGGCGTTGCTGGAGGAGGTGACGCTGGGAAAGGGCGGCGCCTATCTGCTAAACATTTACGATCAGAACGCCATGGTGATCGACAAGAACACCGGCACCTACAGCATCACCGGCAACACCGTGGCCGCCGATGCCACCAGCAGCAAGACCCAGGAGCGGCACCGGGTCACCACCCAGTACTACGTCGGCCAGTCCCAGCTTGCCGGGGCGGCATTCCTTCCGGTCGGCGCGCACCAGAAGATTGTCGGCACCTTCTCGGGCTCGGTCAAGGACGAGACGCTCGACGGCATGGGCACGACGACCGCGACCCTCCAATTCACGTCAACCTTCGTCTTCAAGGCCGACAATACCGTTGCCATCACCACGAACACCGGAATCCCGCCGGCCATGACGTCCAACGGCACCTGGGCCGCCCTGGCCGCCGCCGGGCAGTACCAGCTGACCGTGGGCGGAAACTCCGCGAATGTTACCCTGATCGAAGACACGGCCCTGACCAACCAACCTTTTCATCGGCCGTTCACGAACTGACGGGCGGCGCGACCTATGGGGTCTGGCACTGGAAGCGGACCACGTCGCCCGGCGGGGGGGAGCCCGACTTGCGCCACAGGCCGGCGACCACGCCGCCGGGGCAGATGCTCGGGCTGGTGCTCTGCACGGCGCAGTAGCAATCGGCCGGCTCGGCGCCACAGGCAGCCTTGACCCCGGGGTCGCCCATCGTCGGGGTGGTCGAGTTGGCCCAACCGGTGCGATGCACCAGAAGTTCCTCATGGCTCCACTTCCTTTTCAAGCGCGGAACAGCCCCATCGGCTATTGCCTCAGGTGAATAATGGTTCCGTATTCTCCGACCGCGTACACGGCGCCCGCCGCGGCACCCCAGATCCCGTTCAGAATCCGCGAGGCCCCGATGTCCAGCCGGTCCCAGGTGGCCCCGCCGTCCTTGCTGTGGAGCATCACGCCCTCCCCGTCGATGTAGACATCCCCGGGCCCGCTGCCCCAGACGCCGCGCAGGGTGCGCGTCCCGGTGGTGAGCGAGGTCCAGCTCTTGCCTCCGTCCAGGCTGTGCACCACGTAGCCGCTGTCGCCGACCGTGTATACGTCGTTGGGACCGCTGCCCCAGACGTCGTTCAAATTATGGCTGATCCCGGAAACCAAGGTCCAGGTTTTTCCGGCGTTGGTCCCGTGCACGAGCGCATTGCCGCCCGCGGCCACGTAGATGTCATCCGGCCCGCTGCCCCAGATAGCGGTGAAGTTCTTGGTGGTCCCGGCGTTCACCGGATGGTAGTTCTGTCCCATGTCGACAGTGTGCAAAAGGGTGCCCCCATCTCCCACCACGTACACATCGCTCCCCCCGCTGCCCCAGACTCCGCGCAGCGTGCTCGCCGTGCCGGAGGGTTGGTTGAACCAGGAGCCGCCGCCGTTGTTGCTGTGCAGCACCAGCCCCCCATCGCCCACCACGTACACGTCATCCTCTTTATTGCCCCACACCGCGCGCAAGACCACCTGGGTGTCCAGCATTGTGATCGGCGTCCAACTCTCGCCGACGTCGAAGCTGTGCAGCACCACGCCCTGCGCTCCTACCGCGTACACATCGCTGGGCCGGCTTCCCCATACTCGGTTGAGCGTACTCCCCTGGGCCGCGGGCAGGCTCGGCCATGTCGCCCCCTTATCGGCGCTGTGCAGGATCGCACCGGCCGTGCCAACCGCGTACACGTCGCCGGCCCCGCTGCCCCACACGGCGTTCACATTGCGCGACTGACTCATCGCCACAGACGCCCAGGTCAGGCCCTGGCCGCCGTGATAGAACGAACCCATCCCGCCCGCGATATAGACATCCCCGGCCCCGCTACCCCAGACATCCCATAGCACCTGCGGATTGGCCAGCGATACCGGGTCCCAGTTGATGCCCCCGTCGGCGCTGTGCAGGGCGATGAAGGCGCCGACGATGTACACGTCCTTCACGCTGCTGCCCCAGACGCCGCGCAGGCCGCGCCGCGTCCCCCCGATGGAGACCGGGCTCCAGTGCTTGCCGCCATCGCTGCTGCGCAAGGCGGTGCCTTCATCGCCGACCGCGTACACGTCACCCGGGCCGGAGCCCCACACGGCGGTCAGCTCCTGCGTCCCGTTCGTGCTCACGTCCCACCGGGTGCCGCCAGCCGTCCCGTGGACCACGGTGCCCGCGGCGCCCACCAGGTAGATGTCGTCGGGCCCGCTGCCCCACACGCCCAGAAGGTCCACCGCCGTCCCCACCCGGACCTGCTTGAAGCTGGCCCCGCCGTCCTGGCTGCGCAGCACCGTCCCCGCCTCGCCGACGACGTACACATTACCGGCGCCACTGCCCCAGACCGAGAAGAGTTCCGCGCTGACACCGGTAGCCGGCTGGGCCCAGGTCCGGCCCCTATTGATCGAGTGCAGCACCCGCCCGCTCTGCCCCACGGCGTATACGTCGAGCGCGCTGCTGCCCCACACGCCGCCGAGGCTGTCGGCGTCGGGCAGCGGGTTATCCCAGCACCAGCCGTTGCGGCACATCCGTTGGCCGAAGTAGGCCGTGACCTCGGTCGGCCCCTGCATGGACACGTCGCAGGCGTCCGGGGACATGAGCGAGCAGCCCGCGATCGACCAGCCGGCGAAGATCGAACCCGCCATCGCGGTGCCGAATAGACTCAGTTGGGTCCCTTTCGGGAGCTTTACGGCGCAGGACGTGCCGCACTGGATGCCGTTGATGTCGGAGCGGACCAGCCCCTGCCCTTCGCCGACCCGAAGCACTGTCAGCAGGCAGTGCTGGGGATCGTAGCGGACCAGCCCCAGCGCCAGGTCCGTCCGCCCGCCCGCCACGACGGCCCCCTGCGCGGTACCGCCCGCCCCAGAGCAT
Organism: Polyangia bacterium; assembly: GCA_038231615.1. Classification (GTDB taxonomy): domain Bacteria; phylum Myxococcota_A; class Polyangia; order Palsa-1104; family JAEUJZ01; genus JBBRLA01. The sequence goes on along the minus strand of JBBRLA010000234.1, from coordinate 939 downwards.
CCACCGTCTACGATCGCATCAACGCTGAGCACGACATTTCCCTGAGCGGAATCGGGCAAAAAGAAGACGAATTCCAGCGGGCTGCCAGGGAAAGATCCCTTCAGGGAAAGCCCCCCCACCGAGGCCGTCACCAAGAGCGACTGGATGTCCTGACTACCCCCATCCACGGTCAGCTTGGCCACCACGTAAGGCCGGCCGTCCCCGCCGCAGGAGGACGACGCGCACAGAAAGAAGATCACGCCGATGAGCGCCCTGATCCAGCCCAGCCTGAAGGCCCCGCGGCCTTCGCCGGGTTGGCTTCATTTCCCGCAGCTCATCCTTCTACTCCTCATTTGTGCTCGGGCAGGGGGGTGACGTTCGCTTTGCGCTGGACGGGCAGCGCTGGTTCTCGGCAGATGCTCAGGTCCAGGCCATGGGCTGGCATCTTATCGCTTATCCTGGAGGCGGCGGAAAAATGCATGCTGGCGGCGCTCAAGCTTAACGCCATCGCTATCATGCGGATATAGGGGGATATAGGGACCGAAATGCCCTCGACGGGCGCGGGGAACCCTGAGCCCCTGTAGAATGCGAGAATGCCACCTCCACTCAAGAATTCAGCAGCGGGAGCAGTGCAGAACGACATCCTGCACGCCGCTCGACTGTCGCGCCTGTCGGGGTCCAGTGTGGCGGAAGCTTGCCGGCGGATCGGCCTTTCCCGTAAGGCCGTGGCCGCCGCACGAAAATCTGCGGCCCTGGCGGGGTTCCCTTCGCTGCATGACTTGCTCCTGGCGGCGCTCACTCAGGACGGCAGGGAGAGTGAAGGAGAAATCCCCGACGGATGTACGGCCGGTGACGTGCAACGATTGATGGATGAGATCGTCAAGGACGGCGGGCTGGCCTGCGAAGAAGGACGATGGCGACTGCTCCGCCCATGGCCATAACCCGCGTCGTACGACGGTG
>JBBRLA010000233.1:0-11519 GCA_038231615.1 Polyangia bacterium | reverse complement strand
GACGCCTCAAGCGCCTGCTGCGGCTTGGAGGAGAGGGACTCCATGGCCATCCCTTCGCTGGCCAACGAAGGCGCCTTGAACAGGGGAGGCCCCACGCTCTCCGCCGAGACCCGGGGTTGCTGATCGGGGGTCACCCCGGGCAGCGTGCCTTGCTTCTGCAGCCGCGGGCGCATCGTCCGCCCCGTCGAAGACAGGCGAAGCTGCTGCCCTGGCACTCCGTCGTCCTGTGCCCGCATCCCGGTCTTGCTCAGGGGGATCGAACCGACCGGGCCCACCCCGAACCCGGGTGTCCCCGTCCGCAGCCGGCGCGGCTCCTGGGACAGCGGCGCGCCCTGGGACAGGGAAGACGACCCCGCAGACGGCTGCGCTGTCGAGGGGCCCGTGCGCAGCCGCGGCACCGCCGAGTGGAAGAACGACTCCAGCTCCACCACCTGCCCCAGCCGCCGCCACACCGCGCCGCCGCGGGAAATGTCGTCATCGCGCACCACCCGCTTCTCCAAAATCCACTGACGCAGCGTGGTCAGCTCGCGAAAACGCAGCACCTCCTGGGTGTGTTTTAGGCGCAGAAGCCAGCCCCGTTCCTTGGCCGATCCTGCTCGGAACTGCCCCGACTCCTTGCTCTCTGTGCCGACGCCGATCTGGGCCGAAACGGCCCTCAGTCCGGGAATCTCCTTGGTAACAAAGGGGGCCCGACGGCGCACCCGGAAGAGGTTGCCGCATAGCGTGCACTTGACGTTGACCCCCGTCTCGGTCAGTCGAGAGTCGTCAAACTCGTAGGTGGTCTCGCACTTCTCGCAGCGAACGTCCATCTAGCTCTCGCCGCCTGGGTCGTGATGTTGCGCTCAAGCTGCCCGTACCCGTTTCAGAGTAGCACAGGGCCCATTTATAACCTCAAACTTGACCGCACTTGCAGACCGTCCAGGGCCCTTCTTACTATGAAGCCCTCATTCGCGCCATACAGGGTCACGTTGATGAAGAGTCGTTTCAGGTAAGGGCGGATCGGCCTGGCCCCGCGATCGTCCGATGTTCACCTCGCATGCCGCCCACGTATGCGGAATGCCACGTTCAGCCCCTGCGTGCGTCGCGCCCGTGTGGTCATCTATCACCATCATCGGGTGGGACTTGGTTTCGGGCTCGGGGAGATCCGCTGCCAGCGCGAGCAGCGCGTTGCGGACGCGCAGGATGAGGAGCAGCCCCGCCATGGCGGTGGACCTCCCGCCGGCCGAAGAGCAGGACGCCTGGCTTTTCGGTGCTGTCACCAAATGCAGGAATTGTTCCAGTTCACCTTCCGAGACGCCGAGCGCCTGCCATAGAAAGAGGGCCTTATCGGCCAGGGATGAGGAAGACGGCGGCTTAGCGAGCATCATGTCGGCTCCTGTAAACAGACGAGCCCGATGCAGGCCCCGCGGTGCATCGCGGGACCCCTGGGCCCTCTGTTCCCCTATCGCCGATTTTTCCGGAGAATTAAGGCGCACTCGAAAGATTCCTCAAGAAAGCCGCCCCGGCTCCTGTGGTCGCTTCGGCAAGCTCACTGTAAAGCAGGTGCCCTGGCCCAGCCCGGTCTTCACGTCGATCGATCCGCGGTGGCGCTCCACGATGCTGTGCACGATGGACAGTCCCAGCCCAGAGCCCTGCCCCACATCCTTGGTCGTGAAGAAGGGATCGAAGATCCGTGGCAGCACGTCCTCCGGAATGCCGGGGCCGCTGTCGGCGATGGTGACCACCACCCAGTCCTCCCCGTGCTGGATGGTGATGCGGATGAACCCGGTCGGCCCGCTCTTGTCCTCCGGCCCGGCCCGTTCACCGAGGGCCTGGGCGGCGTTGGTCAGTAGATTCATGAAAACCTGCTGGAGCTGCCCGGCGTACCCCTCGATGAGGTCAATCGACCCGCCGGGGGGTCCATACTCTTTTTCCACCACGATGCCGTTCTTCAGGTAATGGCTGAGCAGATCCAGCGAGTCATCCAGGCACCGGCGCAAGTCTACCTGTGCCGGGGCGCCCCCATCGCCCCGCGAGTAGTTGTGTAACGCCTGTACGATCTCCTTGGTGCGCCGTGCACCCCGCTGGACCACCCGCAGCATGTCGTGCATGTCCTCGGCCCCATCGCGCAGGCGGGTCGCCAGCACCTCGTCATCCGGCGCCTCGGCCACCATTTGCGACAGCTCCGCCAGCGACTCCGAAAGAGGCCCGGCGGTGTTCACCACCGCGTTCACCGGGTTGTTGATTTCATGGGCGATGCCGGCGACCAGTCGTCCCATCGAGGCCATCTTCTCGGCCCGCAGCAGCTCCTCTTGCACGTGCTGCAACGCCTCCAGTGCCTCCTTCAGCTCCCGGTTGCGCCGCTCCAGCTCGGCGGTGCGACGGGCGACCTGCGCCTCCAGCGCGAAGTTCACCTCGGTCGAGGAACGGAAGCGATCCGAGAGTGCCCGGCGCATCTCTTCGAAAGCATAGTACAATCGGCCCACCTCGTCGGCCTCCACCGCCACCTGCAGGATGGGACGGTCCAAATCCCCGCGGGCGATGGCGTCCGCCCGGCGTTCCAGCTCGCGGATGGGGCGTGTCAGGTCCGCGGCGATGAGTACAACGCCACCCATCGATCCAAGGAGTAAGAGCAGGAAGAACCCGATGAGCAGGCGCGTCTCGGTGTCCAGGTGCCCCCCGCGGTAACCCGGCTGGGCCACGATGATCACGCCGCCCAGCGGGCCCCGCGCTGAACGATGGCACGAAGACAGGGGCATGAAGCTCAGGCTGAGCCCCGCGGCGGCGATGTTCAGGTCCCCCTCTTGCGCCTGGGCGACCGCCAGAAGCACCTCTTCTGGCAGCCCCGGCGCCGCACCCCGGGCCGAGTAACCGATCGCCGTGTCTATCCCTGGCCCTGGCCCTGGCCCTGGCCCTGGCAAATAATAAATGAGCACCTCATTGCGGGCATGACTGCGCAAAAGGTCGGCGAAGGAGCCCGGCCCCATGCCCCCGGATTTCGCGGGGGCGGGGGACGGAAGGGCGAGCGGGTGCTCGCGCAGCTCCGTGCACAGCTCGCGCAGACGCAGCTTGCCGAGCTGGCGCAGGTAGCGGCTGGCCACCGTCTTGTACTGCATCACGCTCCAGAACAGTGACAGACCGCAGGCGAAGAGGCTGAGCGTGCCGAAGGCCACCAACATCTTCTTGCGCAGGGAGAGCGGGTTCCCCAACGGCTGCCCTCGGTGCCGCCGCACCGCCAGGTAGGTGAGTAGCGGCGCCAGCGTTGCCCGGTGCCACAGGACCTCATAGAGCGCCGCCCCCAGGGTCACCAGCACCGTCTCTCCCACCAGAAGCGCCGCGCTCTCGCCATCGATGTCCCATCGCAGCACCCCGCAGAGCCCCAGAAGGACCGCCGCCGTCAGCCACAGCGCGACCTTGGACAGGCCAAGCTGATAGGGCAAGAACTGCGCCGCCCGGTAAAGCGGCGCCGCCTCGGCCTCCAGCCCGCCCAGGTAATTGGCGATCGGCCGTGTCCGCCACCGTACCCAGAGTCCCCACAGGCAGAGCAGCCCGATGGGGATTGGCGGGAAGTAGAGCTGGATGCGCAGGTACTGCCAACGCGAGAGGGTGACAAAGAAGGCGGTGAAGGCAATCAGCGTCAGAAGTGCCGGTGCTCCCGTGCACAGCGCGGCCAGCACCAGCCGTCGCGGGTGGGCGCCAGCGAGCCGGCCGCGGGCGTCCTGGTCCTTGCGCAGCTGGGGCAGGAGGCGCTGCAGGAGCCATTCGTAGAGCAGCGCCCGCGGCGCGTCGATGAGCGGCGTGTAGAGCGCAGCCGACCACAGCAGCACAAGGATGACCTCCGACGGCAGCCCCAGGCGCACCGTGAGGATGACGCCGAAGAGCACGCTGCACGAGACCACGACCAGGAGCCGCAGCCAGAGCGAGCGCCAGCCCAGCCCCAGCAAGGCGCGATGGGCGGCGGCGGCCGACTCCGCGGAGAGCGGCCGGCCTTGGGCCAGCCTTCGCAGCGCTCGGTCGATGGGGCGCCGCTCACGGTGCAGCAGCGCCGCCCACAGCACCCCCGAAAGGAGTCCGACGCCGAGAAGCGCCAGCGCGAACCCCCGGGGCAACTCGTAAAAGCCGGCCAGCGGGGTCACCACCGCGGCGGCCTCCAGCGCTCCGAAGGCCAGGTCCAGAAGGTGTAACCTGAGGCGGTACTCCGAGGGGTCCACGGGACCTACACCTTCCGCTCCTGCCGTCGCAGGAGCCGCCGGATGTTCCCCTCGTGGCGCAACAGGATGAGAAACAGGGCGAAGCAGGTGAAGGCCCAGGTGGGCGCCGACGCGTGGCACAGATGCAGCCAGAGCGGGAAGAGCAGCACCGCGCTCAGCGACCCCACGGAGGAGATCCTCGTCAACCGGTAGGCCACGGCAAAGGCCAGCAGCCCGAGCAACGCCGCTTCTGGCTCCAGCGCCAGCAGGCATCCGACGGTGGTCGCCACCCCCTTGCCGCCGTGGAAACGCAGGAACACGGAGAAGACGTGTCCGCAGAGTGCCGCCACTCCTACCGCTGCCTGCATCCATTCCCGTCGGGGGTGATCGCGGAGAATCCACCCGCAGATGAACACCGGCACCGTGGCCTTGGCCGCATCCAGAAGCAAGACGAAGCCGCCCCACCCCTTGCCCAGCGCCCGCGCGGCATTGGTGGCCCCGATGTTCCCCGAGCCGACCTTCTGCAGGTCGATACCCCTGCGCCGGGCCACGATCAGCCCGAACGGGATCGATCCAAGCAGGTAGACCGCCAGCAGGGCGAAAAGAGCCAGCATGCTCTCTTGAATAGCAGGTTGGGTCCCCTGCCGCTACAATTGACTCGTCGCGTCATGGCCGCGCGACCAAAAGGGTGCACGCGCGCTCTTGGGCTTGCATTGAACACAGCGCTGCACTACGCTTAAGGGCCTCCGTCGGAGGGGACTATGCCCAAAGGTATCGAAGACATACACACTTACCTTAAAAAGTTGGACCTCTCGTACGACGAGCCGCGAGAGGGTACGTGGATCATCAGAAGGCTGGATGGCATCGACAACGTGATCGTCACGCTGGCCGGGCCAGTCGTGGTGTTCCGGGTGAAGATCATGGAGGTGCCACGGCATCAACGTGAAGACCTGTTCCGCACGCTTCTGGAATTGAACGCCAGCGAAATGATGCACGGCGCCTATGGCGTCGAGGGGGACGCAGTGGTGATCTCCGACGCGCTTCAGGTCGAGAACCTGGACTTCAACGAGTTTGCAGCCACCGTGGATGACATTACCCTGGCGGTCTCTTCTCATCATGGAAGGCTGGCGAAATACCGACAGGTGGACTAGCTCGCACAGTCAAGACGCGCCGCACTTTAGACCTCTAACAGAAGGACATGCAATGGGGCTTTTTTCCCGTCTGGGGACCCTGATCAAATCGAACATCAACGATCTGATCTCCAAGGCCGAGGACCCCGAGAAAATGCTGAACCAGGTCCTCGTCGACATGAAGACTCAGCTCGTCGAGGCCAAGAAGCAGGTTGCCGTCGCGATCGGAGACGAGAAGCGCCTGAAAAAGCAATGGGACGAGCAGATCGCTCAGTCCAAGGAGTGGGAGCGGAAGGCCATCCTCGCGGTCCAGCACGACGACGACAACCTGGCCAAAGAGGCGCTGGCCCGAAGGAAGGAACACGACGATCTGGCGCTGCAGTTCGAGCAGCAATGGACCATTCAGAAGGACGCCGTCGACAAGCTGAAGGAGCAGTTGCGCGTCCTGCACAACAAGATCGAGGAGGCCAAACGCAAGCGGAACATCCTGGTCGCACGTCAGAAGCGGGCCGAGGCGCAGAAAACCATTCAGGCGACCATGGCCGGCCTCTCCGATACGTCGGCGTTCGACACCTTCGATCGAATGGCGGAAAAGATTGAACAGATCGAGGCCGAGGCCGAGGCCGGGCATGAGCTGGCGGGAGATCTGCAGGGTGACACCCTGACGCAGCGATTCAAGGCACTGGAGACGAAGGCGACCCCAGGTGACCTGGCCCTCGCGGAGCTGAAGGCGAAGATGGGTCTCCTTCAGTCCGGAGAGCAGAAGGCCGCACCTCGAGCCCTGCCCCAGGCCAACGCCGAGCAGGAGCCCAAGTCCGGGCCGGAAAGTGAAGAGAAGTAGGCGAGGAGGTAGCCTAGAAGGCAGGGCTAGTAGCTAGAACCCTGACCTTGTCGGGAGGCGTAGCAGTCTCGGCAGTACACCGGCCGACCTGCCGCTGGACGGAATGGGACCCGGGCTTGCGCCCCGCAGGATGCGCAAACCGCGTCGAACATCTCCCGCGCGGGACGGACCCCGCCGATTGCGGAAGCGGATCGATCGGTGTCGCTGTACGCAGGAGATTCGCCTCCAGCCATTCCCCCTTCATCGCCCCGTCGCGTCTTCCTTTGTTCACGGCAGGGCTTGCAGCGCTTCGGGATTTCCTTGAATCCCTTGCGCTCATAAAACTCTTGCTCTCCTGCCGTAAAGGTAAATTCTTGGCGGCAATCGACGCAGTGCAGAACTCGGTCTTGAAACTCCATGACTCTCTCCGACGGAAACGAGGTCTCTCCTCCTCACCTGTTTAAGGTACCCTTGCACCATACGGTGCAGGGGCGGTGAGACAAGAACAGCGAAAGACCTGACCAAGGCGAAAAAACACGAACGGAACCTCAGCTGGGAGCGTAGCCGTTGACTTACGGCGGGTCAAGAAACGGTGTGGCGAATCACCCGACCTCTGGTTGGGATGTGATGTTTGCCACATTTCAAGGCCTTCGCGATCCGGGTGGTTGCGCTAGAGCGGATCACGATGGAACATGGTCTCAAGAAGAAACTGTGACCGGCCACTAGAAGAGGGACCATGCTTGCTGTCCTGGCGCTGCTGACGATCATCATCCTTTCGGGGACCATCAAGATCGGTGTCATCCTGGGCACGCTGCGACAGGGGCTCATCGGTAACACATCCATCCTTCCCGCTGCCATCACTGCCGTGTTGGTCCTGATGCTCTCGGCGCTGGCGATGGAACCGGTGGCGGTGCGCTCGTTGAAGGCGATGCAGGCCGCGGCCAGTACCGACAAAGAGAATCCACCCCCCTCGGGGCAGATCCCCCCGCAACTGTTGAATGATCTCCACTCCCCTTTCGGGATGCCGGTCCTGGCCGCGGGAGTGGAACCCTTTCGTCAGTTCCTGCTCGCCCACAGTTCGCCAGCGGAACGAAAGAGCGTGTTCGCCACGGCCCTCCGGTTGCGTCGTGCAGCAGAACGCCCTTCTTTGACAGAGAACGATTTCGCGACTCTTGGGGTCGCCTTCACCTTGACAGAGTTGAAGATCGCGATGCAGGTCAGCTTGCTGCTGCTTCTACCCTTTTACCTTCTCGACCTGCTCGTCGCCGCGCTTTTGCGGGGTCTTCGATGGGGGTCGATCTCGCCCTCCGTGGCAGCGCTGCCGTTCAAGCTGCTCCTCTTCATCCTCTGCGACGGCTGGAACCTTCTCGCCAGGATTCTTGTCCTCAGCTATGCATGACGTGGACATCGGGAAATGCTTGAACGAGTCGTCATCAATCAAATAAGCTATGAAACTCCTGGCATTATCCCCGATATGCATGGAGTGGTCTTTGGCCGATATGGCGCGGTGGTGCTTCCTTCGTTCGAGCGATTGATTGCATTCCTGGGCACGCTCTCCCAGAAATGCTCCCTCGACGAGATGCTCCCCTCATCGAGGATCTATCAAACCCTCAGCGAAGTGAGCTTGCAAGAATACGTGCTGATTTTTGGGGCAAAAAACATATATCAATTAGATAAATGCGCCGATGTGATTCGATTTCTTGATGGAAATCTTTATACCGGAACAGAAAAACATTTCGTGGCCTACAGAGACCATGCATCTCCTCTTGGATATGATATTTCAGGCCCAGTTCATATAGGTCATGCAGACCTTGTATTTTATACCGCATCGAAATATTCATCTTTCAATAAAATCAAAGAGATACGACTCTCCCGGTTGATTGTTGAATTGTCACTCAAAAAATCATCCCATCAAGAATCCGTGGGACCGCCTGACGTGGATGCGGTCTGGCTGAGAATCCGGACTGGCCTGCTCAGGTCCGTACTGGGTTATCTGAGGCGGCATCATATCGAGGCCCAGGTGGGTAAAATTGGTTCTAAGTCAGAAATCCTGGAAGAGCATGAAGTTCGCCAGGAAGAGTCCTATTTGTTCCAGGTGAAAAAACTGCCGAGAAGAGCCAGCCGGCAATTCGCTTCGATTCCGGGAATCACCGTTTACAATCAGATAAATCCCAATGTACTCGTAGAATCTGGCTATCAACACCCCATTCAGCTTGATTCCTGCAGTCATGTTTTTGAGCGGGAAAAATTTTATATTTTCTCCGAAAAGAAGAACGAATCATTCGAGGAATTACATCCTCTGTTTCCGATCGAAACTTTGATGAAAATCGAGTTGAAACTGAATTCTATCGAAAAAATGGATCCACTTCATATAAAGCAACTGAATGTTCAGATGTCATTGTCTCCGATGGATCATTCACTTTGCTCCGTCCAGGCCACGGCCGCGATGATTTCCTGGCAAAAGGCAGGCTTGCTCAGGAAAATGATATACGTGCTCCCTTCGACAATCATGCGCCATTATCAGGTCGCCCTGATCGAAGAGGGGATATTTATCGTTTCACAAAATGGAATATATGAGTTGCCGCTAGGTGAGCTATATCGAAAATATTCTGCCTCGATCTTCATTCCACTAGACAGGACCATCCTGCCTCAAATCTCTCCCGAGATCCTCGACGAGCAAATTGAAGGGCTCTCGGAGAAATATATTATTTTATTTCCGTTGTCTCCACCAGGAAATGTTCAGGCGATTTCAATACCCAGAAACCTATTTCAACCACTGGAGAGACGCGCTCTTGCTACCATCCCCCTGCAAGCGGGACACCGTTCAGAAAAATTGAACTCGCCGTTCACATCCGAGGAAACAGTACTGGTGAATGACGCTACTGGCATCTTCCCTTTGTGGGATTATAGGAATCAGTGATTGCGATGCCGATCGACAGCTTCTCGATCGCATTCCTTCAGAATTTTGCCTTGCCCCTTGTTCGAGGTGGCAACTTGCATGTCGGCGCCCCCCTGGGTCGACTCGGGTTCCAGCGCCTCTGGCAAGCGGTGGAGGCTGGGCTGGATCAGACCAGCGTGGCGCAAGAATTCAGCCGCGTCCGAAGCGCCTTCATCAAAGAAATGTTCATGAATATCTCAGTGCCAAATCTGTCAAATGACATGCCTACAATAAAATTGTTGGTTGCCACCCACGATGCTCTTTTCTTGCAGCATCCAGCCAGCAGCCAAGGCGCGCAAGAGAAAATTTCCGGTCATGTGATTCGGCTATGTCAGTCAATGAATTCTATTCATACATCGCCTTGGAAACCTGGGTTGCCCGCGGTCCTTGCCCTGCGGCATGGAATCCTGCATGGAATCTTTTCCATCACCCGACACGACATCAGGATCTCGTACTGGGCCGGCAAGCGTGACTTCCAGGGCCACGCTCCACCAAAAAGACTGCTGGCCTGGCGCAGGCTGAGGCGGGTGGTCCAGGAACAATGGACAGTCCAGGTCCACTCACAATTTGCCGACATGAAGAGTGGTCTGGGCCGGCTCGTTCTTGAAAACCTGCTCTCGACCAGCCCCTTGACGGATTTCCTATGTCTGGAAAGAAGGTTTCCGCCATTGAAAATCGAAAAATTCGCGAATATTTTGAATGACCAAAGGATTTGTAATTATGTAGTAAACAAATTTCTTGAATCTGACTTGTTGAAGATCGCCCCATCCTTGAGCGAGGCTTATGTCAGGCTCTTGTCCAATCCAGAAAAATATCTATTGAATCGTGGAGATCTGAAGATCATCTTGAATTTTTTCTGCCACTTGCATCTTTGTACCTGCCTGTTTCGGTCGCCGCAAGGGATGGCGTCGGAACCTACTATCCCGCGGCACGATGCATCCCTTCGTGACTTCTACGGCCTCTACGCGACCCTCGCCGAGGGTTGGCCGGACCTTGCGGGGCCCCGAGATGTTCCCCCGCGCCTGGCTGCCGACGTGATCTCCTACCTGAAGGAATGCCGCCGCGTCGTTGGTGTTGATCACCTGAATGAGCTAGCATCCATTTGTACACGGGCGATCGACTTCGCCAACGTGGCCCCCCGCCAAACCACCGTCGGTTGAAAATTATGTCTCCGCCAAACTCGCCAACCTTCGCGAACCTACATACTAGCTTGCAAGAAGTCGTCCGGCTGATGAACAGCCACTTCCTCGACAAGCATGAAGTGATCCGTCTGCTGATCATTTCCGCCGTGGCTGGCGAAAACATGCTTCTGGTGGGACCACCGGGGACCGCGAAGAGCGCGATGGTCCGGCTCTTTTCAAAATTGATAGATGCAAAGTGCTTCGAATATTTGCTGACCCGGTTCACGGAGCCGAACGAGATTTTCGGGCCCATCGATATCGGGGCTTTTCGGGAAGGAATCTATCTTCGTCGGACAGCCGGGATGTTGCCCGAGGCGGAGATAGTCTTTCTGGATGAAATATTCAAATCGAATTCAGCCATATTGAATAGCCTCCTGACGATACTCAACGAGCGGCAGTTTTCAAATTCGGGCCGACTCAGTCATGTTCCGCTGATCTCCCTTTACGGGGCCAGCAATGAGGTGCCGAACGACGACGGCCTGGCCGCGGTCTTCGATCGATTCCTGCTGCGCGTGTCGTCGACCAACCTGGACAGCTACCACTTTCATGGCCTGCTTTCCATCGGCCTTCTCGGAGAAGGCCGGCTGCAGCCGGATGGCGAAAACAAGATCCAGCCGCTGATCACTGCCAGCCAGCTGGCCCTGGCACGCAGGACCCTGGTCTTTCCCTCCAAGTTTGAAGACGAATTTCTCATGAAGTACAAAGGATTGATATTTCAGATGAGAGACGAAGGGATCAGCATCAGCGATCGCCGCGCCGTCAAGTTCCTGAAGCTCTTCGCCGCCTCCGCGCTCCTGGACGGTCGGGAAAAGACAAACGACAGCGATTTCTTCATCTTGAAACACATCTGGAACAGCACCGAGCAAGTCGAGGTACTGGAAGGAATTGTCGCTCCGCTGGTCGACCGGTACTACCTGGAGCATCCGGAAGGACAGCAGACTCCCTCATCCAAGGGGAATCTCGAAGAACTGAGAGCAGAATTCAAGACAATTCGTGAGCATCTCTTGTCTGGCCAGAGCATATCGGACATCTATCTTTTCTCCCAGTTAAGAAATCTGGGCCAGATTCGAGCAAATCTCCTGTCAATGAATAAAGAGCCAGCTCAAAGAATAAGCACAGAGATCGATGTCTTGATTGAACATGTACTCTCTTCTTCCAGATTCGGGTGACAGGGACAAGATGACGACTAAACTCAAATGCTTTTCAAAAGCGGAATTTTTCCTCCTGGGGCTAAACTGAATCTAGTTCGAGAACCGGAGTTCCTCCTCCCGGGGATCGAGG
>JBBRLA010000232.1:0-11598 GCA_038231615.1 Polyangia bacterium | reverse complement strand
TGGCACCAGAAGGACCCGCAGAAGGTACTCGATCGGGTGGGGCTGGCGCGCTTCCCCGACCTGCGCGCCCGTGCGGTCGAGGAACTTACCGCCCACGGCAAGGAAGATTGGGCACGGGAGCGGCTGTACAACCTGATCTCCGACCGGGACGCCACGGTGGCGCAGACCGCGTATGACGCGGTGCTGAAGCTGGTCGAGAAGAAGGATGCCCAAACCTACCTATTGGCGATGGCCTCGATCCACCCGACCCTGCGGGCCACCGGGGCCAAGGGGGCAGCGCACACCGGGGCCGAGATGGCCGAGGCGGTGCGCAGCGCCTTAATGAAGCTCCTCATCGACGAAGACCTCGCGGTGCGAACGGAGGGGCTTTTGACCCTGGACCGGCTCGACTCGAAGAACACCGGGCCGCACCACGCGGCGCTCCAGGGCAGCTTCCTGGACCTGCGGGTGCGCGCGGCCGAGCTTCTGGCCCCGCGGCACGACGAGAAGTTGATCGATCCGATGGAGGCCCTGCTCGGCGACAAAGAACTCTTCAAGAAGATTCCGCTGGCGATCCTTCTGCCGTTGCGGCAGCGCGCGGCAAGCGCCCTGGCCACCCTGGGGGCGCCGCGCACGGTGAAGTACCTGGCCACCGAGCTGCTGAAGGACGAGTACAACGACGTACGCGAGCAGGCGGCACGGGGCCTGGCCATGGCGGCGCGGCGGGCGGATGAGGGCTATCTGCTCGATGCGCTGTCCCACGCCGACGTCTGGGTGCGCTCGTGGGCGGCGGACGGCCTCTCGCGCCTGGGGGATGTGCGGGCGCTGCCGGTGTTGACCGGCAACCTGCGCCACGAGCACCTGCCGATCCGGCTGGGGGCCATTCTGTCCTTCGCGGCGCTGGGGCCCGAGGGATACGGCGGGATGCTCCAGGGGCTGGAGGACCCGTCGCGGGAGGTGCAGGAGATCATCTTCGCCATCGTCCTTTGCCGGGACCTGCAAGCGTTCCGCAAGGGACTGGACCCGGACCTATTGACCAGCGCCCTCTCGTCGCAGCGGCCGGAGGTGCGCTACGCGGCGGCGCGGGCGCTGGAACTGCGCACCGACCCCGATGCCTACCTGGCCTACGTGGTCGAGGTGCTGCTGCCGCCGCGTCCGGAGAAGGCCGCCGACATGAAGGACTGGCCGGCGGAGGAAAGCCGCGGCAGGATGCTCCTGGGCCTGGCCGAGTCCCTAGCGGGCGATGTGCCGGAGCAGCGTTACGCGGCGGCGCAAGTGCTGAACCTGCGGAACAAGCCGCTGCACTACTTCAAGGAGGCGCAGCGTTTCGGCAGGCCGCGGGCCGCGGACACCCATCTGGTGCCCGACACCGCCCCGCGGGCACCGGAGTCCACCGATACCAAGCCGGCCCGGGGCTGGCTGCGGCGCATCTTTTCCGGCTATGGGTCTGCTCATGGGTCCGGGGACGGGCAAAAGCACGAGGCCGGGGTCGCGGCGAATGAAGGGAAGAGCACCGCCCATCCGGAGCATGAATACCACCTGGGCGACCGCTCGCACCTTCTGCGGCTGGCCTTTGGGGCCTACGTGGGCCTTTTGCGGCAGGTCGCCGCCGGGGACGAGGAAGGGCACCGGGTGCGCCGCGACGCGGTGGATCGCATCGTCGAGCTGGGCGGCGTCGCCGAGGTGGGCCGGGGCGCGGCGATCCCGCCGGTGCTGCGGGCGCTGGACGACCCGAACCATATGGTGCGCAGGGCGGCCTTCGCCGGGATGAAGCGCCTCTTCCCGGAGGGGTCGGACGAGCCCCTGGCGCTGGCCCTGGGCTCGGTGGCGGCGGACGTGGCCCGCGCGGCGCTCGACGAGTTCGCCGCCCGGGGCGAATCCGCCCGGCCGCGCATCCGCCGGGCGCTCTCGTCGCCGCTGCCCGAGGTGCGCCGCTACGCCTTCGAGCTGCTGGAGAAGCTGTCCGAGAAGGGCAGTCTGGAGCCGCTCCTGTGGGCGCTGAGCAGCGAGTACGCCGACCTGCGCATCGGGGTGATCGAGCGGCTGGCCACCCAGCGCGACAGCCGGGTCACCGTGGCCCTTTCGAGCGCGATGGAAAGCGACCACGACGACCTGCGCCTGCGCGCCGCCGAGCTTCTGGCCGAGCGCAAAGACGACCGCTGCGCCCCGGTGCTGGCCGCGTTCCTGCGCGCCGCCGCCGACAATGAAAAGGCGCAGGCCGACCGGGCCCGGGACGCCCTGGTGCGTCTGGGCAGTGCCGCCGCGGTGCGGGCCCTGGCTGGACGCATTTATAACGAAGACGTCGTCGAAGGTACCGTGGGGGTCCCGGAGAAGCTCCGCCTGATCGAGGCGCTGGGGAGCACCGGCAGCCCCGAGGCCCTCGAACCCCTGTGCGCCAGGCTGGAAGACGCAAGCGGCGAGGTGCGCCGCGGGGCTTTCGTCGCGGCGCTGGAGATCGCCGACAAGGCGGCGCCGCCTCGCCCGAAGCGACCGCGCCCGATCGACTACGAGATCGAGGAACGCGAGCGGCGCGACGCTACGCTGGCCCTGCGCCTGCTGCGGGTGGCGGTGCGGGTCAAGGACCCAGAGGTCCGTCTTCTGGCGGCCGGCGAGCTGGACGCGGGGGGCGATCCCGCGGCGGCGGAGCTGCTCTTGCCGCTTTTCTCCGACCGCGACCCGCGGGTGCGGCAAAAAGCCGTGAACAGCTACGCCACCCGGGTGCTGAAAAAGAGCGCGCAGGTCGGGCCGATGGAGGAGGTCCTGCGCGCCGGGGCCCGCGAACTGCTCCTGCCCGCCGCCGAGTGCGTGGCATTCAAGGGCGGGGCCGCGGCGTTGCGTCCGCTGCTGCTCTTCGTCCGTGCAGGCGAGGGGGGTGAGCGGGAACGGGCCCTTTTGGCCTTGGGGAGCCTGGGCGACCCCAGGGCGCTGGCCGAGCTGTTGCAAGTCGCCGCCGGTGGCACCGAGGAGGCCCCCGCGGAGGGCGGGATGCAGGCGGCGGCCACCGAGGCGCTGGGTCGCCTGGCCAACCGGCTGCCCCATGACGACGCGGCCATTGAGTCGCGGCGAGAAGTGATCGACCAGGTCGAGGAGGCCAGCATCAGCGGCAAGGACACCGCCATCCAGGCGGCGGCGGCCCGCGGCCTGCGCTGGCTGGGGGGCGATCGGGGACGCTCCCGGCTGGAGGCGCTGCTCGGCGATCAGTCGGTGGATGAGAAAGTCCGCCACACCGCCGCCAGGGAGCTGGGCTTTCTGGGCGATGTCGAGGCCGAGAAGGCGCTGGCCCGGGCGCTGCACGAAGACGAGGACGAGGTACGCCGCCAGGCGCGCATCGCCCTTGACCGGCTCTTCCCAAACGATCGCACCCGGGTCGAGTTCCTGGCGGTGGACAGCGAGCACGAGGACATCTCGCAGCCGGCGGCGGCGTACCTAGCCCCCGAGGGCGATCCGGCCCTTCTGGTGCCGCGGCTGGCCACCCTGAAAGAGCAGGAGCTGCGCGAGCGGCTGCGCTATGGCCTTCTGCGCCGACCGGCCATTCCGGTGGCGGCCTTCGTCAAGCTTCTGGGCAGCGAGGAGCCCAAGGCGCGCACCGAGGCGGCCTGGCTCATCGGGGCGCGGGCCGCCGAGGGGGGTCCCGACGCGGCGATGCCTTCTGCGGAGCGCCGGTTGCTGGGCGAAGCGGTCCTTTGTGCCGAGCGGCTGACCGCGGAACGCTGGGCGCGGGAGCATGGCGAGAAGCGAGAGGACGAGGCCTTCGCCTGGACGCGCCTCTACTGGGCTGCGCTGACGTTGGGCGTCAAGGATCTCCTGCCGCGGGCACGGGAGGCGCTGCGCGGAGGGGGTGCCACCCCGGAGGTCCGTCGCGAGGCGGCCCACGCCATCGAGAAACTCGGGCAGCCTGGCGCCGAGGCGGACCTGGCCGCGCTTTTGGCTGCCTTGAAGGACACCGACGTGGGGGTGCGCACGGCGGCGGCCAGCGCCCTGTCGCGGATCTCGCCGAAGAACGCGGCGGCGCAGGCCCTGAAGGTCGAGCCCTTCGACCCGGTGGCCTTCTCGCCCACCGCGGCCAGCGTCGGCAAGGACCAGATCTCCACCCCGGCGGGTCGGCGCCTGGCGTTGCCGCGGCTTTTGTCCCGGGGCGAGCTGGCGCCGCTTCTTTCCCTGTGCCGGGAATCCACCGATGGGCCCACCCGGCTGGACGCCATCGCCGCCCTCGGGCGGGCCGGCGGCGCCGAGGCGGTGGCCCTCTTGCGAGAACTGGCGTTTGATAGCGCGCAGCGAAGCGGAGCGCCGATGGACAAGAAAACCGGCGACCCGGCGCTGCGCAAGGCGGCCTTTCGCGCCCTCAAGCGCGCCCAGCGCAAGGCCACACGAGACAGCAAGCGGCCCATGGCCGGCGACGAGGCCCAGGCATGATCAGCGCCACGTGTCCGATCACCGTGAACTACCCGAAAAGGAGCGAGCTTTCCAGCGATGCGGACGGCTCCCAGGTCCACCTGTCCCTGGACGGCAGCCGGGGAGCGGTGGGCATCCACGGCACCCTGCGCGACCCGGCCTTGTTCCGGGATGCCCTGATGACCGCCATCGGCGTGTTGGGCAGCGACCTGCGCCCCAAGAGCAAGGACCGCACGGCGTACCTGGCCTACCTGGCCAAGAAGGGCAAGAAGGCCAACGCCGCCATGTGGGAGGCGCAGAAGGCGTTTCTCGACGAGTCCCTGGCGGCGGACGAGCACCAGGGGGCGGTGCTGGAACCGGTGCTGACGGTCCAGCCCGACGAGGTTTCCCTGGAGGTTTTTTCTCGGGACGAAAGCGCCTATGCCCGGCTGGCCCTGCACAGCGAACTCTTCGCCGATCGCCGCGCCGTCCACGGCACCGCCTTTCTGGACCTGCCTCCGGCGGCCATCGAGGGGCTGGATCGCCTGCGCTCGTACCAGCCGGTGGCCCTGCACGCCGAGGTCAGCGCGCCCGCCGCCGGCCCCGGCGACCCGCGCACCCTGGAGGTGCCCTATCCCTGGCTGCGCGGCTTCCTTCAGGTGCAGACCGCCGCGACGCTCCCCTCGGTAAGCTGCGAACTCTCGCCGATCGATCTGTACAATGCTCTGTTCGCCCTGCGCACCCGCAAGGCGAAGAAATCTCCCCGCGCCCTGCGCTTCGAGCTGGTGCCCGGCGCCCCCCCGCGGATGATCCTGGAACCCTGGGAGATCGTGCTGGAGGGCCACGGACCGGTGTACCGCGGCAGCGCCCCCCGGGTGGTGCGGACCTTCGGGCGGCAGCGGCTCCTTTCCCTGTCGCGGGTGCTGCCCTATGTGCGCTCGGTGCGGGTGCAGCTTCTGGGGGCCGGGCTGCCGGTGTTCTGGGTGCTCGATCTGGGCCACGCCTCGCTGACCCTGGGCCTGACCGGCTGGACCGAGAAGGGCTGGTCCAGCGCCGCCTCGTTCGATGCGCTGATGCCCGACGCGGGCGCCGCCAAGCTGGCCGACGCGGTGCGGGCGCAGCTCGTCGCGCGGGGGCCGCTGCCTTTGGCGGAGATCGTCAAGATGGCCGGCAAGCCGGAGTCGCAGACATCGCAGACGGCGCAGACTTCGCAGACTTCGGGCGAGAAGGTCCGCGCGGCGCTCAAGCTTTTGTGCCTGCGGGGCAACGTGCTCTTTGATCTGGCCCGGGGGGTGTACCGCCCGCGGGACCTTTTGCCCCAGCCCATCGACGAGAGCGTCATCCGCTACGGCAGCCAGCGCGAGGCACAGGCCCACCGGCTGCTGGGGGATGGGCAGAAGCCGCAGGGCGAGATCCAGCTCAACAAGATTCATGAGGTCGTCGGCGAGGGCATCGAGATCCGCGGCGAGGTCACCGATCGCGAGGCCCGGCGCAGCTACCGGGTCAGCTTCCTTCTGGACCTGGAGGGCCGTGCCAAGGACGGCTCTTGCGGCTGCCCGACCTTCCGGCGATCGGGGATGCGCGAGGGCCCCTGCGAGCACCTGCTGGCGCTGCGGTTGTTTTACGGCCGCCGCCGGGCACAGGATGAGGCGTTGCGGCAGACCCCCGAAGGGCGCAAGCTGATTCGCGCTGAGACCCGCACCCTCTCGCGCCGGGAGCCGTCCGGGGCGGAGACCGTGTACCGGGTCTCGCTGGACGATCGGCTGGTGCGCCTGGTCTGGGGCGCCCGGGCCACCTCGGACGCGGCGGCGGAGCCGCGACAGCAGCGCTTGTGGTTCGACAGCGATCGCGAAGCTCGCGACGCATATTTCCGTCGCCTGGAGTCGCTCTCGGCAGAGGGTTACATCGACGCGGATTCCTTTTGAACGATTTTGACCTGGCACTATAGGGAGGTTTTGGTGTAAACAGGAATGGACGTGCAAGTGATCAGGAGAGGTCCCGAACGCTTCAGCCTAGGCGCCCAGAGCGCAGGAGCGGCGTTGCGCCGTTCTGGAGGAAATGCAGGACAATCTCCGCAAGGTAGCCTGTTCTTGGTTCTCCCGCTAGGACCCCCTCTAGCGCGTCAGGAGAGCTGAGACAACGACGCCGGCCGCCGTTTCCCCTGACGCGCTAGAGGGGGTCCTAGCGGAGAACCGGTGAGGCTACCGTGCCCCAGGTGAGAAGGTGGCGCGCTCGGCGCCTCCCCTGATCCCTTGCACGCTTCCATGGACTGTTCGACATCGGGACCGGGCCAGACTGAAAGGCAATGCGGTGACAGCCCGGATCGATAGCATCGTCAAGGCGATAAAACCCGTCACTCAAACAGTCTTGGGGGCGGAGCCAGCGCGAGACAAAGACCGCGAGGCGCGCCGCCGGCAGCAGGAGGAGCGCACCGCAAGGTGGAAGGACATCTCCGAGGCCGGCGGCATCGACCCGTGGATTGCCGCCCAGCTCAAGGAGAAGGGCCTCTTTGGCGGCGGGGCCGATCCGGCCACGCTCTCCGACAAGGAGAAGGGGAATTACAAGACCCAGAAGAAGGCCGAGGCACAAGAGCGCCGCAAGCTGCGCCGACTGGCCTGGGAGGCGTACCACGCCACCCATATCGTCCACCTGGGCGCGGGGGTCCACTGGGAGGACGACCCCGACGTCGACAAGCTGGACATCGAGCACCGCGCCGAGCGCGCCCGGGACAACGGCCTGCCGGATCTCAAGGGCGCCGATGAAGTCGCCGCGGCCCTGGGCCTGTCCATCTCGCGCCTGCGCTGGCTGACCTACCACCGGGAGGTCGACAGCGGCAGCCACTACCGCGCCTTCACCATCCCCAAGCGCGACGGCAGCCCGCGTCTCATCTGGGCCCCCAAGGGGGAGATCAAGGCGGCGCAGCGCTGGACCCTACGCCACGTCGCCGAGAAGCTGCCGGTACACAGCGCCGCCCACGGCTTCCTGGCCAACCGCTCCATTGCCACCAATGCCGCGGTCCACGCCGGGGCGGACACCGTGGTGAAGCTGGACATCAAGGGGTTCTTCCCCACGGTCACCTTCCCGCGGGTCAAGGGCCTCCTGCGCAAGGCCGGGCTGACCGAGTCTGCCGCCACCCTTTTGGGGCTCCTGTGCACCGAGGCGCCGCGGGAACGGGTGACCTTCCGCGGCAAGACCCTGCACGTGGCCACCGGCCCGCGCTGCCTGCCCCAGGGCGCCCCGACCTCGCCGGCCATCACCAACGCCCTGTGCATGCGCCTGGACCGGCGGCTCTCGGGGCTCTCGCGGACCTTCGGGTTCCGCTATACTCGCTATGCCGACGACCTGACGTTTTCGTACCACCCGCCTGCCGACGCCGGGCCCTATCCCAAGGCGCCGGTCGGGGCACTTCTGCGCGGGGTGAAGCAGATCGTCGAAGCCGAGGGCTTCACGGTCCACCCGGAGAAGACCCGGGTGGTGCGGGCCGGCGAGCGGCAGCGGGTGACCGGGCTGGTGGTGAACCAGGCACCGGCGGGGGTACCGACGGCCCGGGTGCCGCGCGACGTGCTGCGCCGGTTGCGCGCCGCCCTGCACAACCGGGAAAAGGGCAAGCCGGGCAAGGAAGGCGAGACCCTGGCGCAGCTCAAGGGGATGGCGGCCTTCGTCCACATGACCGACCCGAAGCGGGGCCGGGAACTCCTGGATCGAGTGGCCGCCCTGGAGGCGCGGGAGGGCTGAGTGAGGGCAGATTCGGCCACAACATCCCATTCGAAGGCATCCATCTGGCTGTTTCTTGCCCCATCATACATGGCGCATAAACTTGCCGGGCGTTCTCGCCGCCGGGAGGCTAGACTGGACGATCATGCCGGGCCCCAGCGAACGCCTCATCGACACCATCCGCGCCTCCCTGATCGGAGACGACCACGCCATCGACGGCCCCTACGGGCTCCGCCGGGTGACCTACGCCGACTACACCGCGTCGGGCCGGTCCCTGAGCTTCATCGAGGACTTCATCCGCCACGAGGTCATGCCCCTTTACGCCAACACCCACACTGAGACCTCAAGCACCGGCCTGCAGACCACGGTGTTTCGTGAGGACGCCCGCCGGATCATCAAGGTCGCCGTCGGCGGCAACGACGACGACGTGGTCATCTTCTGCGGCTCCGGGGCCACCGGGGCGATCTGCAAGCTGATCGACGTGCTGAACATCCGTCTGCCTGCGGATCTGGACGCCCGCTTCGGCCTGTCGGCCCACGTCCCGAAAGAGGCGCGGCCGGTGGTGTACATCGGCCCCTACGAGCACCACTCGAACGAGCTGCCCTGGCGCGAGTCCCTGGCCGACGTGGTGGTCATTGACGAGGACGCCGACGGCCACATCGACCAGCAGCACCTGCGAGAAGAGCTTCTGCGCCACGCCGACCGGCCGCTGAAGATCGGCAGCTTCTCCGCCGCCTCCAACGTCACCGGCATCGAGTCCGACACCCGGGGTATCTCGGTGCTCTTGCACCGCCATGGGGCGCTGGCCTTCTGGGACTTCGCCGCCGCCGGCCCCTACGTCGAGATCAACATAAACCGCCTGGACGGCGGACCCGACGGTCACCTGGCCTACAAGGACGCCATCTTCCTGTCGCCCCACAAGTTCATCGGCGGGCCGGGCACCCCGGGGGTGCTGGTGGCCAAACGGGCGCTCTTTCAAAACCGCGTTCCCACAGTGCCCGGCGGCGGCACGGTTAGCTACGTGAACGCCACGGGGCACCGCTACCTCGACGATGTCACCCACCGCGAGGAGGGCGGCACCCCGGCGATCATCGAATCCATCCGCGCCGGTCTGGTGTTCCAGTTGAAGGAGGCGGTGGGGTGCGAGGTCATCGCCCGGCGCGAGCACTCGTTCATCCAGCGTGCGGTGGCCTCCTGGGGGCAGCACCCGAGCATCCGCATCCTCGGGAACCTGGATGCCCGGCGACTGTCCATCGTGTCGTTCATGGTGCGTCACGGAGAGCGTTATCTGCACCACAACTTCGTGGTGGCGCTGCTCAACGATCTCTTCGGCATCCAGGCCCGGGGCGGGTGCTCGTGCGCCGGGCCCTACGGTCACCGGCTCCTCGGGATCGACCTGACCACGTCCCAGGAGTTCGAGGAGGAGATCGTTCGCGGCTGCGAAGGGGTCAAGCCCGGCTGGGTGCGGGTCAACTTCAACTACTTCATCTCGGAGACCACCTTCGACTTCCTCTTGCGGGCGGTGGAGTGGGTGGCGGAACAGGGCCATCGTCTGCTGAAGAACTATTGCTTCTGCCCGATGACCGGCAAGTGGTTCCACCAGAAGGGGCGGACAGTGCCGGTAATGAGCCTTTCGGACCTGCACTACCAGGATGGGAAGCTCCAATATCGATCGCGCCATGCCGTGGAGCCGGAATGGGAACTCCCGGGCTATCTTCGGGCGGCGGCGGGGATACTCGACCAGGCGGCACAGGAGGCAGCGGGCCCGATGCTGCTGGCCCATGACCCGCCCCTTTCGGCGGCCTTCGAGCACCTGCGGTGGTTTCCCCTGCCCGGGGAGGTCCTCGGCGATCCGCCGTGCGCTCAGGCGGGTGATTTCAAGCTGGCGCATTATTGACTCGTGAAGCGCCGCAGGCGCCGCGGTGCATTGACTCGTGAAGCGCCGCAGGCGCATTGAATGAGAAACAAAAATGTGCCAGTTGGTTTTCGCATGACGGAAAGCTTGTTAGGATAAGGGCCGATGCGAGATCTCTTCGATGGCATCCAGAGGCTCACCGCGCTCCTCTCCCTTCGTCTAGAGAACCTGTCAGGGAAGCGGGGCTGGGCCATCAAGACCAACCCCTACCGACTGGTGCCCCAGGCCGGGACCACCCTGCAACTCTGCGGAGTGACCGTCCACCTGCCCCGGGGCGAAGCGGGCATGTTCGTCCCCCGGGAGGCGGCCGAACCGGACGATCGCACCTGGCAGATCGACATCCGGCGCAGCGACGGAGTGCTGCGAAAGAGCTTCGCCGAGGGGCTACAGGTCGGGCCCAAGGACGGCAACTACATCCTTCTCCTGCACGGCGAGGCGCTCTCGGACGCCGCCATCGAACACATCCTGGATGACCTGGCTCGGCCGGGGCCGTCGGGGGTGGCGCTGTGGATCCGCAAGGTGTGGGGCATGCGCTTCGGGCCGATGTCGATGGACACCTCGACGCGGCTGGAGGCGATCCGCGACGTGTCGCGTCTCGACGAGATCCACGCCACGGTCATGCGCGCGCCGGACATTCGCGAAGCGGAAGCCAGCATCCTCGCCGGGTAAATACACTTGCAAGCTCCGGGCCAGCAGAAGGTGTGCGAAATTTGCTCTGCGACTTTTATGCACACCGTCTCGACCCGAAGGGGCAAAAAGTAGCCACTCCGGGGTCCGGGGGCGTTCTGCTGCCACCCGGTCCGGTCCGGGGTGTCCGCGACGTTTTCAATGAAAACGAGGAGAGATGAAAATCTCGTCTCCGCGAGCCGACTTGGGTATGGGGCTTGATCATCCAGCGCCCGGAACTTGATTCTACGGGAGCAAACTGGATGAATTCACTCGAAGATGCGGTACTGGTTTTCAAACTCATCGCTGGCATCAAGGCGGTCGAGTCGCCTGACTCCCCGGTCCCTGTGCGCCGGGCGGCCCTGTACGCCCGCGCCGCACTGTACCACTCCAGAAAGACCGGGGTCGATCCCTTCGAACTCCTGGCCCTGGCCCGCAACGAATCGGACTTCAATGACCGGGCGGTGGGTCCCGACGGGCTGGACTGCGGGGTGACCCAGATCCGGGTCACCTATTCGGTCCATACTTGCGAGGAACTGAAGCGCTCGCCCTGGCTGGCCTACAGCGAGGCGGCCAAGGAGCTGGCCTCGTGGGCCAAGAGCTGCCAAGGGCGGGAGGACTTTGATCGCTGCCGCCTCAACCGCTACAACTCCGGCATCCGCTATGCCCGGCGGGGCTTCCACGGCCGCTACTACCTGCGGGTGACCTGCCTGGCGGAGGCGGCGCGGCAGCGGGTGCGCATCGGCCAGACCTGCCGCAACCTGCGCTCGCCTGAAGAGATCGCGTCTTTTTTCGGGATGCCCACGGAGCAGCAGGCGCAGGCGGCCGTGCCCGCCACCAACGAGACGTCTATAGTCGGCGCCAGCGTCAGCGCCAACCTGCTTTTCCTGCAGGGGCTGGGCGGGCCCGTTGTCTGGGGCGGCTGGCAGCACCGGCTGCCGCCCCCGTGGGCA
>JBBRLA010000231.1:0-11619 GCA_038231615.1 Polyangia bacterium | reverse complement strand
GCCCCAGAAAACCCGATTTATCGTCGAAGAGCCACTATTGGGAAGTGAACCCAAGACCTGCGGTTTACGAAACCGCTGCTCTACCGCTGAGCTACAGTGGCCAAACGCGGTGGAGAATAGCCAGCTTGCTCGCTGTCGGCAAGAGGAAAGCGACAGAAAGTGCCTCACCAGGCCCGGCCGTGCTAGGTTATGATGTGCGGCCCATCCATTCTCGTTTCGTTCCGCGCCTGCTGATAGGCGGGCTCCTGCTTCTTTCAATGGCCCTTTTGTCGTCGGCGGCGCCATCCTCGTCCTTTGGCGATCGCAGCACCGGATCGTCGCTGCGGGCGCTGTGCAACGGCTGGCAGGAGGACTCCGAGTCCCCGGTCCTGTGGTTGCCCCTTCTCCCCCTGGCCCCGCTGCGCTACGAGGACGGCGAGGTCCGCCTGCGCCTGTCCCGATCGCTCCTGGTCGAGGACGGGCCGGAGGGGCGAGTCGAGGTCTTTCTGGCCGCCTCGGCGATCGCCGCTGCCACGGCTGATATCGAGACCGCTTCCGGACTGCTTCGCGATCAGGAGGCCGGGGGGCTGCGGGCAGTGCTCGGGTTTCAGGCCGAAGCCGGGGGGCTCACCGCCTCGCCGTGCCTGCGGATCTCCGGCGGGCAGGTGGTCCGGGTGCGCATCCGCCCTCTGTGGGTGTCGTTGACCTCGACCGCCACGGGTCGCGAGCGGGTGCGGCTCTTCACCGAGGCTGGGCTTGGGCCTGGGCCGGGAATCGACCCGCCCTTGGAGGCCGCGCGCAGCGTAAAGCCCGACGCGCAGATCCTCGCCAAGGAGGTGGTCTTCGACGGAGAGGCGGAGGCGGACTTCCTTTCGTCGGCCTTGCCGGCCCTCTCGCAGCGGGCCCTGTCGTGCTATGGCAAGGCCCTGGTGAAGCGACCCGCGCTTGCCGGCCGGGTGGTGGTCGGCGCAGATGTCGACCGGGACGGCCGAGTCACCGATCCGCGCATCGAGATCAACGCGACCTCCGAGCCGGCCCTGTCCCGCTGCCTGATGGAGGCGGTCCAATCGATACACCCAGGCCACCCTCGGCGCAGCGGCCACCTGTCGGTGCCGATCTCGCTGCGACTTTTGCCCAAGTAACCGGTCGCACGCGGCCACCTTCGGCAAAAAACCCGCGATCGTGCTATAAATTACCATGAACTTCGGACGTTACCGCGCCGGAAAGAGGCTGGGCGAAGGCAGCCTGGGCGTGGTCTACGAGGGCTGGGACGGCGAGCGTCCCTTCGCCGTCAAGGTGCTGCACCCTTGGCTGGGCAAGGACCCCAAGCTGGTCAAGTCGGTCATCGACCTGGGGCACGCGCTGACCCTTCTGTCGCAGCCCGAGATCGCGCGGCTGCACGAGGCGGGCCGCCTGCCCGACGAGCGTGTCTTTCTGGTCCTGGAGTACGTCGCCGGGGAGACCCTGGCCGTGCGTCTGCGCCGCGCGCCGCTCTCGACGTCGGAGGCGCTGCAGATGGCGCGGCGGATCTCTGGGGCGCTGGCGGCGGCGCAGAAAAAGGGCATTGCCCATCTGGGTCTGAAGCCGCAAAACGTCATGCTGCTCACCGATGCGGGTGGCGAGCGGATCAAAGTGCTGGACCTGGGCATCCTGCGCCTGCTCGGCGAGCGGGCGATGCAGGGCGCGGCGACGGGCTATCTGGCCCCCGAGCAGATCGAGCATGACCCGGCGGTGGGCGGGCAGGCCGACGTCTACGCCCTGGGGGTGATGTTTTACGAGATGCTCTCCGGCAAGCTGCCGCGCGGCACCGGGGGCAGCCTTTCGGGGATCTCCGGGCTTGGGGCGCCGCCCACGCCGCTGGGCCAGTTGGTGCCGGCCCTGTCCAAGGACGTCGTCGCGCTGGTGCAGGCGATGATGGGGCGGGCGCCGGATCGCCGGCCGGCGATGGGGGACGTGGCCACCCGGCTCTCGCAGCTCGAAGAGGACCTGCTGGTCGGCCAGAGCATCGGCAGCTACCGGGTGCTGGGCAAGCTCGGGCAGGGGGGCATGGGCACGGTGTTCCGGGCAGTCAACGAGCAGATCGGCAGGAACGCCGCGATCAAGGTGATGCGGCAGCACTTTGCCCAGACCGCGGAGGTGGCCAAGCGCTTTCTGAACGAGGCCCGCGCGGTGAACCTGATCCGCCACCCGAGCCTGGTCGAGATCTTCGAGTTCGGGCAACTGGCCAGCGGCGCGCCCTACCTGGTGATGGAGTTCCTGGAGGGCGAGTCCCTGCAGCAGCGCCGGCAGAAGCGCGGCGGCGCCATCGCCGAGTTCGAGGCCAAGAACCTGATCCGCCAGGTGGCGCTGGCGGTGGCCGCGGCCCACGCCAAGGGGATCATCCACCGGGACATCAAGCCCGACAACCTGATGATCATTGCCGACCCCATCGCCCCCGGGGGCGAGCGGATCAAGCTCCTCGACTTCGGCATCGCCAAGGTGTCGGCCCCGGCCCCCGGCCTGTCCAACGACGGCGACGCCACCCAGCTCGACACCCATGTGGGGTCGCTGATGGGGACGCCGACCTACATGGCCCCGGAGCAGTTCCACGGGGCCGGGCAGGTCACCGACAAGACGGACGTGTACGCGCTGGGGGTGATCTTGTACGAGCTGCTCGCCGGCCGGCGGCCCTACGAGCAGGTGGGCATCCTGCCCATGAGCGAGCCCCCCAAGCCCCTGCTCGAATGTGCGCCTCACGTGACGATGACGACGGCGGCCCTGACCCAGCGCATGCTCTCGTTCCGGCCGGCGGACCGTCCCCCGATGAGCGAGGTCGCCGATCAACTGGTGCAGATGCTGACCCCGCAGAACATCGACGGGGCGCCGATCTCGCAGATGGACTTTGCCCCGACGGTCCCCGAGCCGTTGGGCAGCCGGGCGATGATGGAGGCGTCGGGTCCGGCGTCGATCCTTTTGCCGCGGGTGGGCCCCACCGGCCCGAGCGCCCGAACGCCCGTTTCGGGTTTTCAGGGCGTGCCGGAGGGGTCCGGTTCGTCGGGACTCTCGATATCGGGCCCGACGGGATCCGCCGGGCAGTTTATCCAGCCCTCGGTCCTTTCGGCGATGGGTCCGCGGCGCTGGCTGATCATCGGCGGCTTCGGCGTCGCCGGCCTGGTGGCGGCGGTCCTTTTGCTGGTCTCCCCGGGCCCGGAGGGCGGGCGCGGAGCGGCCCCGCAGGGGGCGGCGATGCAGGGGGCGGGACGTTCGGACGACCACGGCGGCCAAGAGGCGAAGGCTGGGGCGACGGACATCGCCGCTCAGCGCGCCGCGGCCCTGGCCACCCTGCGGGAGGGCCTGCGGGATTCGGCGGCGCCGATCCGGGCCGCCGCGGCGCTGGGCCTGGGCGCCACCCGGGATGTCCGGCACCAGATGTTGCTGGAGCCGCTCCTGCGCGACCCGGACCCGCTGGTGCAGGCGCGGGCGGCGGAGGCCCTGGGGCAGATACAGGCCCGCAGCGCGGCCCCGGCGGTGGCGTCGCTGCTTGAGCGTACCCTGGATGGCGGCACTTTCGTGTCGGCGGCGTCGGCGCTGGCCGAGCTGTCGGACAGCAGGGGGCCGCGGCGCCTGCGCGAGGCGCTTCTGGCCAAGGAGCTGGCGGTGAAGATGAAGGCCGCGCTGGCGCTGACCGACCGGGGCGACGTCGAGGCGCGACGGGTGCTTTCGCGGCTGGCGAAACAACCGGGGATGCCCGCGGACACCGAGGCCGAGGCCCTGTCTCACCTGGCCCGCGCCGGGGACGCCGGGGCACCCCGGGACCTGCTTTTGCTTCTGGAAGCGCCGGAGACCGGCCCCGAGGGAAAGATCGCCGCCGCCGCCGGGCTTGGGCGCCTGGGGGAGGAGCGCGGCAAGACCTATCTCTCGCGCATCGCCGCGGAGCCGGGGCCGCAGCAGCTTCTGGCGGCGCGCCGGCTGGCCGGGCTCTCGGATGGGCGCAGCGACATGATCTGTGAAAAGGTCGCGGCCGACGTGTCCCGGCCGCTGCAGGATCGCCTGTTGGCGGTGGAGGTGCTCGGGGTCAGCGATCGTCCAGAGGAGGCGCTCCTGGGTTCGCTGCTTCAGGACCAGTCGCCCCCGCGCCTGCGCCTGAAGGCCGCCGAGTCCTTGTTGCTGAGGGCCGCGCGGCCGGCGACGGGCAAATAGCACAGAGGGTACAGAGGTCAGGCGGGGCGGCGCTTGCTGGACAGGATGATGCGGAGGAAGGCGGCGCCCGCCTCCCGGGACAGGGTCGACAGCTCCTGGGAGAGCTGCCCCAGGTCGGTGTGGATCTCGTCGGCGTAGAGCACGCCCACCGCCCGGTCCCCGACCATCAGGGGCAGGAGCAGAAGCTCCTTGGACGAACTGCCCAGGGCGTTGCGAAAGGCGCGGCTCTCGGCGGTGTCGTCGAGGCGTCCGTGGTAAGCCACCCGGGAGTTCAGCACGTCGCGGAAAGGGGACGGGGTGTCCACCGGGATGGTGAACCACTTCATGGCCACCACCACATGGTCCGGGCCGCGGCCATCCAGACATATGAGCTGCCCCTTCTGCACGACGAAGAGGCCGACCCGCGCCGCCAGGCGGCTGGCGTAGTCGAGGAGGACGGCGATCACCTCGTCCCGGTCCGAGGCGCCCTTGAGCCGGGCCACCGGGGCCAGCAGGCTCTCGTCGATCCCCGTGGGGCCGGAGGAACTGAGCGCAACGCCGGAGGCCGCGGCGCCTACCCCGGGCAGGGTGGTCCCCGCCGAGCTCTGTGTGCGCACCGGCCGGTCCAGAAGGATTGGGTCGGAGACGCTGCGCCCGGACTGTCGAATCGGAGTGTTGGGCTGGGGCTTGCGCAGCGTCTTGCTGGTCTTGGGCCGCCGATCGGTCACCGCGGCGCTTCGCGCTTCGCGATCGGTCACCGCGGCGCTTCGCGCTTCGCGATCGGTCACCGCAGCGCTTCGCGCTTCGCGATCGGCCGGCACAGTTTCCTGGCTGCCCGACGGGCGGCGCGGCACCTGGGTGGTGCGCGGCTTCTTGTTCTGACGCCCGCTCTGCTCGGGCTCCTGTGGAGCCGGGGTTGGGGCGGGGGTCGGTCCCATGCCCCCCGACACCGCCCGCACCAGCGCCGCCAGCATGCGGCCTGGGGCCGGCGCCGATGGGATCGCCGCCTCGGGGACAACACTGGCTGTCGGCGGCAGGGGGTTCTTGCCGGAGCGGGTCTTGGGGCGAGACCCCGACTCCTTGATCGCCCTGGGGGCCGCACCCTGCGGACGATGGTGAGCACGGATCGCCTCGCGCAGGGCGCCCGAGGCGGCCACCGCCCGCATGACGAAGCGCCCGGTGTGCGCCGCCACCACATCGACGGCGCGGTTGTCCGTGGGATCGATCATCGCCAGAGTCAGGTTGCCCTCAGCGTCCAGCTCGATCGGCAGGACCCCGTGGGACTGCACCATCTCCTGGGGGAGGATGGACACCACCTCACCCGGGGCGCGCAGGAGCGCGCTCGCCGAGACCCGCGGCACCAGCAGGCTCTGCTCAAACACCGCCACCAGGCGCTCCTCTGTCAGGAGGCCCAGCCGGATCAGCGCCTCGCCCATAGTCCCCCCTTCTCGCTGCTTCAGCTCAGTCGCGGCGGCGAGGCCCTGGGAATCGATAGCTCCTGCTCGAATGAGAAGAGCGCCTGAAGCGTCAGCCAAGATATCGTACTTTTTCACGGCCTGGAAATCCGTGTCAAGGTGAGTTGTGAGAATCTACTTCGACCATAATGCCACCACTCCGCCTCATCCCGAGGTCATACAGGCCATCGCGCAGTCCATGAAAGGTACGTGGAACGAGGCTGTGGTGCCGCTTAAAGATCATCTTGGTGGGCATCTTAAAGATCTGGCTGGCATCCGGCAACCGGCCTGGGGCAATCCATCGTCTCTTCATGAAGAAGGGCGGGCGGCGCGGGACGCGGTGGAGGGGGCGCGGCGCCGGGTGGCAGCCCTCATCGGTGCCAGCCCGGAGGAGATCTTCTTCACCTCGGGCGGCACGGAGGGCAACAACACCGCGGTGCTGGGGGCCTGCCGGCAGCAGGTCGTCTTGGGCGAAAGGCACGGCCAGGTGATCAGCAGCCCGCTGGAGCACCCGTCGGTCATCAAGGCAGCCGTCGAAGCTTCTGTGGATGGGGCCGAAGGTCCCGCCGCGGTGACCTGGCTGCCGGTGGACGGACAGGGGCGCATCGACCCGGAGGACCTGCGCCGGGCGCTGCGGGCGCGACAGACCCTGCTGGTGAGCCTGTCCCGGTGCAACCACGAACTGGGCAACCTGTATCCGATCGCAGAGCTGTGCCGCCTGAGCCATGAGCACGGCGCGCTCTTTCACTGCGACGCGGTGCAGGCGGCTGGGCGCCTCCCCCTCGATGTGAACGCCCTGGGGGTGGATCTGCTGACGATGAGCGGACACAAGCTCCATGGGCCCAAAGGGGTGGGCGCGGTCTATTGTCGGGAGGGTGGGCGGAAGAGCGCCTTGCTTTGGCCCTTGATTTTGGGGGGGCAGCAGGAGAAGGGCCGCCGGGCCGGGACGGAGAACGTCCCCGCCATCGTCGGCCTTGGCGTGGCTTGCGCGATGGCGGCCGAGGGCTTGCCCGAGCGCGTCCGCTTCATCGCGGGGTTGCGCGACCGCTTGGAGACGCAGCTCCTGCGCATCCCCGGGGCCCGACTGCACGGCGATGGGGAAGAGGGACGGCGCGCCCCGGGGACATGCAACGTTGGCTTCGCCGGGGTTGAGGGCGAGCTGTTGATGATGAACCTGGACCTGTGCGGCGTCGCCGTGTCCACCGGGGCCGCGTGCAGCTCCGGCTCGACCGAGCCATCGCCGGTGCTGGTGGCCCTGGGGCTTTCCGAGAAAGAGGCACTGGAAGGGGTGCGCTTCTCCCTGGGGGTGGGCAACACCGCCGCGGAGGTCGACCAGGTGGCTGCCTGGGTGGGGGAAAGCGTGGCCCGGGTGCGCGGCGCGGCACGGCGCCCTGTGCCGGGTCATCAGCCCTTGATCTGAAGATTGAGGGGCCAGGCCAGGGTCTGTCCCAGATCGCTCAGGCGCAAGGGCGCTTTCATCAGGAACAGCTTCGTGTCGCCTTGCCGGCGAGGGGCGGGCGCGGTATGATTGTCTTATAAGTATTATGCCTTACGTTCTCATACCGAGGCCGCGCGTGAGTCGTGATTGAAATCCTGCGGGGTCAGCTGGGAGAGACTTCCTTGCCCGTCCTTCTGGGCCGGTTTCATCAGGAGCGTCTCTCGGGGGCGATGCAGTTCGCCCAAACCCTGCCGGATGGGGGGACGGAGACGCGGCTTCTGGCACAGGTGTTCCTGCACAACGGCTACCCGGTGGAGGTGCTCCTGCAGAGCGGCGCCGATCCGCTGGGCACGGTGCTCTTCGAGACCGGGGCCCTGGATCGCGAGCGCTACACCCGGGCGCAGACGCTGCGAGTCTACGGCAACTTCCGCATCGGGGAACTGATGATGCAGGCGCGGCTCCTCGATCGAGCGGCCCTGTCCGAGGGGCTGCGGGCGCAGGCCCGGCGGCGCTTGCACACGGTCTTCTTCCTACCCGACGTGGCGTTCCAGGTGTTCAGCGGGCGGCATGACCACGGTTCCCTGGGCAGCGAGGCCCTGCTCTGCGAACCGACCCGGGTCATCTACTTCGGGGTGCGCCGGGCCTGGCAGGATCAACAACTACAGGTGGAAGTCCAGGCGCTGCTGGGTCAGGAGTTGCGCATGCCCATCGGTCAGGCCATGCAGTCCGCGCGGTGGCTGCCCCCGGCGGAGGCCAGGGCCTGCGAATTGCTGGGGCGCGGGGCCTGGACCCTGCCGGAGCTGGGGGTCGCCACGGGTCTCTCGGATCGGGCGCTGCACGCGCTGCTCTATTCGTTCTTGGTCTGCTCGCTCCTGGATGTGCGCCCCCCGGCAATCGGTCGTCCGCAGCGAGCGGTGCGCCCGGCCCCGGATGCGCCCCGGCCGGCCGGGTTCCCCTACCAGCCCGCAGACGAGCCGCTGCCCGCCGATCGATCGTCGTTGCCCGAAATGGGTCGGTTGATTCAGATGCAGGCCGGGACCGGGCAGACCCCGCTGCCGATGAAGTCCCGTCGGCGTTCGCTGGCGCTGGTGCCGATTGTCGCCACCTCCGCCCCGGGACAGGGGGCTGCCCCGGGGGCCTCTGCCCCGAGCACCCTGGCCAGCCCCTCGGCGGTCGGGACGCCCCCCGCCGGGCCCGCGCCGGCTGCGCCACGCACGCCGCCGCCCCTGCGCACCACGCTGCCCTCGGGCCGGCTGCCCTCCAAATCGTAAGGTCCGCTTGTCCGTGTCCGCTTCATCACGCACGCGGTTCTTGCCGGGGGGTGGTAAATCGAGTGAGGGTCGGATAATTTCTTCTATCTGCAAGCAGTCAGGAGACCGGTAAACCATGGCACAGGATCCGAGCGCCAGTCGCGGTGACGGCGCAGAGCCGGGCGCGGAAACCACACCCGAGGAACACGCCGGTCTGCCTGAGCCGGGCGCTCCGATCTCGAAGGACGCGGTCGATCCGGAACTCGTGCGGCTGCCGCCGTCGCGCATCCGGCGCAGCCCGCTGCTCGCCTTCGCCGTGCTGATGCTTGGCGCGCTGCTCCTTTGGCGGCTGCGCGGAGATATCGCCTACAGCTTGCAGCCCAGAGCGCCCACCTCCCTGGGCGAGGCCCGGGGGGCGGTGTCCTCGATGGTCCCGGAGCGGTATGTCTCCCTTTCGGGGATGCCGGACTTCCGCAACGCGCTGGCCTTCGAGTCCCGGGGCGAGCGCACCCGGTCCCAGCTCTTCCGCCTGCTGGGGACGCAGTCCCGGCTGCTGGTGGTGCTGGGCGCTCATGAGGAAGCCGAGGAGGCGGGTCTTGTGGGACGCTTCACCGGGCGTCTGCGGCGCTTCTCCGATCTGACCTACGCGACGACGGTAAAGGACTACTACCGGCAGAAGGTGCAGGTGACGCGGGCCCTGTCGTTGCCGGCGCTCAAGGCGCTGCCCGATGGGCCCCTGCCGGCGCCGCTCTCGCTGGCCGACCGGGCCGGGGAAAGCGTCACCATCCCGCCGGAGAAAGAGCTGCTCATCGACGTGCTCTTCCCGGAAGACCTGCGGGTGCTCCTGTCGCGGGACAAGTTCCCCTCGGAGCCGGACGCCCGGCACGAAGTGGATCGCCTGGGGCTTCCTGCCGGCCCCGGGGTCGAGACCAAGGACGGGTTTGGCTACGTACTGCGGCTTCCCGCAGGCGCGGCGGCGCGAAACCAGGCGGTGGCGCGGGTAGATGCCCAGGGGATGCTGCTCTGGCATCGGATCGAGGTCTACCGGGTGCCGCTCTCGGGCTTGCGGAAGGGGGCGGGGGGGCTCTCGATCCCGGGGCCGGACGAACTGAAGCAGCCGACCCGGTACGAGGCCACCGGCAAGGGCCTGGTCGCGATAAGGCCGCCTGCGGGGGAACCGGTGCTCCTGCCCTTTGGGGACGGCATCGGCATCACCATCCAGGCGGTGCAGATCAGCGAGCCGCTGAACATCCCCGAAGGCGCGCTGGTGCTGGTGGGAGGAGAAACCCCTTCGGGTGTGCGCTGGACGCTGCCGATCGGGACGCTGCTGCTCTTGTTCATGGGGTTCAACCTTTGGTACCTGGGGCGCAGCTTCAGTGAATGGCGCGAGGGAGCATGATCCAGGTCCACGATACCGAAAGGCAAATCAAGGTCGAGTTCGTCCCGCTGGAGGCCGGGCAGGCCCGCATGTACGTCTGCGGGCCGACGGTCTACAACCTGTTTCACATCGGCAACGCCCGCCCGCTGGTGGTCTTCGACGTGGTGGCACGACACCTGCGGTCGCGGGGCCTTTCGACGACCTACGTCCGCAACATCACCGACGTGGACGACAAGATCATCAACCGCGCCCGGGAGTGCGGCGAGGACCCGACGGCCTTCGCGACGCGCTTCACCGAGGAGTTTCACCGGGACTGCGCCGCCCTGGGGTGCCAGCCGCCCGACGTGGAACCCTGCGCCACCGCGCACATCGGGGAGATGCAGGCGCAGATCACGGCGCTGATGGAGCGGGGCCTGGCCTACGAGGTCGAGGGCTCGGTGTATTACTCGGTCGGGGGCTTCCCTGGCTATGGGGAACTGTCGCACGTGTCCATGGAGGACCTTCTCGCGGGTGCGCGCAAGGAAATTGACCCGCGGAAGCGGGATGCCGCCGACTTCGCCCTGTGGAAAGCGACCAAGCCGGGCGAACCGTCGTGGCCGTCGCCGTGGGGGGCCGGACGACCTGGGTGGCACATCGAGTGCTCGGCGATGGCGGAGAAATACCTGGGGCGGACCTTCGACATTCACGGCGGGGGTATCGATCTGCGGTTTCCCCATCACGAGAACGAGCGGGCGCAGGCGCAGGGGGTCCATGGGCCGGGGACCTTCGCCCGGCACTGGCTGCACAACGGCCATGTGGGGTTCCGCTGGGTGCATCAGGGCGAGGTCATCGCCGAGGGGGCCAAGATCGCGAAGTCCGACGAGAAGATGCGGCGGCTTTACGAGGTATTCGTGGCCCGCGCCTGCATCGAGCGGCACGGCGGGGAGGCGGTGCGGCTTTTCCTGCTGACGACGCACTACCGCAATCCCATCAGCTTCGACATCGATCTGCCCAGGGATGCTGACCCGGCGTCGGTCCGGCTGCCGGGCCTGGAGGAGGCGGAGGGGCGGCTGGAGTACGGCTACCTGACCCGGCAGCGCCTGACCGAGGCGCTGGCCGTGGGCAAGGCGGTCGCCGAGGGGCCGGTGGCGGCGGAGGCCGTGGGGTGGTTCTTGCGCCTGCAGGCGGGGTTGGACGACGATTTCAACACCGCCGCGGCCCTGGCGGAGTGGAGCTTTGCCCTGGCGCTGGCCAACCGGGTGCTGGACAACCGCATCGAACCCGCGCTCCCGAAGGACGTGCGTCGGCGGACGCTGCAGCGACTTCATCGGGAACTGGCGGCCGTCGGGGAGGTGCTCGGCCTGCTGACGGCGGAGCCGGCGCAGTGGCTGGGCGAGCACCGGGTGCGGCGCATCTGGGCCAAGGGCCTGGATCTGGGGATGATCGAGGGACGCATCGCGGCGCGAGAGGCGGCGCGGAAGGCAAAGGACTTTGGCACCAGCGATGTGCTGCGGGGAGAATTGCGCACCCTGGGCGTGGAACTGATGGATACACCGTCCGGGCCGCGCTGGAGGATCGCGGACTAGAGCGAGCATCGCTCTATACAGGGTCGCGTCAGTTGATGAAGAGTCATCTCAGAAAGAAGCACATGGCCGGAGCAGATTTTGGCGCACCCCCACAGCGACCGAGGGAGCGTACTACTGTACGTGACCGAAGAAGCGTGGGGGCACCACCCATGGCCTCGCGAATGCGAGGACATGGGGGAGAGGTACGCCAAAAGATGCCCGGCCAGGTACTTCTTTCTAAAGTAAGTTAGAGGACAGCTCAGCAAGGGCAGAGCGTTCGCCCTTGCTCAGGGTGAGGTGGCCGGCCAGTTGCTCGCCCTTGAAGCGTTCGACCACGGTGGTCAGGCCGTTGTTGGTGCTGTCCACGTAGGGGTTGTCGATCTGGTAGGGGTCGCCGGTCAGCACGATCTTGGTGTTG
>JBBRLA010000230.1:0-11631 GCA_038231615.1 Polyangia bacterium | reverse complement strand
GCCCCGACCCGCCGCGTGACCCGGGACAGGCACCGGTCCCCCCACGGGCGCCGACGGGACGGCGCGACTTCCCCGAGCTTGCTGGAATCTGAGGATCTGCGCAACCCCTTTGGTCGGGCAGGCGTCAGCCGTTGATCTTGACGCCGCTGGCGGCAAAGCTGGCGGCGACATGGACCGCATCGGCGCAACCGGCGGCGGCGGGCTGGTTGGTGGCGGCGCACCAGTCGCCCTGGAAGAGAATCTTGCCCTGGTTGTCCCGCTTGCACTTGGCCAGCGTCATGTTCCCATCGCCACCGTCGTTGGCCAGAAGGACGCACAGGGTCTCGGGCAGCGGCGAGACCGGCACTTTGTCCGCGTCCTCCAGAAGGATGGCGCCGCCGATCTGCGCACCGTTCAGGAAGAGCGGGACGGCGGGGGTGGGCTTGCAGCCGTTGTCCGCGCTCAATCCCTGGGCATTGTAGCTCCCGATGCAGGTGTGATCCGTCGAGATCTGTCCATCGCTGAAGGAGACCTTTTGCAGCGGCAGCAGGATGACGTTGGTCCCGGTGATGTCCAGGAACACCGGCATGACGAAGTCCTGCGGCGCCTTGGAACTGAATTTCCCATCCGCGCCCAGGGTGACATCGTAGGTCGCGGGCTTTACCTTTACCCCGGCGATCATCTCATTGGCGAAGGTGTAGCCGCTGGACGCGCTCTGGACCGGCCGCGCCCCGCCGGTGCGCAGCTTGCCCGCCGCCGAGTCGAACTCCAGCAGCCAGTTGAAGGTCGCCTGCCCCGAGACGCCGCAGCTCGTCAGGCTGGGCTGCAGGAAACTCGGCAGGAACGTGGCCAGCGTCCCCTGCCCCAGCACCACCGGGGTCGAGAAGTTGAGCTGCGAAATGCGCAGGCCGAACCTGGCCGCGCCGGTGTTGTCCGCGAGGCTCAGGCAGGCCGCCCCGGCCATGCAAGAAGCCTTCGGCGAGCAGGGATAGTTCCCCATGTCGCCGGGTGTGTTGCCACCGCTGCAGCTCGCCAGGGAAGCCCAAAGAAGCAGGGCCGGGAAAGAAAGAAAATGGGCAGCACAAGCCAGAGGTCCACGCATGAGAATGCTCTCCGTCGCTAGAGTTCGGTCATGGTTGTATGTGATCAACGCATGATAGCGTCTCGCGGCGGGTCGGCGCCACCCTGACGCCCGGATGCTGTCAACTTTTCCGCCTGCGAGGAACCGCACACGGACAAAGTGGGCCTTTGACCCGGCCCTTGGTAGCGTCATCGGTGGAGGTCCCCAACGTGTCCAGGAATTCGGTTCAGATCGGCATCGCCAACCCTACCGGCGGCGCGCTCCTTTTCGGCACCCTGCTCCTTTTGGGCTGTCCCGACCCGTTACCCGGTCAGGCGGTCTCGGACGGCTCGGCCTGTTCTGCCTGCTCCGATGCCCTGGACGATGGCGGCGATGAGGGGAACATCGTTGGGGCGGGCGATCTGAGCCCCCTGCCGGATGCCGCGGCCCCCGATGGCGCCATGCACGGCGGTACAAGAGACGGGGGCACGCGCGACGGCGGCGGGACCCGCTTGCCAGGGGGAGTGCCGGCGCCCCCCGATCCGCACCTGGTGCTAAACCACAGCCGACTCGCCGTGCTCGGGACCGTTCAGACCAACTGGGCCGTCGACGTCGCCCTGAACGCCCCCGCGGCCAGCCCCGCGACGGTGGGCACCCTTGGGGCATGCACCTTCACCAACACGGCCGGCGCGCCCGGCACGGTTTTGGACGCTGGCGACCTGACCGTCACCGGCGGCCCCAACGGCCCGCTTTCGATCGCCATCGACCCCCTCAGCGGGGCCTACGAGGTCGTGCAGAACCTGGACGACCCCGGCGATGGCTCGCTCTTCACCAGCGCCAGCGTGCTTTCCCTCGGCATACGGGGCGGCCGGGACATCCATACGATCACCCAGGGTGGGCCGTGGCGCGGCGTCACCCTGCTGAACATGGGATCGCCGCAGTCGCTCTCCTCCCTGCCCTCCGCCGACCTGCACCTCACCTGGACCGCGGCGCCGCG
Organism: Polyangia bacterium; assembly: GCA_038231615.1. Lineage (GTDB taxonomy): Bacteria > Myxococcota_A > Polyangia > Palsa-1104 > JAEUJZ01 > JBBRLA01. The sequence goes on along the minus strand of JBBRLA010000230.1, from coordinate 9,595 downwards.
AGCGGACACGACGATGGAAGTGTCGCTGCAATCTCAGCAGTTCCACATCGACTGCCCGGTGGCCGGGGACCCGGGGAGCTACACCGTCCCGAAGGCGGTGGTCGACGTCATCCCCGGCGGCCCGGTGTACATCCTGGTCAGCCGGCTGCTCCGCGCCACGGCGGCCACCGCCCCGGACCACGGCGCCGTGCGACTGGAAAGCCGGAGTAGCTGGCAAATCATCACGCACAGGTAGCCCAGGGGGAGTAGCCTTTGGCCACATGATGGACGAAGAGTTCCTCCTGGCTTTCGAGACCTGCGTTCTGCCCCCGGCGAACTTCCACCATGTCGACCACGTACGCCTCGCGTGGATCTACCTGCGGCGCTGGCCGGCGCTGGAGGCGCTGGGCAGGTTTTGCACCGGGCTCCAGCGCTTCGCCCTGTCGCTGGGCAAGCCGGGCCTGTACCACGAGACCATCACCTGGGCCCATCTGTTCCTCATCCGCGAGCGCATGGAACGACACGACGCGGCGAGCTTTTCGGAGTTCGCCGCGACCAACCCCGACCTGCTCACCTGGACGCCCTCGGTGCTCGATCGCTACTATCAGAAACACACCCTGGATTCGGACCTGGCCCGCCGGGTCTTCCTCTTGCCGGATCGTGTCGCATGAACACAGAACCCAAAGCCCCCCCCGATCGCCTGGCGCTGCTCGGCGGAATTGCCGGGACCGGCCGCCGGGTCCTCACCGGCTACCTCAAGCGCGTGGTCGCCCGGGAAGAATCCTTCGGCATCCCCGAGAACTGGGCGCTCGCCCGCACATTCGCAGCGGTGGGGTGGCGCTGGATCCGGCACCCCGCCCCGCTCGTGCGCGCCCAGATCGCCCTGGGCCTGGATGCCGGGGAACTGGCACTGCACCACGCCCGGCGCTTCCTTCTGGGAGGCAAAGCCCCTCGATCCTTCCTGGCCGCGGCAGAGGGGGAGGACCGGCGCTTCAAGGATGACCTGTGGTCAACCCTTCAGACCTTCGCCCTGATCAAGCAGGCGTACTTGCTTTGGGGCCGGCACCTGCAAGCCTGCGTGGACCAGACACAGGGCCTTCCGCCCCACGTGGCGCGCAAGGCCAGCTTTTACATCCGGCAGATCATCAACACACTATCGCCGGCCAACTTCCCCGCCACCAACCCACAGGTCCTCAAGGCCGCCCTGGAATCGGGAGGCGATAGCCTCCTTCTGGGGCTGCGCAACCTGCTCTTGGATCTGGAGCGGAACCGCGGGAAGCTGGCGCCGCGCATGACCGACACCGCCGCCTTCCAGCTCGGCGAGAACGTCGCCACCACCCCCGGCAAGGTGGTGTTCCAGAACCGGCTCATGCAGCTTCTCCAGTATGCCCCGATGACCGCGACGGTACACCGCACGCCGCTGCTCATAATACCGCCGTGGATCAACAAGTTTTACATTCTGGACTTGAAGGCCAAGAACTCGTTCATCCGCTGGGCGGTGGAGCAGGGACACACGGTCTTCGTCATCTCCTGGGTCAACCCTGACGAGCAACTGCGGAATAAAGACTTTGCCGATTACCTGCGCGAGGGCCCCCTGGCCGCCCTTTGCTCCATCGAGGCCGCCACCGGGGAACGGAAGGTAAACGTGGTCGGCTATTGCCTCGGCGGCACCCTGCTCGGCGCGGCCCTGGGCTACATGGCCGCCGGCAACGACCCGCGCTACCCGGCGGAGCGCGTGCGCAGTGCCACTTTCTTCGCCAGCCTCATCGACTTCAGCGACGTCGGCGACATGGCGGTGTTCATCGATGAGAAGCAGATCGCCAGCATCGAGAAGCACATGAAGAAGACGGGGTACCTTTCGGGCGACCAGATGGCCAGTGCCTTCAACTCGCTGCGGGAGAACGATCTGGTGTGGAGCCTGGTGGTCCACAACTATCTTCTGGGTCAGGACCCCCCGGCGTTCGACCTGTTGTACTGGAACTGCGACTCGACGCGCATGCCGGAGGCGATGCACTCGTTTTACCTGCGGAACATGTACCTCCACAACCGGCTGCGCGAGCCGGGCGGCATCTCCCTTGGCGGGGTGCCCATCGACCTGTCCCGGGTGAAGACGCCGGCCTACTTCGCCTCGACTCGCGAAGACCACATCGCGCCCTGGCGCGGGACCTACCTTGGGGCGCGGCTTTTCTCCGGGCCGGTGCGCTTCGTGCTGGGAGGATCGGGTCACATCGCCGGCATCGTCAACCCTCCCGCGGCGAACAAGTATGGCTATGCCACTCATCCTGAGACAGGGGGTAAAGGACTGCCCGAAACCGCGGACGCCTGGCTCGCCGGCAGCGAGGCCCACCCCGGCTCGTTCTGGCCCGACTGGGGCCAGTGGCTCGCGCCACATTTGGGCGAAGAGGTCCCGGCACGGCAGCCGGGGGATGGCAAACTGCCGGTAATCGAGGACGCCCCGGGGAGCTATGTGAAGGTACGGATCTAACGAAGCGGTGCTGCAAGGGGTAGGAGAGGGAGCAACCCGCGGTGATGCACTTAGCAACCCCTGCCCTGTTGGCCATCACGCCCGACCACGCTGGCGAGCCTCCTTTATTCCCTCAATCGACCACGAAGCTGGCACGGTCCAAGGGACCGCGCTATGCTTGGGCCATGAGCGCCGCCGCTGAGAAGCTTCCGCTGCCTGCCTCTGTCGAAGACCTGCTGGCCTTGCCTGATGAAGGGCGCGGCTTTGAGATCATTGACAGCGAAATTATCGAAAAGCAGACCTCCGGAGAGCACAGCCAGACACAAGCCAGTCTCGTGATCCGCCTCGGATGGCCCTTTGGTCGCAGGCCCGGCGGCGGCTTCCCCGGTGGTTGGTGGTTCGCCACCGAGTGCCTGATCGATTTCGGACCGGGCCAGCAGCTCCGGCCCGACGTGGCCGGCTGGCGGCGGGAGCGGATGCCCCAGCGGCCGGCCGGCACCGTGCAGACGCTGTGCCCGGACTGGGCCTGCGAGATCGTCTCGCCAACAAACGAGACGAACGACACCATCCGAAAGAGGCACATCTACTTCCGCCACGGGATGCCCCACTACTGGCTGATCGACCCCATCAAGGGGACGCTGACAGTGCTGCGCCGGACGCGGGAATCCGACGTCGAGGTACTCTCGGCAAGCCGCGGCCAGACGGTTCGGGCCGAGCCCTTTGAGTCCCTACCCCTGCAGGTGGGCGTGCTTTTCGGGGATGACGAGGAGTAACAGGCTCTCCGCGTTGGAAGCAGGCCAATCGCGGCCGGCCCGGCCCGCACCGGCTTACACCTGCCCGGTCCATTCATGGCCTTGGCGGCGGAACAGCTCGCGCAGTTTGTCGAAGAGCGCCGGAGGCAGCGGCCCGCGGGAGACCGCCTCGACCGCGCGGTGGAGATGCGCGAGAGACGCCGTGCCCACGATGCACGCCGACACCCCGGGCGCATGCGCCGCGAAGCGCAGAAAGACCTCGTCGAGAGGCATGCCGCCCAGTTCCTGGGACAACAGATCCATCGCCCGCATGCGCTCCCAGTAGACCTCGGCATAGTGGCCGGCCGGGCGCTCGGCGAAGCGCCACGGGACATTGGCCAGAGGACGCTTGGCGATGACCCCCAGGCCCCGCCGCGCCGCCTCGGGCAGCAGGGCATAAAGCCCACGCTGATCGCACAGGTTCACCGAGCACTGCACGGCCCCAAACCCCCCCGCCGGTCCCGCCTCGCCGGGCGCATCCGCCACTTCGCCGGACACACCCGCCCCGCCGGGCGAACCCACCACCTCGCCGGGCGCACCCACCACCTCGCCAGGCGCACCCGCCCCGCCGGACACACCCGCCCCGCCGGGCGAACCCGCCGCCTCGCCGGACGCACCCGCCGCCCCGCCGGGCGAACCCACCACCTCGCCGGGCGCACCCGCCCTTTCCGCCTTCGACAACGACGAAATCGCATACGCCAGCGCCTCGTTCTCTCCCGAATAGGCCGCCACCCGCACCTTCCCCGCCCGTACCGCCTCGCCAAGCGCCCAGGTCACCTTCCCCCGCTCCAGCACCTCCTTGGGGCAGGAATGCAGGTGCATCACCTCGATGCGATCGGTGTGCAGGCGGCGCAGCGCCTAATCCACCCCGGCGCGCACGCAGCCCCCCGTCCAGTCCTCCTGCCCCGCAATCCCATAGCCGCACTTGCTCGACACCACCACCTGGTCCCGCCGCGCCGCCGAAAGCCCTGCGAGGAACCGCCCGATGCGCTCCTCCGAAAGCCCGTAGCCCCGGGCGGTGTCGAAAAGCGTCACCCCGGCGTAAAGCGCCGCCGAAAGCAGGGCCGCCACATCGGCCTCGTCCTTTTCAGAATCGCCGATGTGCCCGGCCCCCAGCCCCAGGGGGGAGACCTGCAAGCCGGTATTACCAAAGGGTCGCGGGGTCATTGGGCCTCTCCTTGCATCGGATGTACTTTACATCGCAGCCAGAACATCGTAACCAAACCAGGCATTTGTCCCACCCCAACTTCCACTGACGAGGCATGCCTTGAGCCTTCTTAGCCCGGACATCTCCCCCCTAAAGCTCGGCCCCACCCTCCGCGGCGCGCTCAAGGAGGTGGCGCAGCCCTTCCGGGACTTCGCCAGGTCTTCGAAGGTGCTCCAGTGGGGGATCAACATCCCCTACCTTCTGGAGGGGATGGTCTACTTCGGCATCCTCACCCTGCTCACCAAGTTCCTCTCGGAGAACGTCCACATCGGCGACGTCAAGTCGGGTTGGGTGGTGGCCGGCCTGACCGGGGGCATCACCGGGTCGATGTTTCTTTTGGGCGAGGTGTCGGATCGCTGGGGCCTGCGCCGGGCGCTGAGCTTCTCCCTGGTCCTCATGGTGTTGGGCCGGGTGCTCCTGGCCCTCGGCGAGACGCTGCACCTGCGCCCGGGGCTTTTTGGGCCGCTCTTCAACCTGAACGTTTTCAGCCTGCTCTTCATCGTCGTCGGCTATGGCGCCTACCAGCCGGCGATCTACGCCGGGGTGAAGCGATTCACCAACGAGAAGACCGCGGCCATGGGCTACGCGGTGATCTACGCGATGATGAACCTGGGGGGCTTCGTCTCGGGGCTGCTCTCGCCCCCGGTGCGCCGGCTGAGCGAGCACGCGTTTCCTCCCAACGGGGTCACCGGGGTGTTCTGGCTCTACGCCGGCATGACCCTTGTCACCCTGACGATGACCCGGCTCTTTATCCCCGCCGAGCGCCTGAAGGTGGTAAAGGGCCCGAGCCAGCCCGCCCAGGATCGCCCAAAAATCCTCTCGGCCCGGTGGCTGCGCGAGCACCCTTTGTGCGACCCCAAGTTCTCGTTCTTCATCTTCGTGCTGATCCCGGTGCAGACGCTCTTCGCCCACAACTGGCTGACCTTGCCGCTCTACATCGAGCGCGCCTTCACGGCCACGCCCTGGGTCAGCGGCAACTTCGAGTTCTTCTCCAACATCAACGCCCTCTTAATCTTCGTGCTGACGCCCCTGGTGGCGGCGCTGTCTTCCCGGGCCGATGTCTACAAGATGATGATCATCGGCACGGCGGTGATGGCGTCGCCGACCTTCCTTCTGGCGCTGGGGCCCAAGCCCGTGTTCCTGCTGGCCTACATCCTGATCATGTCGGTGGGCGAGGCGCTGTGGCAGCCGCGCTTCTACCAGTACGTCGCCGAGATCGCCCCCGAGGGCAAGACCGGTATGTACATGGGCGTGGCGCAGTTCCCGTGGTTTATGACCAAGCTGCTCACCGGCCTTTACTCGGGCTGGTTCCTCAAGCACTTCTGCCCGGCGGAGGGGCAAAAGGACACCCATACCATGTGGATGATCTACGCCGCCATCGCCTCGATGAGCACCATCGGCCTGGTCCTGGCGAAGGGCTGGATTGGCAAGGACATTTCCGCCCGCGGCAAGCGGGCCACGGCATGATCTGAAGGCGCCCGCAACCTCCCATTCCACATCAAAGGCTGGCGGCCTTCTGCTCGGCACGGGCCTCCACGCCTTTCAGGATCACATAATCCAGCCCGACATTGACCCCATATTCGAAAAGCGGCTCCAGCCGGTAGAGCTGGCGCATCACCAGGCTGGACTTGTCGAACTTCTGGCTGGCCCGCAGCACCAGTTCGGTCTCGCCGCGACTGGCCCCGGTCTTCTGTCCGAGCTGGCCGACTTGGCCGACCTGGCCCACTGGGCGCACGTCCCAGCGCAGTTGCGCCCCCATCAGGTCCCCAGAAAGACCCCACATGTCCACGCTGGTCGGCAGGGCCCGCACCCCGAAGATCGTCCGCCACGACATCAGCGGTAGCGACTGTTCCAGCTCCGCCGCCGGCATCCCGTTCTGTAGCCCTCGAGAGGAGCTGCGCGCGATCGACGGGACGTAGTCCGCCCAGTTCTCGGCCCGCGCCGCCGCCAGCAGCAAGGCCTCGGGCCGGGCCGGGCTGCGGTCGATCAGGCTGACGCCGACCAGATGCCCACCCTGCTTGCGCAAGAGCGCCACCGTGCCCCGCTCCAACAGGAAGCCGTACCCGGCAGCGTGGGTACCCGTCAAAGAACGAGCATAGGCGGGGAAGGTCCCGGGGTAAAGCTCCGCCTGGTTCTTCATCGCCAGGAGCAGCGTCATCTGCGTGACCAGCGCCAGGCTGTATTCCAGGCTGCCGGCATGGGCCACCGCCTTGCCCAGAAACCCCCCCGAATGCCGCACATCGGTATAGCCATAAATCACCACCACCGTGCCGCCGGACGCGGCGGGCAGGAACTCCCAGCGGTAGTGGCTGATCCCAGTGGGGTCGGTGATCTCCACCGGGGCCGCGGCGCCCGCGGGGTCCGGCCCGGGGGGGGAAGGGGGCACAAGGTGGTAGCGGTTGACGCCGTCCGCCGAGACCACCGAGTAGGACAATTCCCAGTGATGGTCCAGCGTCCCGTCCGGCCCCTGCGTGACGGAGGATCGAGACATGTTGTGGACAAACGCGCCATAATGCTCGGGGTGGATCAGCACCTCGCGGATGGCCGCGGGCGAGGCGGAGCACAGGGTCAGGGTGGTGATCTGCTTCTGCCAGCCGCGGGCGTCAGCCTCGATCAGCGCCAGGTCCGCATCGTGAAGCAGCGGACCCAACTCGCGCAGCCGCGCGGCGGGCAGGGTTTGCAGCGGCATCGGCGTGGGTTCTGCCCGGGCGTCAGCGGACAGGAGCAGGATGGCGCAAGCGCCAAGAAGGAGCGGCGCAACGCGCAAGGCGGGGCGAGCGGTCATGTCGAGGCCTCCGTGACGGGTGCCAGGTCGCCGGGCTTCACCCGATCGTCCTTGTCGCCGGAATCGGCGGGGCCGGGTCCGGCGGATGCGGAGAAAAGGTGCAGCCCGGAAAGTCCCGCCAGAAGCACCGGGACCAGCTGCATCACATGATAAAGCAGCGCGAAGGCCAGCGCCGCGGAGGCCGGCACCCCCAGCACCGAAAGGCCGGCCACCGCGCCGGCCTCCAGCGCCCCCACATGCCCAGGGGTCGAGGGCACGGCAATGGACAGATTGATGGTGAGCAGCACCAGCGCGGTCCCGGCAAAGGGCGCGGCGATGCCCAGCGCCTTGAGCACCAGGGCCACCTCGAAACAGTCGGTGACGACGGCACCGACTGACCAGGCGAAGGCGGCGGCGAAGGTCCCGGGACGGCGCACCCCTTGCAAGCCCGCGGCCAGGCGGCGCAAGAGGCCCATCACCCGCGAACCGCCCGCCCCAATGACAGGCGCGCCATCCCCGAGATGGACCGCGAGGGCCACCGCAGCCAGCAGCCCCAGGCCGCCGCCGAAGACCATCAGCTTGATCGTCGAGGCAACCCAGCCGGGCAGCGGCAGCAGGTAGGGCAGCGGCGCGGTGACCAGCAGGAGCTGGATCACGTCGAAGAGCTTCTCCAGCATGATGGCGCCCACCGAGGCCGAGAGCGGCACCCCGTCGCGGCGGCGCAAGACGTAGAGGCGCAAAAACTCCCCGGCCTGCGCCGGCAGCACAATCGAAGCCGCCGAGCCCACCACCATGTAATGAAAAAGCCGCAGCCGCCCGACCTTGGCCACCGGGGAAATCAACGCGCGCCAGCGCTGGGCGCGGCAATACAGGTGAAAGAAGTTGATGAGGGCGGCCAGGAGGATCAGGTCCAGCCGCGCCCCGCGCAGGGCCGCCAGCACGGTGTGCCCGTCCACCTTGCGCAGCACCATCGCGGATAGGGCCAGCACCACGACCACCACCGCCGCCCGCAAGAGGGTCTGCGGACGGGGCAGCCACGCGCTCGCGAGGGGGCGGGCCGACAAGGGACCGCACGGTGAGCCGGTCGGGGGGTCGCTGCTCGGGAGCATCAGCAAAAGGGATGATACAGCTTCGGCCTTCTGGCAACCGTTATTTGGCGCGCCCAGCAAGATTTACCACCGCGACCGTGACCCAGCCCATGGGAAAGGGCTGTTCCCGAAGGTTCAGCGCGCCTTGCAGTTCATTCCGCAGGTCCCGTGCTTGCCGCCATCGGGCACCACGCAGGCCCCGCGGCATTCCGTGTCCGCCTCGCAGGCCGCTCCCTGGTCCTTGCGCACCCGGCACTGCCCATCGATGCACCGCGCCCCCGACTCGCAGCCGCCGGACATGCACGCTTCCCCGACCCTGGCCGCGCCGCCCGGAACGCAGCTTCCCGAAAGGCAGTGCGCCCCGGGACCGCAGGGGAGGTCCGACTTGCATGCCGCCCCCAGCGCGACCTCCTTGGCGCAGTGTCCCCGGTTGCAGTATCCCGTGCACTCGGGGTGCTCCCGGTCCACTTCTTCCTGCCGGGTGTACACGGCCAGCGGATCGTTGGCCGTCCCGCACATCTCCCCCACCGGGCGCGGCGGCCCGCAGGTGCCCGTGGCGGTGGGGCCGACCCCGTGGCAGCGCATGTTCCCCCGGCATTCCAGGGACGACCGGCAGCGCGCCTTCTCGGGGAGCTGCCCCTGAAAAAGCGCCAGGCATTCCGTCGGCGGGTCCTGGGTCCATGGACCGACCCAGCCGCACCCGGCGAACTGCCGCGCCATCGCCCCCTGGCACGCCGCCACCTTCTCAGCGTCCATCTTCACCGCCTTCGCCGCGAACGCCCCGCTGAGCATGCGCACGCACTCGGCGTAGTAGCCCGTCTCCGCCTTGACCGAGCAACACGCCGCGCGCCGCTCTTCCGGCAACGCCTGGATTGCCCCGCAGAGTTTTTGCGCCAGCGGGTCCGGCTTCACGTTCATCGGGTACACCGGGCGGACCTCGTCGTCCGCCTGAGAGATTTCCCCTCGGCCCTGGCTTTCGACCTTCTTGCTCTTGGCGGGCTCCTTTGCCCGAGGGCAGCCGGCCAGCAACACAACCATCACCAGAAACGCGCTTCGCATGATCATTCTTGCCTCAAAAAGAGAGGTCATCTATACAGGGTAACGTTGATAAGGAGTCATTTCAAGAAGAAGCACCTGGCCGGAGCAGATTTTGGCGCTCCCCCGCAGCGACTGAGGGAGCGTACTACTGTACGTGACCGAAGGAGCGAGGAGGTACGCCAAAAGATGCCCGGTCCAGGTGCTTCTGTTTAGCGACCCACCAGCCGCTCTGCTTCCGCCACGGAAGTCACATCAAACTTTGGG
>JBBRLA010000229.1:0-11635 GCA_038231615.1 Polyangia bacterium | reverse complement strand
GTCTAGCTGACGAGTTTCTCGAAGCCTGTGCAGTCCTGCCCCACAGCCCCAAGGCGAGTGCCGCCCTCAGTCGTCGGTGTCTGCAAAACCTGCTAGAGAATCATCTTCATTTCCGCACGGACGATCTTTCAAAGCAAATCGACAATCTGCTAAGCCGAAATGAACTGCCGAGCTATCTGGCCAAGGAGGTTGACGGAATACGAAACATAGGGAATTTTGCCGCTCACCCCATCAAGGCGGCCCATACGGGCGAAATCTGTGACGTCGAGCCAGGCGAGGCAGAGACTTCGCTTAACACCCTTGAGGGCTTGTTCGACTTCTACTTTGTGCAGCCTGCCCGTCAGGCGCAACGGAATGCTGCACTCGAAACGAAGCTCGTAGACACCAAGCAAAAGCCCCTGAAGCAACCTAAGTCTTAGCTGCGGCACTGGTAGGATGCTGCTTCTTCCACCGGCGGGCAGCGGCCTTGGCAGTGGTCGCCGGTTTCTGGATCGCGTCGGCCTGCGCGGACTCCGCCAGGTGGCTGGATCCGGCCAGTACCCTCATTTCCTCCTGAAGTTCGCAGCCGATCAAAGTGAGCTACCTCACGCATTCTGATCTGTGGCTAGTTTTGCCGGAGCAAGTGGCTGGAGTTCAAATCGCCTGGCTGGTTTTGAAATCAAGTGGCCGGATCCGGCCAGCACCTGGCACCTCATCGCCGGCAAGCAGCAGGCCACGCGCAGGTCGACAGGGGCGATCTCTCCCGAACGCCAGGAGCCGGTCAGGTTCGGCTTGACGCCGCCGCCACGGGCAAGGTGATCTCCGCCTTGACAATGGGGTCTTCCAGGCTGTAGCTCAGCTTGAAGCCGAGTCGCTGGCACACCCGCTGCATGTCCAGGTTGTCCGAAAGGATGTCGGCGGTGATGCGACTTATCTGCTCGGCCTCGCCAATGTGCAGAAGGCGCCGCAGGAGTTCCGTCCCCAGCCCGTGGTGCTGCCACTTGTCGCTGATCAGCAGGGAGAACTCGGCCTCGCGGCAGAAGCGCTGCCGGCTCAGGCGCGCCATCCCCAGGATCTGGCGATCTCCCGTGGTCGCGTCGGCATGCTCGGCGACCAGCGCCATCTCGCGGTCGTAGTCGACGAAGCACACGCGGATGAGGCGCTCGTGGGCCGTGCGCTGGTCCAGCTTGAGGGCCTGGAAGTAGCGCAGTCGCACACTGCGCTCCGACAGGCCCTCGTGCAGGTGGACCACCATGGGTTCGTCCTCGGGGCGGATGGGACGGATGGTCACCGGGGTGCCGTCTCGCAGGGTCCACGATCCGACGTAGTGCTCGGGGTAGGGACGGATGGCCAGCCGGGGCAACCGGTCCTCGGTCATGCCTGCCTCGTGGAGGATGACCCGGGCGTCCAGGGCCACGATCCGCCCGGAAGAGACCCAAAGGGGGTTGATGTCGATCTCCTTGATCATGCGCTGCTCGACCACGAGCTGGCTGAAGCGGACCAGAATTTGCTCCAGGGCTGCAAAGTCCACCGGCTTTTGCCCGCGCACCCCTTGCAGGGCGGTGAAGATGCGGGTCTGCTCCATCATGCGGCGGGCCAGGGTCGCGTTCAGCGGCGGCAGGGCCAGCGCGCAGTCACGGAACACCTCCACCAGGATCCCGCCCGCGCCGAAGAGCAGCACCGGGCCGAACTGCGGGTCGGTGTGGCTGCCGAGGATCAGCTCGTGGCCCTTCTCCTGCACCATGGGCTGCACGGTGACACCGGAAAACGCCGCCGTGCCAGCCTGGGCCAGGGCCGCATCCTGGATCTCGACGAAGGCGCGGTGTACGCTCTCAGCGTCAGCCAGGTGGAGTTTCACCCCGCCCACATCGCTCTTGTGGATCAGTACTTCCGAGTGCAGCTTGAGGACCACCGGGTAGCCGATGTCGGCGGCGCGGCGCACCGCATCCTCCACGCTGGAGGCCACCTGGGTCTCCACCGTGGGGAGGCCGTAGGCCCGCAAGAGGTCTTTCGACTCCGCCTCGGTGAGCAGCGTCCGCCCGGCCTCCCGCGCCCGCCCGAGGATGCTCTTCGCCGCCTCGGCGCCAGCCCGGGTACACAGATCGCCGCCCAGCGATGGCGTCTCGTAGAGCCCGCGCAGGTTGTAGCTGTAACGCCACATATAAGCAAAAGCCCGCGCCGCGGCGTCGGGGAATTCAAAGGTGGGGATGCCCGCGCGGTTGAGGATGTCGTTGCCCGCCGTGACCGCGGATCCGCCCATCCAGCTAGCAAGGATCGGCACCCCGGGGATGCGCGCCAGGGACCGGATCTGCTCGGCGGTCTGTGTGGGATCGGTCATGTCCTGCGGGGTCAGTACGACCAGGATGCCATCGCTCTGGGGCTCTTTGGCGACGATCTCCAGGGCTTTCCTGTAGCGATCCGGGCCGGCGTCGCCCAGGATGTCGATGGGATTGTTGCGGCTCCAGTGCGGGGGTAGAAGGTCGTTGAGCGCGGTCATCGTCTCTGGAGATAGCGGCGCCAGCATCCCGGCGGCGGCGACGAGGGCATCGGTGGCCAGCACGGCGGGGCCGCCCGCGTTGGTCAAGATGGTCAGCCGCGGGCCACGCGGGCGCGGCTGCCGGGCCAGTACCTGGGCCATGTGGAAAAGTTCGTCGATGCGGCTGACGCGCAGGACGCCGCAGCGGCGGAAGGCGGCGGCGAGCACTTCATCGCTGCCGGCCAGGGCGCCGGTGTGGGACGAGGCGGCCCGGGCGGCGGCCTCGGTGCGTCCGGCCTTGATGACGATGATCGGCTTGGTCAGCGCCACCTCGCGCGCCGCCGATAGGAAGGCCCGCGCGTCGCCGATGGTCTCCATGTAGATGAGGATGCTCTGGGTCTGCGGGTCGCTGCCCAGGTGGTCGATGAGGTCCCCCCAGCCCACGTCGAGCATGGAGCCCACCGATGCGAAGGTGCTGAAGCCGACGCGCTCGCGCAGGCTCCAGTCGAGGATGGCGGTGCACAGCGCCCCGCTCTGGCTGATGAAGGCCACGTTGCCCGGCAACGCCATGCCGGCGGCAAAGGTGGCGTTGAGTCCCGAGGCGGGACACATGACGCCCAGGCAGTTGGGCCCGATGATGCGCATCCTGCCGGCGCGCTCTTGAATCTGGCGCTCCAGTTCCGCGCCTGGCGGACCCAGTTCTTTGAACCCGGCCGAGATGACGATCGCCGCGGGCACGCCGGCTTGGGCGCACTCGCCGATGATGCCGGGGACCGCGGGGGCCGGGGTCACCACCACCGCCAGGTCCACCGGGTCGGGCAGGTCCAGGATGCCGGGGTACGCCTTGATCCCGAGCACGCTTTTTCGCTTGGGGTTCACGGGAAAGACCAGGCCCCCGAAGGGGTTTTTGATCAGGTTCCACAGCAGGGTACGTCCGACGCTGCCGGCGCTCTCGGTGGCGCCGATGACGGCGACGCTGCGGGGGGCGAAGAAGGGGCCCAGCGGCGTCGGTTCCCGTCGCAGGACGTCGTGCACCGGGTCGGCGGGACGGGGCCTTTTTGGGTTCATGCTTCCAACTCGTCGCCGGATCCGAAGGAAATGCCGATGGAGCGCCCTGCGTCCAGAAGCTCCTCCTTGCGGTCGACCCCGTGGAGGTGAGCGATGGCGTCAACGATGGGCACTCCGATGTTGGCGTGGCTCCGGACGCACACGACCTGATCGAAGAGCCCGTGGGCCACCAGTTCGACGGCGCCGGTCCCGAAGCGCGTCGCCAGCAGCCGATCGAAGGCGTTGGGAGAACCGCCCCGCTGCAAGTGCCCAAGGACGGTCACGCGGTGTTCCAGCTCGATCCGGGAGGCCAGTGCGGCCGCCAGATGTTCGGCCGCGCCGCCCAGACGCCGGGCGCGTCCCGGCAGGGGCTGTGTTGCGTAGCTGGACTCGCCATCTTCGGGTCGTGCCCCCTCGGCGACCACCACGATGCAGAAGCGCTGCCCGTGTTCGAGTCGCCGCCGGATGGCGGCACAGATGGCCGGCTCGGAATAAGGAAGTTCCGGGATGAGGATGACGTCGGCCCCGCCGGCGATGCCTGCGTACAGGGCGATCCAGCCGGTGTTGCGCCCCATGACCTCGATGAACATGACCCGGTCGTGGCTTTCTGCCGTCGTGTGCAGCCGGTCGATGGCGTCCACGGCGGTCTGCACCGCGGTGTTGAAGCCGAAGGTGTAGTCGGTTCCAAGGAGGTCGTTGTCGATGGTCTTGGGCACCCCCACCACCGGCATACCCTGCTGCGCGAGGCGGTGGGCGATGTCCATCGTGCCATCGCCGCCGACGCAGACCAGCGCGTCCAGGCCCAGGATGCCGAAGTTGTGCAGCACCCGATCCGACACGTCCGTCTCGTTTTGTGTCGCTCCGCCGGGTGGCACGTAGCAGAACGGGTTGGCCCGGTTCGAGGCGCCCAGGATGCTGCCTCCTTGCGTCAGGATTTCCCGTACCCTCTCATCGCTGAGCCAGCGGTTGTTATGACTCGGCGGATGTTCCAAGTCGATGAGCCCTTCAAATCCGTTCCCGATGCCCAGCACCTGCCAGCCGTGCCGCAAGGTAGCCGAGCGATAGACGGCCCGGATGACCGCGTTGATTCCGGGGCAATCTCCGCCGCCTGTCAGGATGCCGATGCGCCGAACCTGGCCTGTCATCATGTCGATGTATGAATAGCATCCCCCGTGCCCGCAGGCCAGAGGTAGGTCGTTACCAATCGCCACAGTTTCGCTCACGGCGTCACCGGGGCGAAACAGGCCCCATTGGCTCGCATTCGGCGCCGATCCCAGAAATTTGAAAATCGCATATAAAATGACATAGGGCACCATTCAGTGCAAAATATTTGGCGGTCATCACGGGATAGCCCGCAGCCTCATGGCCGGCCTTCATGTACCGCTCGGTCGCTCGGTGAATGTGAAATTTTCCAACGAAGCGATCTTTCTCGATGTGATTCTTGTGAGGGTGGGAAGCCCCATTATAGCGAGCCAGAGTGACCGGTTCGGAGCCTCGGTGCGCTGGTGACTGTTTTACGAATCCCGAGCAGCCGATCAATGGTTTCGTCCGGTTCGAGGTAAGCGGCGCCCAGTTGCGCTGGGGGCGAGTGCGCCCGGAGCCGGTGAGCGGAGCGGCCTACTGGCCGTGAGCACGGCGGGGAGGACGTAAACCGCCCTCAGCGCAAGTGAGCGCCGCTCGATGCGGTCAGATCAGGGCCGCCTGCCCTCCTGGCAACACCCCCGTCTCGCGCAGGCGCCCCAGGTAGCCGGTCGCGCCGGCTTTGCGCCCCATCGAATCCGAGGTCATCGGCCGCATCACCCCGAAGATGGGCCGCCGCGGGAACGGCCGGTCGTGCAGCCCGAAACACCACAGGAAGTTGGTGTACGAATTCGCGTCGCGCCCGTCATAGGCGTATTTGTCGTTCAGGTGAATCATCCCCGAAAGCGCCTGCTCATAGGTCGGCGCCCATTCGATGAGCTTCTTCCCCCACAACATCCGCAAATAACCATGGGGCTCGCCAGTCTCACGCAGCTCGTCCTGCACCGCGTTCCACAGGCGGTCCCCGGTGCGCCCGGCTTCCAGCGTCGTGCCATCATAGGAGGTCGGCCGCGGGTCCGCCGCGTGGCGCTGAAGGTTCTCCCGGGCCCACCCGGGTAGCCCGGCCAGCGTCTCGTGCTCGGTGGTGTAGAGGCAGAAGTTCAACGCTAGCTCCCGGCGCACGATCAGCTCCTCCAGGAAGCCCGCCACGTTGTCGTCCTGTCTGCCCGCCGGGCTCGCCGCGATCGCCGCCTGGGCGATCTCCACCGGCGAGAGCATCCCATGGTGCAGATACGGGCTCAGGTTCGAGGTCACGTCCTTGTCGGCCCGGTTGCGCCCCTCGGTATAATGATGAAGCCCGTCTCGCAGGAAGCGCCGCAGACGCACCAGGCCCGCCGTCCTGCCCCCGCGCACCCCCTTGGCCGGCCGCACCGACAGATCCACCCCACAGCCCCGTACCAGGCGGTCCAGGTCCTCGGGATCGCGCGGCAGCTCGGTGGACGAGGGCAGCGCCACCGGCAGTTGGCCTTCGGTAAGCAGCGAAAGCGACTCGCGCCTGGGCGCCACGGGCGCGTCTGCTGGCAAAAGCAGATCCGGCAGGAGCCGCGTCATCTTGGGCCGCAGGGTGTAGGCCGCCGTCTCCCGCGCCGGAAACGCCCGCATCGGTGCCACTCCCGCCCCATCCACCCCATAAAACGGGCACGAAAGCTGCGCCAAAAGCCGCGCCGTCTGCCTCGGGGCGATGAACGCCGGGTAGTCATCGGTCACCACCAGCGCCGCCGCCTCCCCCAGCATGCGCACCAGGGGCCGACGAGCCTCGCCCGCCCGCTGCAAGTGGAAGACATGCGCCACCCCGCGCTGCGCCAGGCGCTCCCCCATCTCGGCCACCCCATCCAGGATAAAGCGATGGTGGCGCCAACTGGCGTGGGGATAATCGTTGCGCAACCCTTCGTAAACCAAAAGCGGCACCCCCAGCTCGTCCGCGCGGGCGGCGGCGAAGGTCAGCGCCGGGTTCCATTCCGCGCGGCGCTGCATCTGGCAAAAGTACAGGACGTAGCGCCCCCCCTTTCGCGGCGGCCCCCCGCGATGTTCCACGATTCGTGCCGGGTCCACAGGTGGCATGTCTCCTCCGATGTCGCAGGTCCGGCCCCGGCGCCAGCAGCCGCGACGGTCTTCCTCTCGGCGACGATCCCTGCTACAGGATAAAGGGATGCTCCTGCGCCTCCTTTTCTATGGCTGCCTGGGCTGGGTCTGCGAGATCCTGTGGACCGCGATCTACAGCTTCTACCGCAGCTACCGCGACCCCACCGCCCCGCGGGAGTTCCGCACCGAACGCTGGCGCCTGACCGGCCGCACCTACCTGTGGATGTTCCCCTTGTACGGGGCCACCGCCCTGTTCCTGGAGCGCGCCCACGACCGCTTGCGCCCGCACTCGGTTTTTTACCGCGGCCTGTTCTACGTCACCGTCTGCTTCGCCGTCGAGTACGCCGCCGGCTTTACCCTGCGCCGCCTGACCGGCCGCTGCCCCTGGGACTACTCTTGGGCCCGAGTTCATCTACACGGCCTGATCCGCCCGGATTATGCCCCGGTGTGGCTTTTCCTGGGGCTCGCCTTCGAGCAGGTCCACGACGTCCTTGTGCGGGCCGGGCCGTCGCTCATCCTGGCCATCCACGGTCCCTGAGTCAGGGGCCCGCGCCGGGACGCTTTTGGCCCCCCGCGAGGTCCGTTTTCTTGGTAAGTGCCCCAAGCTATGCCATGCTTTGTGGGATCGTCCGCCCCTTCAAGTCAAATCTATAGAGGACCCAGATGAAACGAATCCTGACTTGCCTGGCCTTTTTGGCCCCCCTGGCCTTCGCCCCCGCCTGCAACCGGCCCCCGGCGAACTGTCCCCCCGCCACCCCGACCGCCTCGGGCAACCCCGTCGTCGACCCGTCCGCCGTGGTCGCCTTGATCGGCAAACAGCCGATCACCCTGGCCGAGCTGGACAAGGCCGCGGGCACCAAACTCTATGAGACCCGCAAGGCGGCGCTGGATTCTCTGGTCGCCGATCGGGTGCTGGAACCGGCCGCCAAAAAGACCGGCCTGTCCGTCGAGGCGTTCGTGCGCAAGCAGGTCGAGGCCAAGGTCCCCCTGGTCTCCGAGGCCGAGGCCGCGGACTTCTTTGAGAAGAACAAGGAGCGCATGCCGCCCCAGTTCAAGGACAAGAAGTTCGCCGACGTCAAAAACGAGATCGTCCAGGGCCTTACGGGGCAGAAGCGCCAGGGCGCCGTGGCCGGCGTGCTCGACGAGATCCGCGAAAAGGCCGGGGTGAAGATCCTTTTGCAGGCCCCCAAGGTCAACGTGGCCGCGGTCGGACCTTCCAAGGGCCCGGCGAATGCCAAGGTCACCATCATCGAGTTCTCCGACTTCCAGTGCCCCTTCTGCTCCCGAGGCAGGGAGGCCATGGACCAGGTCACCAAGGCCTACGGCGACAAGGTCCGCCTGGTCTTCCGCGACTTCCCCCTCTCGTTCCACGAGCACGCCAAGAAGGCAGCCGAGGCCGGACAGTGCGCAAATGAGCAGGGTAAGTTCTGGGCGATGCACGACTGGATGTTCGACAACCAGAAAAAAGAGGGGAGCCTGGACGTCGCCGGCCTCAAGGACGCGGCCAAGAAGCTGGGCCTGGATGCGGCCCGGTTCGACGGGTGCCTGACCTCCAACAAGTACGCCAGCGCCGTCGAGGACAACATCAAGGCGGGCAGCGCAGCCGGGGTCACGGGCACCCCCGCCTTCTTCGTGAACGGCGTGTTTCTCAACGGGGCCCTGCCGTTCGAGCAATTCAAGACCGAGATTGACCGCGCGCTCGCTCAGTAGCCTGATATTCTAAAGGGCGTGAAGCCCTCGTCTCCTTCCGATCCCAAACCGACCTGGGTTGTCGGCCCCCCCATCGTGCCGGAGAGCCGTCTCGCGACGCTCATCGAGGGTGAGTATCGGGTCAACCGCATACTGGGACAGGGGGAGCTGGGGACCACCTACCAGGCGCTAAACCCCCGCCTCAAGAGAAACTTCGCCATCCTCATGCTGAAGCGGGAGCTTCTGCCGACGCATGAGATGATGCTGGCGGTGCGCAACGACCTGCGCCGGGCGCAGGGGCTGTCGGCTCTGGGCATCATGCCGGTGAAGCAGGTCACCGACGCCGACGGGGTGCCCGGCTTCGCCACCGAGCTGCTCGAGGGCGAGAGCCTGCGGGGGCGGCTTCTGCGCGGGCCGATGCCGGTGGAGCGGGCACTGGGTCTCATCCTGTATCTGGGGAACGCTCTTTCGGCGGCGCACGCGGCGGGCCTTTATCACGGGGACCTGCGGCCGGAGAACATCTTTTTGGTGCGGCCCGGCGCCAAGAGCCCCTACGGGGGACGGGCGGTGCTGCTGGAGCATTCGGTGCGCCACCTGCGAAGGCGCCCAGTGGGTTTGGACGATACGCTGCCATTGGGCAAGCTGATGTATCGCCCGCCGGAGCAGGTGGCCGGGCAGGTGACCGCCGCCGACACCGGGGGCGACATCTTCACGCTGGGCGCCATCCTGCACGAGTGCCTGACGGGATCGGCGGCGTTCGCCGGTTCGGATGTGGAGGCGGTGCTGGACAACCTGTCCCGGCCGCCGCCGCTGCTTGCGGCGAACCCGCGGACGGGGTTGACGGATTCGTTGAGCCAGGCGCTGAACGTGGTGATAGCGGGGTCGTGCAGCCGGGACCCGCAGGCGCGCATCCCGACGATGCAGGACCTGGTGAAGGTGCTGGTACAGGTGGTCGAAGGGGCGCATCTGGTCCTGCCCGAGGTACTGAGCGAGGCGCCGCCGCCCGGGGTCTCGCCGGTGGGCCGGATGAGCCGGCTCTTCCAGCGGCTCTCGGGGGTGTTCCCGGCGGTCGCCCCGCGCCCGGCGGAGCGGCGGTCGGAGCCGCAGATCGCCCCGCTTCCCGGAGCCGTGCCGCACCGCGAGGCTGCTCCCGAGGCCAAGGCTGCTCCTGACGCCAAGGCCAGGGCTGCCACCACGGCTGCTCCCGACGGCAAGGCCGGGGCCGACGCCGAGGCCGCCGCCGACACCACGGCTGCTCCCGACGGCAAGGCCGCCCCCGACACCACGGCCGCTCCCGACACCACGGCTGCTCCCGAGGCCAAGGCCGGCGCCGAAACGAAGCCTCTTGCCGAAACCGAGGCCCGCGACTCAGGCCCGCGGCCCACGCCGGCCAGCCCCGCCACGGTGCGCCTGGGTCAGCCAGTCACTGCCCAAAGCAGCCCCAAGGCACCGGCGCTGAAGCCGATCGCCGCCAGCGACCGCGGCCCCATCGGCACCGCCGTGTCGCTGCCGGGCATCACGCTCCCGATGAATGGGCCCGCGCGCGGGCCGCAGGCCACCCTGCCGCTGGGCCAACCCGGGCCGCCCGTCACGCCTGCCCTTTTGACCGCTCAGCCCATCGAGGAACAGACCACCCGGCCACCTCGCGCCCGCGCCGTCATCGATCTGGCCAACTCCCCGATCGTCTCCTCGGCCCCGAACGATGCTCTTCTCGCTCGCCCGACCCAGGCGCTCCACTTCCTGCGCGGCAACGCCGTGCCCTCCGGCGGCCTGGCCGACGAGCCCCCCCCGCCCCTCTCGGAACGGGCCACCCGCCCCATGCGGGCGCGGGACATCACCCAGTTGGTGCTGGCCGTGCAGCAAGGGCGGCTCGATCCCTCCCAGGCCGTCGCCCTGGCCCGGGAGCCCGAGGACATCCCGCTCTTCGAGGGAGACCTGGTGCCCCTGGAAAAACCGGCGGTCCTGCCGCCGGCCCGGCCTACGGTGTCCATGAGCAACTCGGCAGCGGCCTATGCCGTGTACCTGCAAAAGGCGCGGCAGCCGCAACCCCCGGGCCTGCGCCGCTTCCTTCTCCAGCATCAGGAGATCGTCGCCGCCCTGGGAGGCGCCGTGCTGATGCTCCTGGGCGGCATGCTCTTCATGTGGTGCCGCGGCCGGTAGCGGGCTGATTTCTCGGGCCTGGGGGTGAAGGTGGGAGAAGCATGTAGGCTGGGTCGGCGCCCCTGCCAGGTCTACACTGCCTCTCCTACATGCATTTTGGCTAACAGAAACTTCTGGAAGAGAACCGGCGATAACCAGTATGCTCGTGTCTGAGAAGGACCAACGCATCGCGCCGGGCAGGACCGCAGGATGAAGGATCGGCATCATCGCCGGCCACGCGCGCGACCGAACCGGGCCCTAAACCAGACGAAAGGGTCACCATGGCGCCACCGGGACAACGGCGAGATGCTTTATCGGCCTACTACTTCACCGTCGAGATCGGCGGCATGGAGAGCGCCTACTTTCGTTCGTGCAGCGGGCTGAAAAATGCGTCCGAGATCCTGGGCCTGCAAGAAGGCGGAGTGAACGGCTTCGAACACCGGTTGATCGGGCAGAACAAGCTGCCCAACCTGGTGCTCAAGCAGGGCTTCGCCGGCATCGAGTTCTGGAAGAAGCGGCTGCAATTCGTCAACGACGAGAAGACGCCGATCAGGCGCTTCAGCGGCACGGTCATCCAGATGGGCCCCGGCGGCAAGAAGGTCCACAAGTGGCAGTTCGAGCGGGCCTGGATCTGCAAGTGGGAAGGGCCGGAGTTTGACGCCGGCAAGAACGAGATCTCGATCGAGACCATCGAGATCGCCTATGAGGGCATGCGATACTTGGGCGCAATGCCCATGGGAGGCGGGGCCAGGCCGGGGATGCCAAACATCGGCGGCAGTTTCGGGGCCGGCGTGGTGATCGGCGGCGTAGGCGTGGGCATCAACGCGGCGTTCAACTCGGCGAACGTGCCGAATGGGGCCAACCGTGCGCCGAACGCCGCCAACGGGGCCAACGGCGCGGGGGCCAAGACGTGGGGCCGCGACTCGAACTCGGCCAACTCCAACTCGGCCAACTCAGCCAACTCGGCCAACTCAGCCAACTCAGCCAACTCAGCCAACTCAGCCAACTCAGCCAACTCGGCCAACTCAGCCAACTCAGCCAACTCAGCCAACTCGGCCAACTCAGCCAACTCAGCCAACTCGGCCAACTCAGCCAACTCAGCCAACTCAGCCAACTCGGCCAACTCAGCCAACTCCAACTCAG
>JBBRLA010000228.1:0-11711 GCA_038231615.1 Polyangia bacterium | reverse complement strand
GGCATAACCCGGTTCATGCTGCGCACCCCGGCAATCCTGGTCCTGATGTTGGGTTCGATCCTCGGCCTCGCCGCGTGCTCGGGCGACCCCGGTGAAGGGGATGACTTCGTCAGCCGATCGGTGCCGGCGTCGGCACAGCGCCCCGGCAACGCCGATTCGGGCTACCACGCCCTGGTCAACAACCCCTACATCAGTTGCGGCGTGCCCTACTCCGCCTTCTCCGTCGTGTTCGGACAGACGGCCCCGGGCGACCTTATCCCCGGCAGGGACGGGCGCAACGCGGAACTGCCGTATTTCCTGACCGACTTCCGCGGCAGCACCGGCGTCGAACTGGTGACCAACAATTGCCTCATCTGCCACGCCGGCAGGATCAACGGCAAGCTGATGATCGGCCTGGGCAACGCCTCGGCCAACTTCACCACCGACGCCGGTTCCGAGGCCCTGCTGGCAGGTGCCCTGGTCAAGGACCCGCTGGAGAAGGCCGAGTGGCAGCGCTGGTCCGATCGCACCACGGCCATCGGGCCCTACGTCCAGACCCTGACCCGGGGGGTAAACCCGGCGGACAACCTGACCGCGGCGTTGCTCTCCCATCGAGACCGACAGAGCCTGGCCTGGTCCGACGATCCCTTGCTCGACCCGCCGCCGTCCCAGGTGATCCCGGTGGACGTGCCGCCGTGGTGGCGGATGAGCAAGAAGAACGCGATGTTCTACAACGCTTCCGGGCGCGGCGACCACGCACGGATCATGATGACCGCCTCGACCCTGTGCACCGACAGCGTCGCGGAGGCAAGCGTCATCGATGCCTATTTCCCCGACATCCGCGCCTACGTGGCCTCGTTGAAGCCGCCGGCCTACCCCTTCCCGGTGGACGCCGCCGTGGCCGCCCGCGGGCAGACGGTCTTTTCCGCCACCTGCCAGAGGTGCCACGGGAGTTATGGCCAACTCGGGGAAAAGGGCGCCGCCTACCCCAACCTGCTGCTGTCTTTGAAAGAGGTCGGCACCGACTCGCTTCTGGCAAGTTCGTCGCAGTTCGCCGGGCGCTTCGTCGACTGGTTCAATCAGTCCTTTTATGGGAAGATGTCCCGCATCGAACCCCAGGCTGGCTACGTAGCGCCGCCCCTCGACGGCATCTGGGCCACCGCCCCCTTCCTGCACAACGGCTCAGTGCCGACCGTCGCGGCGCTGCTGGAAAGCCGGACCCGGCCCAGGTACTGGACGCGGACCTTCGACAGCACCGACTTTGATCCTGCCGCCCTCGGATGGCGCTTCACCGCCCTGTCCTTTGGGCAGGACGCCGAGCCCAGTGGCGACAAGCGCGTCCAGATTTACGACACGACGAAGCCGGGCTACGGCAATGGCGGTCACACCTATGGGGACGCCCTTTCCAGCGTGGACCGCACGGCGGTCATCGAGTACCTGAAGACGTTGTAGCTGCCTGGGCGGGGCTATGTAGAGCGGATCACTCCCGGCGCCAGCCGCCGGGGACGTACTCCCAGCGGCGCTCGCGGCGCTCCCAGCGGGGGTGGTTCCAGCGCTGCCCTTTACGGCGCAGTTCCCAGCGACCCGGGTTCCACGCGTGGCGACCGCCCTCCCAGCGCCAGTGCCCGCCGACCCAGAAGTGCCGGGGCGAGGGAGCCACGCCGACCACCTCGACTTGTGGCGGCGGGGGGGCCGTGTCGACATAGACCGGCTGCTGCGGGATGCCGGGATCCACCACCACCTGCTGGGGCTGCCACTGTCCGGGCACGAAGACCCATTCGCCGCCCTCGTTGACCCAGCGGGCATCGACCCACCCATAGCCGGGGCGCTCGGGGAGCCAGCGGCCGGGGTACCACACGTGGCGCCCGCGGTTCCACTGCCAGGAGCCGTTGGACCACTGGTGGCGGGGAGACGGGGGCGCCGGGCGCACTTCCGCCCTCAGTTTACGCAGGCTGGCTATCCGGTCCCGGCAGAACACCAAGTCCACCTGAGCGGCGCATCGGCCCCCCGGGCATAAGCGTCTTCCCTACACACGGCGACCACGAAGACTTCAGGCCCAGGCAATTCTTGCCTGCCCGGCGCGCAAGACTTGCGTGTCGGGCAACTCCTGCCCGCCCGTTCCCCCGGGTGCCTGGGGTTCGGGTCCATCAGGCATCGGCCGGCATCGGCACGGGGCTTGCGGTGGACAGGCACTGAATGAACCTCGCCACCAATAGTGCCACCGAGACCCGCAAGCTGACGCCCCTGTCTTCTCAACGGGAGGCGGGGCGCTCCTACCTCCTGGTCCTGGAAGGGGGCTCGTCCTCCCTTTTCCCGCTCCCCGCCGCCGGGGTGGTCCTCATCGGCCGCGGTTCCGAGACCCAGCTCAGGTTGCAGGACGCCTCGGTGTCGCGGCGCCATGCCAAGATCATCCTCACCGAGGGACAGGTGGCGCTGGCCGACCTGACCAGCAGCAACGGCACCAGCATCCACGGAGAGCGCATCTCCGGCACCGTCCCGCTGCGCTCGGGGGACGTGTTCGCGGTGGGGGACGTCATCCTGGTGTTTCACGGGGAACCCGGCAGCCGCGTCTCCCGCAGGGTCTTCGTGGACCTGGAACAGCTCACCCAGCGCATCGAGGACGAGATCGAACGCTCGTTGCGCTACGAGCGTTCGCTGGCCCTTCTGGCCATCTCGTCTTCGGGGACGGCCGGGGAGCGGGCGGTGATCAGCCGGGTCATCAGCGCCCACGTGCGCCCGCTGGATGTCGCCAGCCTGTGCGGAGACGCGCACATCCTTTTGCTTTTGCCCGAAGCCGGCGCCGACGCGGCCTCGGCGATGGCGCTGCGCCTGGCCGGCGCGCTTTCCGCGGTGGCGTCGCGGGTCAAGGTCGGCTTCGCCACCTGTCCGGACGACGGATGCGACGCCGACACGCTGATCTCCGCAGCCCGCGCCGCCGTCTCCACCGCACAGGCCCAAGGGGTCGCCGCGGCCACACAGAGCGTCACTCGCCTCACGCTGGAGGACCGCTCGATCATCATCGCCGACCCCGCCATGACCCGGCTCTTCGAGCTGATCCGCCGCCTCGCCCCCAGCGAGATGCCGGTCCTCATCAGCGGCGAGACCGGCGTGGGCAAGGAGAACGCCGCGTTCGCGGTACACCACTTCTCGGCGCGCAAGGGGCGCCCCTTCGTGGCCATCAACTGCGCCGCCATCCAGGAGTCGCTGGTCGAGAACGAACTTTTCGGGCACGAAAGAGGGGCCTTCTCCGGGGCGGTCTCGGCCAAGGTCGGCCTCATCGAGAGTTCTTCGGGAGGGACCATCTTCCTCGACGAGGTGGGCGAGTTGTCGGCGCCGGTGCAGGCCAAGCTCCTGCGCGTGCTGGAGGCCAAGCGCATCACCCGGTTGGGCGACGTGCGCGAGCGTGAGGTGGACATTCGCATCGTTGCCGCCACCAACCGCGACCTGGAGAAGGAGGTCCGCGAGGGCCGTTTTCGTCAGGACCTGTTCTTCCGTCTCAGCGCCGCCAACGTCATTCTGCCGCCCCTGCGCGAGCGCCCGCGGGAGATCCCGATCCTTTCGCGCACCTTTCTCGACCGCGCCTGCGACAAGGCACAGCGCCCGACGATGCTGCTCTCTGCGGCGATCCTGCATCGCCTGAGCACCTACCCCTGGCCGGGCAACGTCCGCGAGCTGCGCAACGTCATGGACTTCCTGGCCGCCGCGGTGCCTGAGGACACCGCCGAGCCGTGGCATCTGCCCGAGCGGCTTACCGGCCTGGTGCACGACCCGGTCGAGTCCATCGATCGCGAAGCGCCGCAGGCGCCGCGGTCCACCGATCGCGAAGCGCCGCAGGCGCCGCGGTCCACCGATCGCGAAGCGCCGCAGGCGCCGCGGTCCATCGATCGCGAAGCGCCACAGGCGCCGCGGTCCACCGATCGCGAAGCGCCACAGGCGCCGGCGGAGCAAAGGAGCGCCCGCAGCTTCCGCCCCCTGTCCGAGGAGATCCGCGAGTTGGAGCGCGCCCGCATGGTCGAGGCGCTGAAGGCGGCCCACGGCAAGCGCAAGCGGGCGGCCGAGCTTCTGAGCATGCCGCTGCGCACCTTCGTCATGAAGGTGAAACAGCACGGCATCGGCTGATGCGGCGCCGCGGCCCCTGGGGATCACCCTCAAAAGACGCCTGCCAGCGACAGACCCGCGCCGGTCGGCCCGATTCCCAGACCCAGCCTGGGGGACTTCGCCGGCCAGGGCCCTGGGATGGCGATGAGCGCCGCTCCCCCGATGGTGACCAGCAGGCCGCCCACCAGAAGGCCCGCCCCGATGCCTTGCGTGGCGTAGTCGAGCTGGCAGGTCTGCCCCGGCGGCTGGATGCAGGAGCCGTCCACCGCCAGCGCCGAGATGCCGAGCCCGGCCACCCCCAGCCCGACGGCCGAGAACGCCGCCCCGGTGGCCACGCGCCAGACCGGCCGCGAGCGCGGCGGTCGCACCTGCGGGGGCGGCGATTGCAGGGACGGCGCAAATTCATGCAGTCGTGTCGGCAGGGCAGGGCGGGGCGGGGCAGGGGGCCCGAAGGCCACCGGGGCCGCATGGGAGGCCGTCGGCGGGCGCAACTGCCGGTAGTGTTCCGCGTAGTTCGCGGCCTCTTCTTCTCGACCCAGGTCGGTGCACACCCTGCCCAGCAGCAGCAAGAGTTCCGGCCGCCGGCTCTCCGCGAACTTGTGTCGCAGGTCGCCCAGCGCCTGCTCATAGTAGCCGCGCAGCCGCTCTCGATGCCGGTCCCCCGGCGGGGCTTCCCGGGCGAAGCGCTCGTAGCGGATCAGCGCCTCTTCCAGCCGCCCCAGGTCGTGGTGGGCCCGTCCGGCGAAGAGCAAGAGTTCGACCCGGCGCGGATCGGCGTCATAATCCAGTTGCAGCTTGATCGCCGCCTCGTCATAGTAGCCGCGCAGGCGCTCCTGGTCCGCCGGGCGCAGGCGCCGCTCTTTCTGTTCGTAGCGTTCATAGAACTCCAGCACCTCCTCGGCGCGCCCCAGGTTCAGGTACGAGGCTCCGATCAGCAAGAGGGCTTTGGTCAGGCGCGGATCG
The DNA here is from genome assembly GCA_038231615.1 of Polyangia bacterium. Classification (GTDB taxonomy): domain Bacteria; phylum Myxococcota_A; class Polyangia; order Palsa-1104; family JAEUJZ01; genus JBBRLA01. Next base: position 6,671 of record JBBRLA010000228.1, on the reverse strand, counting down.
TCCTGGTACGCATCCTGGTACAGGCGGATCGCCTGCTCATAGCTGGCACTGTTGTGCAGAGCGATGCCTTGCTTGATCAGCCGGCTGCTGCGCCGCGGGCCCGCCACGGCAGGCCCGGCAAGCCCGATTGCGCACAGGCAGAAAAGCGCCACGGTCAGTGCGCTACTTGTCGATTTCGACGGTGCCATGCAGGGCCTTTTGCGGCAGCTTGATCCGGTCGTTGGTGATGTTCCGTTCCTCTGGTGCAGGCGGCCCTCCGTGTTTTCCCGTCCTGTCCTTGGGCGGTGTCGGCACGGCACTTTCGTTTTGCCCCGGCGGCCCCGCCTCCACGGCCTCGCCAGCGCGCAGCGATACCCCGGCGTGCTGGCAGATCGAGAGCATCGAGCGCCGCAGGGTCAGGTCCTCCAGGTGCCCATAAGCCAAAAGGGCGAGCGCCCCATCGTGCAGCCGGCACGCCGCCGCTCCCACCACCGAGAACCCGTGCTGGGTTTGCACGGGGCGTCCGAGTGCGATGGCCCGCGGATAGTCCCCCCGGGCATAGGCCCCCTGCGCCCCGACCAGCCCCTCGTCGGCGTCCGGCCCCGCCGTCGCCTTCTCGGAAAGCCGCGTCAGCACCGCCCCGGCGCGCGTGCGCACTTGAGGATCGGGGTCCCCCAGCATCCCCTTCAGCGTCGTGCGCAGCGTCGCCGCATCTACCAGGCCGGGCAGGGCACCCGCCATTTCCGCCGCCCGCCTGCGCACCTCCACCGCCGGGTCGCGGGCCCCTTGCGCCAACAGTTCGGTGGCTTCGTCCGCGGAAAGCGAGGGGGCCGCCGCGATCGCCTGCAACCGCGCGGACAACTCGCCATCGGTGAAGCGCGACTGTCCCGGCGCCCCATCCCCCAGGCGCCGCAGCAGCCCCTGGGCGATGAGCGCGCTGGGTCCCTTTGACTTCAGCGCCTCCCGCAGCACCGGCGTCGCCGCCCTGGCCGCCTCGTCGTTCCCCAGGGCCGAAAGCTTCGCCGCCGCGGTGAAGCGCACCGCGAAGACCGGGTCGCGCAGCGCCTGGGTCAGCACCTCCCGATCGGCCTCCGCCGCCGGCCCCTCGCCCAAGGAGGAGAGGGCCTCCACCGCCTCCCGCCGCACGTTCGGGTCGCGCGAGCGCAGCCACTTTTGCAGCTCCGCCCGCCGGCTGGTGTCGCCCAGGTCGAGCAGGGCCGAGACCCCCGCCAGGCGTTCGCCCTCGTCGCCGCGGTCGATGCGCCCGGCCACCGTGCCGACCAGGTCGTCCACCCGCTCGCCGTGTTGTCGCAGGTGCTTGCCGACCTGCCCGATGGAGTGCATGGCCTCGGTCCGCACCACCCGCACGGTGTCGTCCAGCGCTACCCCCAGCACCGGCACCGCGGCGCGCACCCGGGTGCGCCCCAGGGCCCGCGCGGCGCTTTGCCGCACCTCCGGCTGCCGGTCGCGAATCGCCTGTCCCAGAAGCGGCACCGCCAGCCGCGGCTCCGCGTCGCCCAGGGCGGCCACCGCCGCCTGCCGGGCCTGCCAGCGTTCGTCGTCGATGCCGCCCTCCGCCAGGTACAGGTTCTCCTGGGCCAGCAGCGCCGGGTCGCTGGCGGCGATCTGCAAGAGGGCCCCGGCGGCGGCCATGCGCAGCCGCAGCGGGCCCGCCTCCTTGGGCAGGGCCTTGCCCAGCAGCTCGGCCCCCTGCGCGCGCCCGCAGGCCCCCAGGCCCTCCGCCGAGAGGATGCGCTCGGGCAGCGGACTTTTCGGGTCGCCGAAGCGGGACAGAAAGAGCGCATAGTAGCTCGGGTCGTCCAGGCCCGCCAGCATCCGCGCCGCCAGGAGCTTCAGCGCCCCCGGCTCCTTCGCCGTTGCCTCCAAGAGCGACCGGCCGCTTTTCTGGCCGCGGCTTTCTTCGGCATGAGGCTCCTCGCCCCGGGCCAGCTCTTCGGCCACGCGGAGCTGCACCTCGTCGGGGGCCCCTTCCGTGGGCAGCGCCGCCAGCAGCATCTGCCGGGCACCGCCGTCTCCCCCCCGGGCCAGGCGCCCCAGCGTCGCGATCCGTTCCTCCGTGAGCTGTGGGTGCTTGCGCGCCAGGACGGAAAGGGCGCGCCGCGCCTTCGGGTCGCCATGCTCGGCCAAAAGCTCGATCGCCCGGCGTCCGGCCTCCTGGTCACGGCCCCACAGGGCCTTTTTCAGTCGCAAAAGCCCCGCCGGGTCGCCGAGTTGCAAAAGGGCCCCCGCCGCCTCGACTTCCACCCGGGCCCCGCCGGCCCGCGCGGGGGGCGTGATCGCCGCCAGGATCGCCGCCGCCGAGCCCCGCGCCGAGAGTTGCGCAAGGGCCGCCGCCACCTGCGTTCGCACCGCGGCCTCGCCATCCAGCAGAAGAGGTTCCAGAAGCGCCGCGTGGCGTGCGTCCCGGCTCTGTCCCAGGATTGTCACCGCCCGTCGCCGCAACCCGGGATCGCCGTCGTGCAGCCCCTCTTCCAGCACCAGCAGTCCCTGATGGCGCAGGTGCAGCAGATCGGGGCCGGGCTTCTCCTGCGGGGTTTTGCGGCTCGTCTCGGGTGACTTCGGCACCGGTTCCTTCCCTGCGGGCCGTGGAACGACCGCCGGATGTTCCCGCCTGCCGTGGCGGTACCCGGCCAGCCCCCCGATCAACAAAAGCGCCGCCGCGGCCAGCGAAAGGGGCAGCACCAGCCGCCGGGCCCGCCAAGCCCCCTGAGATTGGGCTGCCGCCGGGGCCGGGGAGGGCGCTAAGAATTGCGCCAGATCCGCTGCCTGACCCGAAGGGGTCGTCGACGCTGGTGCTGGAGCCGCCGTAGGCCCGTCGAGGGTCGGTGCGAACGGCGCGGCCAGGATGCGCTCCAGCGCTGCCGCCACCTCCGCCATCCTGGGGCGATCCGCGGGCGCCTTGGCCAGCATGTTTTCCACCAGCTCCGCCAGCGTCTCGGGGACCTCCGGGTCCACCTCGCGCAGCGGACGCGGGGGGGTGAAGAAGTGCATCGACGCCAGCTCGGCGAAGCCCTCGGCCCGGAAGGGCGTCTGCCCCAGCAGCACCTCGTAGATCATCACCCCCAGCGAGTACACATCCGCCCGGTCGTCCACCGTCCCCGAGTCCCGGCACTGCTCCGGCGACATGTAAAGCGGCGTGCCCATCGCCCGCCCGGACTGCGTCTTGTGCATGGCCGCCCCGGCGACCCGCCCGGTGACCCGGTAGTGATCCGCCATCTTGGCGATGCCGAAGTCCAGGAGCTTGGCCCGCTCGCCCCCCTGCACGTCCGGGTCGGCGATGATCATCACGTTCTCGGGCTTCAGGTCGCGGTGTACGATGTCGTGCTCGTGGGCCGCTGCCAGCGCCGAGGCCACCTGCCGCATCAGCCGCAGCGCCCCGATCCCCAGCCGCCCCCCGGCCCGCTGCAGCCGGTGGTGCAGCGACTCCCCTTGAAGATGCTCCATCACGATGAACACCGTCTTGTGCGGGAGCTGCCCGAACTCCCCGAACTCGAAGATGTCCACGATCCCCGGGTGGCGCACGATGTTGACCGCCTCGGCCTCGGTGAAGAAACGCTTCACCATCTCCCGGTCCAGGCAGAACTCCGGCCGCAATACTTTGATCGCCGCCGTGCGGCTCAGGCTCGTGTGCCGCGCCTCGAACACTACCCCCATTCCGCCGGCGCCGATGGGGCGAATCAGCCGATAGTTGCCGATGCACTGCCCGGGCTGCACCGGCAGATCGGGCGGGAACTCCAGCCCTTTTTCGGGACCCTCGGAGGTTTGCCCCAGACGCGACAGCTCGTTTGCCGCCCGCGCCATGTCCGGCCGCTCCGCCGGGTCCCGGGCGCGCATCGTCGCCAAAAGATGCGGCAGGTCCCGCGCCGGCAGCGGCCCCCGCTCCCCCCCGTCCTGCCCCACGGAAGGCAGCGTCGGCGCCGTGGACATCGCGCCCCCCGAGGCGAGCAGCAGCTTGTGCAGGATCACGCCCAGCGCGTAGACATCGGCCGGTTCGTCGGCCGCCGCCCCGCCGTGAAGCTCCGGCGCCACGAACTCGGCTTGCTCCGCCGCCCCGGGAGGCGTCGCCCGATTGGCCCCGGCTGCCACGGCCCGCGACAGCGCCGCATGGGCCGCCGCCGCCCCGAAGTCCACCACCCGGGCCCGCCAGGCCTCCTCCGGTCGCCCTGCCAGAAGGACGTTCCCCGGGTGCAGGTCCCCGTGGACCAGGCCCTCCCGATGAGCAGTAGAGAGCGCCATCGCCACCTGCGCCCCGAACCCGGCCGGGTCGATCCGCTCCCGCATCTCGGCGGGCAGCGCCAGCCACTCCCGCAGTGTGGGGCCCACCGCGTACTCCCGCGACAGGCCCGCGCTTTCGGGCAGTTCCTCCTCGAAGTGCGGGATGCCCGGGTGTACCAGCGCCGCCGCCGCTCGCTCCCCCGCGCACAGCGCCGCCGCCACCTCCGGGCGCCGCGCCTCGTCGGACAGGAGCTTCAGGGCCACCTTCTGCCCGGTGCGCAGGTCCTCTGCCAGCGAGACCGTTCCCAGTGGCCCGCTGCCGAGCGTGCAGAGCACCCTGTAGTTGGTGGGACCTTCCATGTACGTGGGGACCTGACCCGGCGAAGCGGTAGGTCCCAAGGTACCAAGTGTACCCCGGTTCTGCGCACATTTCGAGATTTGCCCTGGCATTCATCCGGCAAAGGAAGAGCACAAGAACATGCCCGGGCTGGAAGAAGTGACCGGGGATCTGGCCGAACTGCGGCGTAAGACCATGGAGCTTCAGCCTCGTCGGGCGAAGACCTGCTTGTTGGCGAAGACCAGGGCCAGCTTGTGGATCGGCGTTGCACCGCGGTCGCGCAAGAGCTGCACATAGTCCCGCGCTTCGATCTGGGCCAGCGCCCCCAAAAGCGCCTGCTCGGTGGTCTCCCCTTCGCCCACCACCTTCAGTTCCAGCACCACCCCTGGCTGCCCCGGCTGCCGCGGCACCACCGCCACATCACAACAGCGCCCGTGTCCCGACTCCCGATTGGACAGCACCTCGTAGCGCGAGCCCAGGCCCACCAAGAGCCCCAGCACGAACCCGTGATAAAAGCGCTCCGGCGGCTGCACCGCCGCGGTGTCCCAGAACGAGGCGCTGCTCAGCAGCCAGTGCTGCACGTGGACCTGGCACGCCGCCGCGTCCCCTTGCAAGAGCGCCCGCAAGAACTCCTCGCGGCGCCGGTCGCCGCCCAGAGACTGGCGGATCCACGCCAGGAACAGGCCCTGATAAATGGAGCGGACCTCGTCGTTGGGCAGCGCCAGGGTCACATACAGCGCGCCTTCTTCGCGCCGCTGCTTCACCGCCTTCAGGTAGCCGGTGAAGAGCAGGAAGCTCCAGATCGAATCGGGGTTGTCCCGCAGGTCGCGCAAGACCACATGCTCGTTGATCGGCCGCTCGATGGTCTCCCCGCGCATCAGCGCCTCCATCTCCGGCCCCAGCCCCAGCCCTTGTGTGATGAGCAGCTCCCTGACCAATTCGTTGCCGCTGGTGTCACCCCAGTAGGGCGCCGGCTCCTCCTCGTCGCGCTTCAGGTACTCCAGCACCGACCAGGGGTTGTAGATGACCTGGCCGCCGAACAGATACCCGTTGTACCAGCGCTGCACCAGCGGCTGCCGGTCCAGACGGTCCGCCTGCCGCAGCAGATCCTCGACCTCGGGTTCGGTGAAGCCGAAGTAGGGCGCGTAGCGCGGCGCGAGCAAGGTCTGCACATCCAGATTGTTCAGCCCCGTGAAGATGCTGTCCTTGGCCACCCGCAAAATCCCCGTGAGCACGCCTTTATACAGGTGGTCGTTGTCCTTGAGCCCCCCCGAAAGGAGGTTGCGGAAAAACGAGACCGCCTCTTCATAATATCCCTTGAGGTAGGCGTGGTGCAGCGGCGTGTCGTACTCGTCCAAAAGGATGACCACCCGCTCGCCGTGGTGGCGGTGCAGGTGCCGCGACAGGGTCTTGATCGTCCCTTCATATTTGGACTGGCTCGCCTGTTGGCTCAAGACGGCTTTGAACGATGCGGCCTCGTCTTCGCTCAGGCCCGGCAGCAGATAGCGGTGCTCCTCGTACAGATCGGCCAGCAGCATGGCCATGGCCGAGAGGCACCCCTCCCAGGTGTCCTTCTTGATGTCCTTGAAGGTCAGCGCGATCGTCGGGTAGTGCTGGAAATGGGCGCGGCAGCTCGGTTCCGTCTTCTCGATCGCCAGGCCGGCGAACAGGGGCCACAGCGGCTGGGTGGATTTCTCGAAGAAGCAGCGCAGCATCGACAGGTTCAGCGTCTTGCCGAAGCGGCGCGGGCGGGGCAAAAGCAGCACCGCGGAGCTGTCCTGGATGATTTGCTGAATCAGCAAGGACTTGTCGACATAAGTCAGCCCGTCCTCTCGCAGACGGCTGAAGCTGGAGATCCCCATGGGGATGCGCAAGGCCATGGCCTGACCATGCCACGGGGGACCAGCCGAAGCAACGGCCCTACCGTCTCGGGCCGCCGCTCTCGCCGTCTTGTTCATTTCCGTCTCGGCCGGCTCACCGGCCGAGGGTCGAGAGGTGGGTTATTCGTCCTAACCTCTGGCGCTTCAAGCTGGCGGGGATGACGACGCGGGCACGGCTGCGATCGTGGGCAGCTCAGCAAGGAACACCTCCAGGCCCATGATCTGGATGCTGCCATCGG
>JBBRLA010000227.1:0-11720 GCA_038231615.1 Polyangia bacterium | reverse complement strand
GGTGCGCGGCGGCGGGGCGCTCGACGGGCTTGCGCAACTGGAACTCCTGCGGTCGGACGTGCCCTGGGAGGTCCACGCCATCCTGCGGCGGGCGCTTCAGCCCCGGCGGGAGCAGCGCTACGAGTCGGCCGCCGAGATGCAACTTGACGTGGAGCGTTTCCTGAAGGGGTGGCCGCACCTCAGTTCCTCGGTGCTGTTGGCCCAGTACCTGCACGATTTGCGCCCTTCGTCGGAGAGGATCGGGTCCGGCCACGGCGGGGTGATTCCGGCGGACGACTGGGCCGGTGAGGCGACGCCGGTGGTCGGTCCGGCGGTGTCGGGTCCGGCGGTGCTGGAGCGGCCACCCAGCGTATCGGCGGTGGAATACCTGGAGGACCTGGAAGACCTGGAAGACCTGCCCACTCGACGGGGCATGGAGGCACCGCCGATCTCCGCCGAGATCAGTCTCCCCGGCGAGACACTGCCCCGGGGAATGCAGATGTCTAGCGCCCAACTAGGGGCCAGAGCAGGACCCATGCCTGGGCTGCGAGGTGACCCGACCCTGACCCAGGCGGAGCCGTACACCCGTCTGATCCCGCTGCCGAGACACCGCGCCGAGGCGCCTAAGGTGGCAGGCGTGGCCGAGAAGACGGCCTTCGTGCCAATCACGCCCCCCTCTCGCCGCCCGGCGGCAATCTTGGCGGTGCTGCGTTCGCCGCTGGCGCTGGCCTATCTTTTCCCCGCAGTGGCCTTCCTCCTGCTGATGCTGGCGCTGCTCTCGCGGTGCTGACGGCCCGCCCCGAATGGCTTCCATCCGATGTACGCGGCCATCGGCATTTGCCCATTGCCACCCCAAGGGCCTGACCTGCCACGGGCCCGTGGGCCGCGAAAAAAAGATGCCGGAACTTCACCGCCGCGTGGTTGTTGCGACGGCCCGTGCGGTATCATGAAAGGATGGATCGTCTTACGCTGCTGCTGACATCCGTGGCCCTGGGTGCCGGAGTCGGCACCGTCCAGATGGGCGGCGTCGCCAATGCCGCCGAGGTCGCCCCGACCGCGGAGCCGAAGGAGCGCACCCTCACCGTCCAGGGCCCGGTGCCCCTGCCGGCCCGCCTGACCGTGCCTTCGGGCCCGGGCCCCTTCCCGGCGGTAGTACTGGTTCATGGCTCCGGCCCGGGTGACCATGACCAGAGTATCGGGGAGTACCGCCCCTTCCGCGACCTCGCGCAGGGGCTGGGCCGGCGCGGCGTGGCCGTGCTGCGCTACGACAAGCGCACCCAGGTCAACCCCGGCTCCAAGATCCGCACCGTCTCCGATGAGGTCATCGATGATGCCCGCGCGGCACTGAAGCTTTTGGCCGCGCAGAAGGAGGTAGACCCGAAGCGGATCTTCCTTCTGGGCTACGATCTGGGCGCCTACCTGGCCCCGCGCATCGTCGCCGATCAGCAAGTGGCCGGGGCCATCCTCCTGGGGGGCGCGGCGCGGCCTCTGTGGGAGCTGCATGTCGAGCAGGTGCGGCACCTGCTTGCGGCGGACGGGTCCCTATCCGCCGAGGACCAGCGCCAGTTGAAGGTCGAGCAGGACGCGGCGCGGCGCATCCACCAGGGGCACCTGCGCCCCGAGGACACCGTGCTGCTCCTCGGGCAGCCCACGCCGGCCACCTACTGGCTCGATCTGCGGCCTTACGATGCCGTTCACGCGGCCCATGAGCTTTCCGTGCCCCTGCTCCTGCTCTTCGGCGATCGCGACGAGTTCGCGACCGCCCGGGATCGGGAACTGTGGCAGAAGGGGCTTGTGGGCCGACCGGCGACCCTCACGTCCTACCCCGGGCTGAACCACCTGTTCCGGATTGCCACGTCACAGGGGGAGATCGCCGACATGGACCGCCCCGGACCGATGGCGGGCCAGGTGGTGGCGGATGTCGCTTCGTGGATTGTTGGGCAATGGAAGAAACAATCTCCCGGCGGACAACGATAAATGACCTTGGGCGGAGCATCATGAAAAGAGCCACGGGAGCAAGGCATCGCACCGTCTCGTTTGTCGTCCAGCAGGGGGGATTCGCGGGGGCGGAAAAGGCCCTGATCCTCTGCTTCGGCCTCGCCATTCTGGCCCTCGTCGCGTTCCTTTTGAGCGGCGGCACGGGCAAGGCGGGCCGCGACGCCGAGCGCACCCTGGCCGCGGGGTCGGGAAGCATCGGCGGCGCATCGCAACTGGGCCAGGTCATGGGGACGCAGCCCCTTCTGCGGCCCAGCGATCCGGGAGGCCCGCGGGACGATGTACCGGCGCCCCGTCCTGCGCCGGCCCCAGTGGCCGCGCCGGTGCAAGTCCCGGTGGCCATCGCAGTGCCCAGGGTGGTCAACGTGGGGCGCATCGCCGACACCGTGGCGCGAAACCAGGCCATCAACCAGAGCTACAACGCTCTGGACACCGCCATGACGGCTTATCTGGGGGGGCCCAACGTCTCCAACTGGACCACTTATGGGCAGCATGCTTCTCGGGAGGCCGGCACCCAGATCCGCAACCTGGACGAGGGGCTGGACATCCTCAACAACGCCCTGAGCGTACTCCAGGGCATCGCCACCTCCAACCCCATCCAGGCCGCCAGGAAGATCCCCGATGCGATCCAGGCCTTGCGGCGCATCATCGGCCTGACCCAGCAGGACGGCCTGACCGCCCAGATCATCGGCCTGGCCCTGGCGAAGGCCGGCATCAGCCCCGCGGACATCCAGGCGCTGATCAACGATCTGAACGCGCTAAACCAGTGGACCAGCGCCATCCCCGGCCTGGGCCAGTATCGCCAGGTGCGGGTGGCGATTCGCTTGACGGTGTTGTCGGGCAAGCTGGTGATCGCCATTCCCTCGATCATCCAGTCGGCGAGCAAGGTCCGCGACAACTTGGTGAAGGGCAACCGCGAGATCTACGAGAACATCGCGCCGGCTTATGCGCAGTTCCTGACCGCGGCCAATGCCGCGCCCAACGGCAACCCCGGGCGCCTGCAATTCCGCAACGACCCCTCGGGTTTTTTGTCCGAGGCCTTCTTCCTTTATGGCGACGTGCGGCGCCTGGGTTTGGAGATCCAGGTGGCCAAGGACCCCGCGACCGTCGCGCGCCTCACGGCGGAGCGCAACGATACGGCGGCGCGGGCAAACCTGCTCATCGGCTATCAGGAGCAGCTCGTCATTCTTCAGCCGATCTTTGACACCATGCAGCCGGAACTCAAGGCCATCTCGGGCACGATGAACCTGAACGACCCGGCGGGGAAGCACCCCCTTCTGCCCAACGGCGGCACCTGGGGCGACTTCTACTCGCGCCTGGGTATCGATCCGGCGCGGGCCCCGCGGGACCCCACGACCATTCGGCCCAACAACCTGCCGCCCCTTTGGGGCCCGAACGACCGGCGCTATCAGGGCACCATCGGCCAGTACTTCCAGCAGGGCTTGAACGACCCCCGCCTGCACGCGCCCCCACCGCCCATCAGCCGCTTTTGACCCAAGACGGTTAATTCAAATCCCGGGCCAGGTAGGTGATCTGCGTCCCGGACTTGCCCTGGCGGGCGGTCACCACCACGTCCCTGACCCCTTGTGAAAAACGGGCCACCAGTTGCCGGCGCTTCTCCGCCGCGCCGCTGAACTGGGGGTCCTTTATCCAGCCGCCGGAGGCCGCGATGCGCGACGCCGTGCTGAGCAGGGCCGATTCGGGGCTCTGGTTGACCCGGTACATCACCAGCAGGTACCCCGCCTTGGGCTCGGCGAAGGTCATCGTCCGCACCCCGTCGGGCCGCGGCACCCCGGGCACGTCCTGCCCCGGCGCGTCCCCGGATTGCACCGGCTGAAGGATGGTCGGCGGCATCGCCCTGTCCGACCAGATGGCCATGTAGTCCGTCGAGATCCCCGAACGCCGCGCGTAGACCATGCGCAGCGGGCCGGCGCTGGACAGGGTGCGCTTGCCATCCATCATCTGTAGCGCCGTGGCCTTGTCCGGCACTTCCACGGTCATCAGCGTCCCGGTATCGGCGCCGTCCCGACGCACTGCCACCGGCTTGCCGGCCAGTTCCTTCAGCGCCCCGCCCTGGTAGCGCTGCTGGTAGAAGTCGAGCACCTCGTTCACCCGCTTGTTGGTGCGTCCGGTCTCGACAAAGAGCGGGAAGCCGTTCAGCAGCACCGAGCGCGGCTTGTCCCGGTTCACGTCCCCCGGGACCTTGGGCATCCCCTCACTCATCACTGCGCCCGACATGAAGTCCAGGATCGACGCCCTCGCCGGCCCCGCCAGAAGCAGGGGGACCGCCGCCGCGGCTGCAATCGTGAAGCGCCGTAGGCGCCGCGGTTCATCGGTCGTCCCACGAAAGAGCATTGCCGAAAGAGAACCCCGCCGCCGCATCAGTACAGCTCTTGCGACTTCAGGAAGGCGGTGCCGTAGACGATCACCTCGTGGGGCGTGCGGCGGCTGTCGCCGTTGTTGGGCTCATTGCACAGGAAGGTCGCCGTGTTCTGCGCCGACTGGGTGCGGTCGGGGAACATCTGGTTGGTGGCCTGCTCGAAGTAGAACTTGCCCACCGGCTCGGTCACCTGCTGGCTCTTGTAGTTGGTCAGGGTGATGTCGATGCCCTCCAGGGCGATGATGCCGGCCTTGCTGCGCCCCTGGTTGAACTGGCTTTGCTTCGACGACATCGTCGGCAGGTAAAGCAGCGGCGCCCCGGCGCAGGGCTCGCGGGTCGCCTGCTGGGTTTGCAGCGAGGCCTTCCACATGGCCTTGTTCTTCGCCGTCGAGGTCGCCGCCAACGCCGAGGCCAGCACGATCGACAGGCAGCACAGCGGCACGGTGATCAGCAAGAGTTCGACCAGGGCCACGCCCCGCTGGGTCTGCCGGGCCGGGCGCTTTTGGTTCTTCTGGCTTTCGTTACGATGGCGCGACATCGGGCTCTCCTTGGGGTTCTGGCGAAGCATCCGGGAATCTTTGTGGCTCATGATTCGGATCTCCTCTACCACTTCCAGTCCTTGGCGATGTTCAGGGCCATCTCGCGACGGAACTGCACTTGAATCGCCTGGGACCCGGGGGCGGAGTTGCCGCCACACTGGGTGACCTGCTGCGCGTTCTCCGGCTTATCATATTCGCACGGGACCAGCCGCGCACGCCAGTCCATGTGCCACAGGCTTTCCTGGTCCTGGTGATCCTGGGCGTAGTGCTCGGCGCAGCCGATGCCCAGGAGCCAGCCGGTCTCCAGCATCTTGGGCGGGCTGGTCTGGCGCAGCGCCTCCAGGTAGCTGAGCTGCCAGTGATCGTTCGGCTGAAGCTCCAGGGCCATGCCGCGGGAATACTTGAACTTCTTCCAGTTGTCCGAGAGCTTGGGCACCTTGTTGGCCTTGTCGCAGTCGGCGCCCGCGGTCAGCAGCTTGCCGATCAGGCCCTCGCCGGCGATGTTGAAGCCGCTGAAGATCGGGTCGAAGTGGGGCGCGATCTCGCTGAGATAGGTAAACTCGTAGTACGCCCGATCGTGGCACGCTTCGCGCCCCTGGACCTTCTCGGTGTTGGAGATCATCTCGATGCCTAGCTTGCCGCATTGCTCGTAGTTGTCTGGCAGCGGGAAGGACGCGGCGACGCTGACGCCGTGGCTGCTCGGCCCACCGTAGCTCGGCCGGTTCAGGCCCACAAGCACGGCGGTCTCCTCGGCCCAGTAGGGCCCGACGCTGTCCAGCGCCCCGGCCATGGCCTCCAGGCCGTCCAGCCAGTCGGTGACCTGCTTGTCCACGTTGGGCCGCTTGCCGCTGGTGGTCGGGATTTGCGAGTCCCCATATTCGATGCACTTGGCGCACAGGGGGCAGAACTCGCAGCCCAGAATGCACGGCACGCACACCGTTGCGAAGAAGGTCTCCTGTGCGGTGCTGATGTTCTGCGACACTTGCCCCAGGGGCAGAAGCACCGTGTCGGCCAAAAGGATGAACGCCTCGTAGTTCAGCGCCCGCGCCTTCACCGTCGCCGCGGCCATGGCGGTGGCGTCGGCGGAGGTGCGCGCCCGGGTGATCTCGGCGGAGCGGCTGCCGATGACCGCGATGTACAGGTAGGCCCCGGCGATCATCCCGATGGCCAGCAGCGTCAGCACCAGGATCGAGCCGCGCTGCCGCAGCAACCGGCGCACTGCGGGAGCCCGGCGGAAGGAAGGGTTCACAGCTCGCGAAACGCCGGCGGCGTCGCGGTTCTCAGCTCGCGAAACGCCGGTGGCGTCGCGGTTCACAAACGGCGTCTTTTGCGTGGTCATGGTGGTGGCCTTTACTTCTTTTCTTGCTTCTGGCCTTGGGTTCTTGTGGGCCTACTTGATGGTATGAAGCATGGCTTGTGCCGTGGCCTTGATGGTAATCGGGCGGTTCCCGCCCCAGTTAAGGGGTGAGAACGGGAAGTACATGTCGTGCTTGTAGGACACCTCGACCTGGACCACGTCGTTGTGGCCGAAGCAGGTGGCGCTGCCCCCGCTCTGGTTCTGGATCTCCACCTCGGTGCGCTGCTCGGCCCTGTCGATGAGGCGGGTAAGGGCGCCGGGCAACTCCATCGGCAGGGAGTTGTTCTTCTTCACCACCGAGGCCAGGCAGGCGGCGGCGGCCCGCTTGATGGCGGCCTTTTCGTCGCCGCTGACACAGGCACCCTGCTGGTCCCCCTTGGGGATCTGGGTGGCGGCGGCACGAGCGCCGCAGAAGGCGGCATACTCCACCGCCAGGCGGGTGCCCTTGCTGATGCCGGTGTCGAAGGCGAAGAAAATGAAAATCAGCGTCGGGATGAGCGCCATCAGATAAGTGGCCGGCGCGATGTCTCCCCGCTCCTCGCGAAGAAACTTCCGCCCGGCGGAAAGGACGCGCAGAACGCGAGAAGAGACGAAGGACTGGGACTTCACCATGGGAGCACCCCGTAATGCGAGAGGATCATCGTTGCGATCACGCCGAAAAGGAAAAGCGGCGCGTGCGGTGTTTTGTCTTCCATGCCCACCGGCGTGAAGTGGATGACCTTGGTGCCCGGCGAGAGCAGCGAGTGCAGCCAGGTGCCAATGAGCCGGAGGTTCGCTATCAAGGTGCCCTGGACCAGCCAGCGTACGGGCAGGTAGGCCACCATGGTCAGGTTGCTGATGAAGTAGGCCCAGAACGCCGGCCAGAAGCCGATGAGGGCCCCCATGGCGGCCAGCATCTTGATGTCGCCGGCCCCGACGCCCCCGGTGGTCCACACGGCGATGCCGGCCGAAAGCCAAAGGGCGAAGGCGACGACGCTGGACAGGAGCATCCACCCACCGCCCAGGTAGCCGTGCAGGACGAAGCCCAGCAGGGCCGCCGGGAAGGTGGCGTAGTTCCAGATCTTGCGCTGCCGCAGGTCGGTGACGGTGGACACGCACAGGGCGAGAAGCAGCACCACCAGGGCGGCGTGACCTCCCGGGGTCTGAGTCAGGGTCCAGTAGATCTTCACGCTCGACATCGGCACTGTGTCCTTCTCTGCCAGGCTGCTGGCTGTTTCCTACTGCAAGCGCGGCGCCAGGCCGGGATCCGCGACGTTAGTGCTCAGTTTACCCCGATCTGCGGCCGAAGTTGCGGCCTGGGTGCCTCGTGTTGATGGCTGGAGACAGCAGGGACGGGCAGGCGCCCAGCCACTGATCGCAGTGCGCCCAGCCACTGATCGCAATGTGCCGGGGGTGCGCCGGAGGTTTGATCCCTCCAAATGACCCAAAAGACGAGGGAGCGTGACGCAAATTTCTTGACTTTGAGTCGGGCAGAGAGTCGAATTTAAACTGATGCTTATCAGGATGCCCGGCGAGGATGTCGACCAGTAGCACGAGCTTGCAGGCGAAGCAGCCGCCGCTGGTGCTGGTCATCGAGGACCAGGCCTCGATTGCCGATCTGCTGGCCGCCCTGATGGCGCCGATGAAGGTGCAGCTTCACCGCGCTCGCGACGGGGGGCAGGCGCTGAAGGCGCTATCCGAGAGGCGGCCAGCGCTGATCACGCTGGATCTGGTGCTGCCCGGCATCGATGGGTTCGGTCTGCTCGGGCACATCCGGCAGCGGCCGGAGCTGGACGATGTGCCGGTGCTGGCAATCACCGCCCAGACCGACTCGGCCACCCAGAAGCGGGCCTACCGCAGCGGCATCAGCGACTTCATCGCCAAGCCTTTCAGCGTGGACCTTCTGGAGGCGAAGCTGAAGATGTGGTTGCGGCTCTCGCAACTCGCCGATTACGCCCACCAGATGCGCGACTTCACCCACGAGGCAAAGAACCCGCTGGCGGCGATCGGGGCGGCGGCGCAGGTGCTCGGGCGGCCGGACGCGGACGCGGCGATGCGGACGCGCCTCTTGCGCACCATCGAGGAGGAAGCCGACCGGCTGGGGCGGCTCCTCTCGTCCTACACCCTGGGCGAGACGTCGGCCACGGCGGGCCCGGGGACCCTGTCGCCGCTGCGGCTCCTGCGGGATGTGATCGAGGTGAACCTGCCCGATAAAGGGGCGCGCTCGCGGGTGCGGCTGCGCTGCCAGGCGCCCATTCCGGCGCTGCGGGTGGACCCGGATCGGCTGCGGCAGATGCTGGTGAACCTGCTGGAGAACGCGGTGGCGGCGACGGTGGATGGGGGGCAGGTCGACATCGAGGCCTTCGTCGACGAGGCCGGGGTGGCGCTGAGCGTGCGGGACAGCGGCGTGGGCATCCGCGATGCGGACCTGCCGCGGATTTTCGAGGACGGCTTCACCACCCGGGGCGGCACGGCGCGAGGGCTGGGGCTGGGGATCACCCGACGGCTTTGCCTGGCCAGCGGCGGCAAGATCCAGGTGGCCAGCACGCCCGAGGCGGGGGCGTCATTCACGTTGTGGTTCCCGCGCTGAGCCCGTGGCCGGATCTGTCCATCCCGCCGCCCCCGAACTCCATTCAGCTCCCCGACGAGGAATAACCGCAACGCCCCGCGGCCCTTGCCCCTCCTTGCTCTTCGATCTACCCTTCGCCGCAGGAGGCACCATCCATGCGCAAAGGGTTGATTTTTCTGCTCTTCATCACGTCCGCTGCGTGCTCGAAGCAGTCGGATGGCTGTGCCACCGATCAGGACTGCACGGGCAACCGGGTGTGCGACGCGAACGCCCGGCAGTGCGTCGATCCCCCGCTCGGTCCGGACGCGGGCTTGCCTGACCTTTTGGTCCGCAACGACCTGGCCTCGCCGGTGCCGGACTTTGCCGGCCTCCCCATCACTCACTATGCCACCCACTCCATCATGCTTCCCGGTACGATGAGCTTTGCCATCGACATCGACGGCGGGGGCCGGCCCCAGAACCAGCTCAAGTCGATCATCGGCGCGATCTCCGCGGCGGGGTTTGACTTGCAAGGGCCGGTGGACATGGCGGTGGCCGCCGGCAAAACGGTCTTCCTGATGGACGTCGCCACCCTCGACCTGAAAGACGCCTGTGGCAGCCTGGTCGTCGGCACCGCCTCGCCCTCGCCCTCCCCGCCCAGGTATGACGGCAACGATCACTTTACCCTCGATCCCAACTTCGCCCCCGCGGACCTGTCCGAGTGCGCCGTCGCCGGCAATATGAGCACCATCGTCCCCAGCAAGCTGAAACCCGCCGAGGTGCGCCAGATCTTCTTCGCGCTGCCGCTGGGTGGGGGCATCCTGCCCTTGACGGTGTACGGGGCCCATGTGCAGGGGCGGATCGACGGGAACGGAATCCTGAGCGGGCAGATCCACGGCGTCATCCGAAAGGCGGACATCGACGGAATGATCATCCCGGCGATCGCCCAGCTCCTGACCGACTCGATCCACGCCGACCCGACCGGCGGCACCAGCCAGACGATCATCAAGCTCTTCGAGGACATGAGCAACCCAATCAGCCAGAACAAGTGCAAGGTGGCCGCCGATTGTTGCGCCAAGAGCCCCACGACCTGCGTGATCCTCCCCGCGGAGGTGCAGGCCAACTCCCTTATCCAGAATGTGCTGGCGCCAGATGTCCAGGCCTTCTCCGGCGGGGTGTGGATGCCGGTGCCCAAGGGCACCCAGAAGGACTCGCTCTCCGTCGGCATCGGCTTCACAGCGGTGCGAGAGAACCCGTAGCGCCGCGGTCGCGCCGCTTCCTCTGCCCGGCGCAGCGGCGTCAGCGACCCTGCCTTGCCCTCCACCGCTCCCCCTGCTACGACTGAACATGGCCGAAACCGAGTCCTTGGTCGCCGCCGGGGTCCCCGTGCTCCTGCGCCACCCGCCCCATGACGATGGACATCAGGCAGCCCCGCTCATCGTTTTGTGGCACGGCTTCGGGCCGCCGGAGAACGAGGCCGCGCTTCTGGCCGCGCTGCCCCTCGACGAGGTCCAGGCGTACAAGGCGTACCTCGGGCTGCCGGGCGGCGGGGACCGGCCCAAGGACGTCGACGCCGGCGAGGGGCCGTGTTCGCCAGAGGACTTCCTCATGCAGCGCTACCTCCCGGCCCTCGATGGCGCGGTGCGCGATCTGCCCGGGGTCATCGAGGCGCTGAAGGGGCGGGCGCGGCTGCGTCTTGCGGGGGGCATCGGGCTTTTCGGGGTGGCGGAGGGCGGCGCCGCAGTGCAGTTCGCCCTGCTCGCGGGACGGGTGGGCATCGCCGCCGCGGTGACCCTCAACGCGCCGAAGAACCCCTTCGCCGCTGTGGCCCACGCCGAGCGCCAGTCCGGCGCCCCCTACACTTGGTCGGCAGCCGCCCGCGCAGCCGCCCGCCGGGCGGATCCCCTGGGCCGCGCCGCAGACATCGCCCAGCGCGAGCCGCCCGCGGCGCTGCTCCTTCTGCACGGGGCCCTGGATGTGCACTTTCCGCCCGCGGACACCCGCGCCCTGCGCGATGCCCTGCGCCCCCACTATGCGCAGCGGGGCTACCCCGAGTGGCTGGTGGACCGGACGCTGCCCGGCCTGGGTCATCACCTGGGTCCCCCGGCCACGGAAGGGCCGCAGCCCGAGGCGCTCGCCGGTGGCATGGCGCTCCTGCGGGAAACCGTAGTGGAGTGGTTCCGCCTGCACCTCGACCGGCCGCGCCTGTGACTTGGGGCGTGGGTCCACGGTTCAGCCCCGCTCCGGGGCGGGCTTCTCGGGCAGTCTCGGGCCGTCCTCTTTCGCGGCGGCGGGTTTCTCAGGCTGCTTGCCGGCGCAGCAGTGCTTGTACTTCTTCTGGCTCTTGCACGGGCAGGGGTCATTCCTGCCCACCCTGGGTTCGCTGCGCACCACTGGGCGCTTGTACTCCCGGGGCTCCACCGGCATCTGGGTGGTCCGCACGAAGCGGTCCCAGGCAGCCTTGACCCCCGGGGCGATCTCCTTTCTGGGGAACATCGCCGACACCGGCAGCCGCCGCACGGCGTGCTCCCGGTGTTCGTCTGCGGTGAGCAGCCAGGTCGGGTCAGCGACCTCGGGCAGGAGCGGCAGCATCGCCCGCACCCCCCGGGACAGAAAGATCTCGATCTGCCGCGGGTCGATGAACCGCGGCGCCTGCGGCGCTTCGCGATCGATGAACCGCGGCGCCTGCGGCGCTTCGCGATCGATGAACCGCGGCGCTTGCGGCGCCTCGCGATTGACTCCCCACAGTTCGTCCAGTAGCGAAAGCATGGCCCGCGTCCGCGCCTCGTCGCCTGGCGGCGGGACCTTGCGCAGCTCGGACAGGAGATCCGGCATGGCGTTCGGATGGCGCAGGGCTTGGAGCTGCGCCCCGCCGTAGCACGCCCGCCGCACCGGGGTCGACGTCGTCTTCTGGCAGATCTCCAGCAGGGGCCGGGCGCCGCC
>JBBRLA010000226.1:0-11743 GCA_038231615.1 Polyangia bacterium | reverse complement strand
TCTCCAGGCACCGCTGAAAGCCATCTCCCATCATCGTGATCGGAAGCGGCGGGAAGTCCGGGCCCATGCGAACGAAGATTTCCGCCTGCTTCCCGGAGGGCGCCAGGAGTTCGAGACCGGTGACATTCGGGTCGACCTCTTGCAGGAGTTCGACGATCTCCGGTTCACGACCGGTCCGCTTCAGCTCGGAGAAGTCTCGAACCTGCCCTTCGCCAATCGACGCGCTCGTGGCAACCCACGCGCTCCCCATGTCCGGGTACTCACGCCTGGGCAGGTGCAAGTCGCCGTCCTTCACCGTGATGGTCCCCGTAGACGCCTGGCCCCTGGCCGACCGCGTAGAAACGTTCAGCGCCCACGGATTCTGGATCATGGGATTCCGTCGCCTGGGCGGATCCCCGGGAGAATGCAATGCCGCGGACTCCGGGTTCTCGCCCTTCAGCACGGTCGGTCCCGTGGATGCAACTTGCGCTACCCGCACCTCGACGCCCGCGCCGCCGGTCAGTTGCGCCGACAGGTCGATCCCTTCCAAGACATTGTGCTGCCAAAAGATCGGCTCCCAGAACCGCTCGAACTCAAACACCAAGGCGTCTTCATCGCGACGCCGCTGCTGAAGCCACAGCAATCTCGCCGCACCTCCCACGTCGTCGAGAAGCTCCAGTGCCTCCAAAAGCGCGGTCTTGCCGCAATCATTCTTGCCGATGATGAGGTTCACCCGACCGAACCCGCTGATCTCCAGTCGGGGAATGCCACGAAAACGCTGGACCTTTGCTGATTGGATCACACCAGGATAATTACCACATTCCAAGGCGACCAGATATCTTGCCAGACCGCTGGCCTGAAGAGGCCCGCCGGAGCCCAAGGCCCGGTTGGAAGGCCAGGCGGGGTGATTCCGGGGAGGTGAGGACGCTTCGGGTTAGCTGCCCGACACGATCAGGCTCTTGGCGTCCTTGAAGAGCAGGAGCCCCAGCACCCCGAAAAGGATCATCATGCCGCCGAAGTGGACCCATTGTTCGACCTTGGGGCTGACCGGCCGGCGCGTCAGCACTTCCCAGCCCAGGAATACCAGCCTGCCGCCATCCAGCGCCGGGAAGGGCAGCAGGTTGAAGAAGCCCAGCAAGGTGCTGATGAAGGCCACGAACTCGATGCCCTGCACCCAGCCGCGGTTGATGTTCTTCTTGATCTCGGTGACGATCTTGATGGGGCTGTGAAACTCCAGCTTCTTCTTGCCGTTGAAAGCATCCCAGAAGGCCTGTAGGTTCAGCCAGGTCAGGACCACTGGATCCGAGAGGCCCGACTTGATGGCCGGCCAGGCACCCATGTGCTGGCGCGCCTCGCGGGGCATCAGCCCGATTCCCACCCGCCAGCCGGTGTCGTCCTTCTGCGGGTTGAGGGTGAAGGTCTTGTGCGCCTTCTCACGCAGCATCTCGATGGCCACCGGCTTCCCCTGGCTGGCGTCCACCAGCGGGCGCACCTGGCTGTAGGCGGTGACCGCCTTGCCGTTGATGCTGAGGATCTCGTCGCCGGGCTGGATGCCGACCCGCGCCGCGGGGGTGTTGGGGAGGACTTCGCCGACGAAGGCGCCGTTCTGTCCGTGGATCCGCACCCCGGCGATGAGGTTCAGGAGGATGAAGAGAAAGGCGGCGAAGACATAGTTGATGCCGGGGCCGGCGAAGATGGTGGCCAGCCGCTGCCACACCGGTCGGTTGGGGTAGGCGCGGGGGTCCTCGGCGTCGATGTCCTCGCCGGGGTTCAGGCCGGCGATCTGCACGAAGCCGCCCAGAGGCACCGCCGCGATCTGGTAGGTCGTCTCGCCCCGGGTGAAGCGCCAGAGCGAGGGACCAAACCCGATGGAAAACAGGTCCACCCTCATCTTCGACAGGCGAGCAACCAGGAAGTGCCCGGTCTCGTGGACAATGACGAGTACCCCGAGCAAGAGGATGGCGACGAGGATCTGAAACATAGATCGAAGCTTAGCCTGGATGCCCCCAGGCGGCAATCTGACGGGGGCACATGGTTGCTCATTTCAAGGGAAAACCTAACCTCATTGTCCGGCGTCGACAGGTTTCTCACGTACCGGGCCAGCTTCCCAGAAGAGCCGGCCCGATCTCCGACCAGTCGTGTCGCGCGCCCTGTGTCCGCGCCAGGTCGCGCATCCGCCCCCGCCAGCCTGGATCGAGGGCCGCCCCCAGCGCCTCGGCCAGCGCCGCGACGTCTCCCGGGGGGCAGAGCCTGCCGGCGCCACCGACCAGCGCGGCGACCCCGCCCACATCGCTGGCGACCACCGGGCAGCCGGCGCACATCGCCTCCAGCAGCACCGTGGGCGCCCCTTCGGTCCTTCCGTCCGCAAGGCGCACCGAGGGCAGGCACAGCACGTCGGCGGCCAGCAGCAGATGCCGCCGGGCATCCCCCCGCACCTCGCCCAGGAAGCGCACCCGGTCGCCCAGCGCGGCGGCGAGATTCATCAGGCGCTCCCGATCCGGCCCGTCCCCGGCCACTTGAAGGTCCCACCCGCGGGCCGCGGGCAGCGCCAGCGCGGCGAGCAACCGATCGACCCCCTTCACCGGGACCAGCCGCCCGAGAAAAAGGAGCGTGGGCCGCACCACACCGAGCCGCTCCCGCGCTGCCTGTCGCTCGCCTCTTGCACCCTCGGCGAACGCGGCGGCATCCACGCCCATCGGCACCACCCGCCCCGGGGCGCCGGCCACCACGAGCGATGAGGCGGTGTAGACCAGATCTCCCCGCCGGGCCAGCCAGCGGACCAGCGCCTCGCCCTGCCAGCGCCGCAGCAGGTGCACGTCCGAGGAATGGGCGATCATCAGATGGGGGCGCCCCGCGGCGCACAGCGCCCCGATCAGCCCGCAAGGGACCAGCCAGTGGGAGATCAGCGCCTGGCACCCCCGCAGGCGTTCGCGGCATCTGGACCGCAGCGCCAGGGAGAAGCGCCCGGCCTCCCCGATGCGGCCGAGCGAGAGGGCATCCGGCGCCCCGCCGTGATAAAAGAGCGCCGAGGGCACTCGCGACACGGCGATCCCGGCTTCGGAGAGGGAGGTCTCGGCCGCGCCCAGCTCACCGGCGGCCACCACCTGCACCTGGTGCCCCAGCGTGTGCAGGTAGCGATTCAGCCCGGCGACGAAAGTGCCCGCGGGATCGCCGGGGAAGCGGGGATACGAAGTCGTGACGACGCCAATGCGCACTCTGCTAAACAGAAGCACCTGGACCGGGCAGCTTTTGGCGTACCTCTCCCCCATGTCCTCGCATTCGCGAGGTCATGGGTGGGCCCACGCGGACTCGCGAATGCGAGTCCGTGGGGAGTGCCCCCACGCTTCCTCGGTCACGTACAGTAGTACGCTCCCTCGGTCGCTGTGGGGGTGCGCCAAAATCTGCTCCGGCCATGTGCTTCTTACTGAGATGGCTCTTTATCCACAGATGGCTCTTCATTGTCAGATGGCTGTTCGTCGCCAGATGGCTCTTCATCGCCGGATGGCTCTTCGTCGCTAGATGGCTCTTCGTCGCCAGATGGCTCTTCATCGCCGGATGGCTCTTCATCCACTTGACCTTGTATAGCTGCTGCTTGGGGCGGAGGGAGACGCGGGCGAGGGGTCCTGTTGCGGAGCAGGCAGGGCCGAAAGGGCCCGCGGGACCGGCCGCAGGAAGCGCCGCCGTGTCTTTTTCCACATCCGCCACAGCAGGGATCGCAAAAGCACGTACGAGATCGGGTACACCACGGTCTTCAGCGAGATCCCGGATCGCCAGGCGGGCCCGTAGATCGGACGGACAGGCACGTCCACCACCCGCAGCTCGGCGGCGTTCAGCCGGGCCAGCAGATCGTTGGGATAGCCGTAGCGCGGGAACACCGTGGAAAGCTCGATGGCCAAAAGCGCCGTGCGCGACGCCGCGGTGAAGCCGCACTGCGAGTCGAAGATGTGCCCATACCCCGAGGTCACCCGGGTCAGCAAAGAAAGCGCGATGTTGCCCAGAAGCCGGGTCCAGGGCATGACCCGCCATACCTCCCGCAGGGCGAAGCGGTTGCCCTTCACGTAGTCCGCCGCCCCAGACAGGATCGGTCCCAAAAGCGCCGGCAGATCCCCGGGGTCCATCTGCCCATCGCCGGCCATGACGCAGGCCACGTCGCAGCGCAGGGAAAGCGCGCGGCGGTAGCCCGTGGTGATGGCCGCGCCGACGCCGTGATTCTTGCGGTGGCGCAGCACCTCCAGCCCGGGACGCCCCTTTACCTTTGCCGCGACCCGGAAGGTGCGGTCGCGGCTGGCGTCGTCCACCACCAGGATGTGGTCGACGAAGTCGGGAATGCCCGCAATGGTCCCGGCGACCTTGGGCTCTTCGTTGAAGGCCGGCACCACCACCGCGACCCGGAGTCCCTGGTACATCAGCCGGTCATGGAAGCTGGTACGCGCCGATGGCGACGCCGCCCTTGCCAGGACGGGGGTTGTCATCCAGGTCGTAGCCGACCACCGGCTTGTCGTCCATGAGCAGCAGCATCTGGTTTTTCGCTGTGACCTGCGGATGATAATCAAACTGGGTCGGGTCCACGAAGTCGGGCATGATCTTGATGTTCATCGTGCCGCCGTTGACGTCCACCGGCACCACCGAGCGGCTCAAGTTGCAGTTGGCGCCCACCGTGCCATCTTTCTGGGCGATCATGTACGACATATTGAGGCTTTGCCCGCACTTCAGGTTGCATGGGGGCGTGGCGCAGTCGTTGTTCACCACCGTGTTGAAGGCGATCTGGGTGGCGGCCGGCGTGGTCGGCAGGCTCAACCCGGCGGCGAGCGTGTCCAGCCCGGATCCGAGGTTGTTGGCAATGACATTATTGAGCAGGGTCAGGTCCTGGGTAGAGATGAGTACCCCACCGTAGCTTGCGAGAATGCCTCGGTTGTTGACGATCTGGTTGCTGATCATCACCACCGGAGAGCAGGACTGGATCCCGATCCCGCCGCCGTGGGCCTGGTCCACCTTGGACCAGCGCAGGGTGAAGGCGATGCCCTGGTCCGACTGCACGCAGAAGATCCCCAGGGTGCTCCCGCTGTTCCGCGGCGAAACTTCCAGGTCCTCGATGCCCACGGCAATGGGCGTCATGGGGGTGGCGATCGAGATCGGGTCCAGCAGCACCACCAGCGGCGCGGCGACACTGGCGCGCTTGCCAATGATGCGCACGCTCTTGCTGATGTTGATCGGGCTGCCGGCCTTGGTGATCCCCTCGCCCTTGGACGGATCGAGCAGGACCACGTTCTTGCCGGGGCCCACCGCGGCCATCGCGTCCTGCACGTTGCAGAAGGGATTGCCGGCACCGCCGCAGCCCGCGCCGTCGTTCACGTGGATCACCACCGCCGGGTCGTGGCAGGTGCCGTTGTCGTCGCAGGCCGAATCCGGGCACTGGAAGTTGCGCCGGCACGGCTGGCACGCGCCCGCGATGCACGCAGGCAACTTCGCGGAAAGCGCCGCGCACTGGCTGTCGCTGGTACATACAAAGCCCCCGTCGGCCATCCGCAGGTCCGGGGGGGGATTCGCCAGGTCGGGCATCCCGGGCCTCATGTCGCCCGCGCCGGGTTGGCATTCGTGCTGCGGCATAACGCACACCATCCCCATGCCGCAGGGGTAGGTGCTGTCGCAGTAAAGCATATTGACGCGGGTGCAGCCCGCCGCCGCCAGGTAAAAAAGCAGGGCCGGGGCGAAGAGCGAGAGCGTAAGGTTGCGCATGGCTAGAAGGCCCCCGAAAAGGTGAGGATCGCCGCCGACTCGCCCTCCCGGCGCTGGGCGTGTCCGCGGTGCTCTTCGGAAAGCACGGCGACACCCAGCGGAAACGTGTCCAACACCTCATGGCAGTGGGTCTGCCCGGCCAGCTTGTCACAGGTGCCGGTACCGTTCAGCGCCCATAGGGTCGTGCCCGCGATGATGGCGACCATCCCCACCCCGAAGGTGGCCCACTTGGCCGCCTGGAGGGGGCGACGGCGCGAAAGCAGCGCGGGGGCCGGCTCGGGGCCGGTGGCCAGCAGGTCAACCGAGACGTGCTGCCCCGCCGACAGGCTTACACGCCGCTCGGCCCGCCCCGCGGGGCCTCGGGCCTCCACCAGGTGGTCCCCGGGCGGGACCGGCCGGCGCAGCGTCCCCTGCCCTCCGGTGCCGATTTCCTCGCCGTCGATGAACACCCGCGCCGCTTCGGGCAGCACGTTCACCGCGACCTCGCCAAAGAGGGCCTGCTCGGCGCCCTTCTTCAGCGTGACCACGGCCCGGGTGAGGGCGGAGGACAACTCCCCCACCAGGCAGGTCTCCTGCGCCCGGGACACGGGGGTCAATACCTGCTTGCCCGCTTCCTGGGTATCGTCGTAAAGGACCAGCTCGATCAGCAGCCGCCCCTTGCCCTGCCGGAGCTGCGGGACGATCAGGTGGGCGACGCTCAACAGCTCCGCCTGGGCCAGGAAGCACGGGTTGTCCTGGCACGAGAGCAGAAGGTCCGGTCGCTCCGCCAGCTTGACGTCGACCTGCCGGGGGTCCAGCAGAGAGAACCCGGCGCGGCGCAGAGCGATGGGCAGCTCGTTGCCGAAGCGCGCGACCACCCCGCCGGGGACGCCGCCGCCATAGGGTGTCGCGGCGATGGCCGTGAGTCCGTCCAGCGCCCCCCTGGCGGATGCGGGCGACCCCTGGCACAGGAAAGCGGCCAGGAGGAGGGTCCCGGCCAGGGTTGCGGGCATGTGTAGACGCACAGACACTCCAATCAGCTACAGTCGGATGGTGGCGTTTGTTGGGCCGTCTGTCAATTCGCCAGCCGGGGCGGAATGAACAAAAGTTCATGGCCCGCTTCGGTTGCGATGCGGTTGGACTTGACGATGGGGCCTACTGCGGACACGATGTCACGCACTGTGGTGAACGCAATCACCCGCGGCGAGGAGACGGCAGATGGCCGGCAGCGTGAACAAAGTGATCATCCTGGGCAACCTCGGGGCGCCCCCTGAACTGAAGTACCTGCCATCGGGGCAGGCGGTGTGCGAGATGCGCATCGCCACCTCCGAGGTCTTCAAGGACAAGAACGACCAGCGCCAGGAGCGCACCGAGTGGCACAAGATCGTAGTGTGGGGCAAGACCGGCGAGAACTGCGCCAAGTTCCTGGGCAAGGGCCGCCAGGTCTACCTGGAGGGACGCCTGCAGACGCGCACCTGGGACGACAAGGACGGCAACAAGCGCTACACCACCGAGATCGTCGCCGACAACGTGGTCTTCCTGCGCGACGGGTCGGGCGGTCAGGGCCAAGGCCAAGGCCAAGGGATGTCCGGCGGCGATGAGGGCGGCGCCCCGAAATCGTCCGCCAGCGGCAGCTATGGCGCGGCGGCCGGCGGTGGCGGGACCGGCGGTGGTGGCTACAGCGGCGGTGGCAGGAGCTACGGCGGTGGCGGCGGTGCGTCTTCCTCTGGCGGGGGCGGCGGCTACGGCGGCGGTGCCCCAGCGAGTTCCCCTAGCGGTGGTCCCCCCGAACGAGGCCGCCCCTCCGCGCCGGGGCCCGCGGGACCGACCGACGACGTCCCCCACGAGGACTTCGGCACCGGCAGCGACGACGACATCCCGTTCTAGCCGGTTCTGGACGAGGGTCTTCGGGCGTCTTTTTCTGCGCATGCAGCCCGTAGACCCTCGTGCACAACCTGGCTTCACGTATACTGCGCGGCCATGTCTTTACCGGAATTGCCCCAGCGCGCGCGGGTCGTCGTCATTGGAGGGGGCATCATCGGATGCTCCGTGGCCTATCACCTGGCCCACATGGGCTGGAAGGACGTGGTGCTCCTGGAACGGGACCGCCTGACCTCCGGCACCACCTGGCACGCCGCCGGCCTGATGGTCACCTTCGGCTCCACCTCGGAGACTTCTACCGAGATGCGCAAGTATTCGCGCGATCTCTACAGCCGCCTGGAAGCCGAGACCGGGCAGGCCACCGGCTTCAAGCCCGTCGGCTTCATCGAGGTGGCCAGCGACCCCGATCGCCTGGAAGAATACCGCCGCGTCTCCGCCTTCAACCGCCACTGCGGGGTGGATGTCCATGAGATCTCCGCCGCGCAAGTAGGAGATCTGTTCCCCCTGGCCCGCACCGACGACATCCTGGCCGGCTTCTACGTGAAGGAGGATGGCCGGGTGAACCCCGTGGACGTCACCATGGCCCTGTCAAAAGGGGCGCGGATGCAGGGCGCGCGGATCATCGAGGGGGTGCCGGTCACCGGGGTGCTGAAGAAGCGCGGCGTGGTCACCGGGGTGCGCACGGCCTGCGGCGACATCGAGGCCGAATATGTCGTGAATTGCGCCGGCATCTGGGCGCGGCAGATTGGCCTGTGCGCCGGGGTCAACATCCCCTTACAGGCGGCAGAGCACTACTACCTGATCACCGAAAAGATCCCCGGCCTTTCGCCCTCCTGGCCCGTGCTGGAGGACCCCGGCCACTACGGCTACTATCGGGAAGAAGTCGGCGGCCTGCTCATCGGCTTTTTCGAGGCGCTGTGCGCGCCGTGGAAGGTCGACGGCATCCCCGAGGACTTCTCCTTCGGTTCGCTGCCGCCGGACTGGGACCGCATGGGCCCCTACATCGAGAAGGCCATGCGCCGCGTCCCGATCTCCGCCGACATCGGCGTGAAGAAGTTCTTCTGCGGCCCCGAAAGCTTCACCCCCGACCTTCTGCCCATCGTCGGCGAGGCGCCTGAGCTGAAGAATTACTTCGTCGCCGCCGGCATGAACTCCATCGGCATCCTCACCGGCGGAGGCCTCGGCCGCGTGCTGGCCCACTGGATCGTCAACGGCCGCGCCGACGTGGACACCACCGGCTTCAACATCGATCGGCTGCACCCCTACCAGGCCACCCCGGAGTACCGCCGCACCCGCACGGTGGAGTCCCTGGGAATGGTGTACCAGTGCCATTACCCGACCCGATCGATGCAGACCGCCCGCGATGCCAAGCGCTCGGCGATCCACGAACGCCTGGTGGCGCGGGGGGCCACCTTCCGCGACGTCAGCGGCTGGGAAGGAGCGGACTGGTACGCCCCGGAAGGCGTCGTACCCACGGCGGAGAGCCTGTCCTGGGGCCGGCAGAACTGGTTCCCTTATTGGGAGGCAGAACACCGGGCCGCCCGGGAGGGCGTCATCCTCATGGACATGTCGTTCATGGCGAAGTTCCTGGTGCAGGGGCGGGACGCAGGGCGGCTGCTCAATCACATCTCGGCCAACCACGTGGATGGTCCCGCGGGCGTCATCACCTATACCCAGTGGCTGAACCAGGAAGGCAAGCTGGAGGCCGACCTCACCGTCACCAAGCTGGATGACGAACGCTACTTCGTGGTGGCCTCCGACACGGCCCACCGCCACGCCGAGACCTGGATGCGGCGCCACTTCCCCTACGCGGCCCATGCCTTTGTCACCGATGTAACCTCGGGTTTTGCGCAACTCAACGTGCAGGGGCCGCGGTCGCGCGAATTGATGCAGGCGCTCACCTGCCAGGACATGTCCAACGAGGCCTTCCCCTTCCGCGCCGCCAAGGACATCGAGATCGGGTTCGCCCGGGTGCTGTGCGTGCGCATCACCTATCTGGGGGAACTGGGTTATGAACTTTACATCCCCACGGAGCAGGCGACCCACGTCTACGACCGCTTGCTGGAGGCAGGAAAGCCCCTTCACCTGCGCCACGCCGGCCTGAAGGCGCTGGCCAGCCTGCGCATGGAGAAGGGCTATCGCGACTTCGGGCACGACATCGACAACACCGACTCCGTGCTGGAAGTGGGGCTGGGCTTCGCGGTGGACCTGAAAAAGCCGGGCGGCTTCCTCGGGCGCGACGCGGTGCTGACCAGGAAGGCCGCGGGGCCGCTAAAGCGGCGGCTGGTGCAGGTCCTGGTGACGGACCCGCGGCCCCTGCTCTTCCACGCCGAGGTGGTCCACCGCGACGGCAAGCCCGCGGGCTACATCCGCGCGGCGTCGTATGGCCACACCCTCGGCGGCGCCGTCGGCCTGGCCATGGTCGAGGGCGGCGACCAGGCGATCGATGCCGCGTACCTGGAGCAGGGCACCTGGGAGGTGGACATCGCCGGCAGGCTGTATCCGGCGACAGTTTCTCTAAAACCGTTCTACGATCCCGAGATGCGGCGGGTAAAAAGCTGACCCGCGGCGCCCACGCCCCGCGACGGTCCTGCCGACGACGCGAGCGTGGAAGGACCGGGATTTCTGACGCGGCGCCTGAAACGACAAATTGACCCGCGACGGAGTGCGGCTACCATACCCGTGTGGTCCGTCTCCTGGCAGTGCTGAACCTCCTCCTTGGTCTGGGTCTTTCGAGCCCCGGGCGGGCGGACGAGCCGATCCCGGCAGTGGCCCCTTCCCATCCTGTAGCCGCGGCGGTCGAAGCCGCTCCCGAACCGTCGCCCAAGGGGCACACCCGCGCCCCCGTTGCCCGCTCCCGGGAGATCCTCCTCACCTTCGACGACGGCCCCCGGCTGGACACCACGCCGCAGGTCCTGGACCTTTTGGACGCCCACGGACTGAAGGCGGTGTTCTTCGTCAACGGCTGGCGCTTCCAGGGCAAGAGCGAGGGGGCCAACAAGGCCCGGGCCCTTTTGCGCGAGATGCTGCGCCGGGGGCACGTCGTCGGCAACCACACCGTCCACCACTTCTTTCTCTGCGGCAAGAAGGGGCCAAAAATCGCCGCACAGGAGATCGAGGAGAACGCCACCCTCATCGAGGAGGCCATCGGCATGCGCCCGCCCCTGTTCCGCACCCCCTACGGCGCCCACTGCAAGACCCTGACCGCGACGCTGGAGGGTTTGGGGATCAAGCCGATCGGCTGGGACATCGACCCACAGGACTGGCGCCTGCGGGACACCGAGAAGGTGCTGGCCTACATGCAGCAGGCGCTTTCGCGGCACAAGGGGCGGGCCATCGTCCTGTTCCACGACGTGCAGCCGGCCACCGTGGCGGCGCTGCCCCGGCTGCTGGACTGGATCGACGAGCAGAACGCCGCAGACCGGGCCGCGGGGCGGCAGGAGCTGAAGATCATCGACTATCGCTTCTTGCTGCCCGACCACCCGGTGGTGCCGCCGGTGATCGATGCACTGGGCAGGCTTTTGGTGGAGACGTTGAGCACCTGGCCCGCGCCGCTCTCGCTCTTGCCGCCGCTGCCCCTGCTCCCGCCCTTTGGCGGGGCCCACGCCTGACCGGCCTTGGCGCCTATTTATTATTATCCTTGCGGCGGCTGGGCCAGTTCGCTCTCCCGCTGCTGCGGGGCTTCGGGAAGCGTCGCGTGGACGGTCTCCGGCTGGCCGACGCGCTCGCAGAATTCGCCGTACTCGCCGGAGCAGCGGTAGTTCGCCCGGCGGTTGCACCCGGTGGCGCGGAAGCGGTCGTCGCCGACCTTGTCCACCTTGATCTGCTTCTCTGGACAGACGAACTCCCCGGAGAAGCGGCTGACCACGGTGCCTGGGCGCAGGATGCAGCCCGACAGGAGGCTCACTAAGAGGGCCGCCGTTCCTGTGAGCAGGGAATGAGATGCGGACAAGGTGCGCATCCCTTTATCGTAACGGAACCACCAAGTTTTCGCCATGCAAGAAGCGGCTCGGGGCAATTTGACCTGTCAGACAGGGACTTCGGCCAAGGACTACTCAAGAAGGTCAGAGCAATCGAACCAGTTCCACCGACGTAATACTGGAATCGGAATAGGTTTTGTGGACCCAGTTCATCATGGCGGTTCTCGACGGTGGAATGCGCTCCTCTC
>JBBRLA010000225.1:0-11767 GCA_038231615.1 Polyangia bacterium | reverse complement strand
CCGGAGTCGCGGACCATGACCACGTTGTCCGGCTTCAGGTCACGATGGACAATCCCCCGGTCATGCACCGCCGCCAGGATCGAGGCGAGCTGGCAGCCGATCAGCGACGCCTGCGAGGCCATGCCGCCAGGATCGCGACGCAGGCGGGCCCCCAGGGACTCGCCTGAAAGGAACTCCATCACCAGATAGGTGGAGCCATCGGGGAGCTGGCCGTGATCGAAGATCTGGACCACGCCGGGATGGCCGACCTCATTGACCGCGCGGGCCTCGTTGAAGAAGCGCGCGGCCATCTCCTTGTCACTGGAGAAGAGCGGCAGCAGCACCTTGATGGCGACCTTGCCGCCGATGTCCAGGCGCTGTGCCAGCAGCACGCGACCCATGCCGCCGCGGCCGATCTCGCTGACGATGCGGTACTTGCCGGCGATGGTGGTGCCAGCATCCAGCTCCGCCGGGGGTACCGGCTCCGGCGGGGCCTTCAGGGTGGGTGGCAAATCGACGGGCTGCGATGCCAGGTCCTGGCAGGTGCGGTGGATGGCCTGGACGATGTCAATCCATGCCTGGTCGCGCTGGGCGAGCTGGCTGAGGGCCCCATTGCGCGGCAGGAACTGAAGAGAATCGAGAGGGGTGCCTTGCAGTGATGTCGGGTGGATCATGATGGGCAGGACACCCGCCCGGCCCTGCTGCTGGAGCTGCATGGCTCGGGTGATATCCGTCCAGCCCTGCTCGGATGCCATGTAGGCCGCGCTCACCAGCAGGACCAGGACGCCGGCTTCCCGGATGTGCAGGGATCGCTCGGCCTTTTGGTCGCTGCCCGGCGGGGTCATGGCCTCGTGCCACACTTCCAGCAGGCCCTGACGTCGCAGGGGCGCCAGATGATTCAGCAGCTCATCGCGATAAGGGACATCAGGGTCGGCGCAACCGATGAAGACACGAACGGACGAGGATCATCGTATCCCTGCCCAGACCCTGCGGAAAGGGGCTGGCATCGATCCCCCGGTGCTGCGGCGCTCGGCAGGGGTAGCCCGCTTCCTGTTCGACGTGGAGCGCGAGGCAGAACACTTGGCCGCCGAGGGGTTCGGACCAGGGGGGCTACGGTAGCTTGGCTCGGGGGGCTTCGACGGCGAAGAAAGTGAGTACGGCCAGGATCATGAAGCCGGCAAAAAGGGTCAGCGGGTACAGTCGCGAGGCGCGCTGGTTGACCGCGTCGCCGTAGACCTCGCGGAAGGCGGCTTCGCCGTCGAAGAGATCCGGGCGGGGCGGGCTGTCGTTCCCGTCCATTTCGCCCGGGCTTTGGCCAAGGAGGTTGTCGGCGCCACAGTGGTCGCAGCAGCAAATCTCGTCGCCCGCCTGGACGGAGAGCGGCCCGGCGCAGACCCGACAGACCGGGGGGCCCCCCTCCTGTGCGGGCTGCCTGGCACAGAGCAGGGCGCGGAGCTGTTCCTCCTTGCGGCTTTCCAAAAGGGCGCTGGTCCACAGGTGGATGATGCCGATGCCGCCGAGCCAGACGAAGCCCGCCTGCCCGTAACGCTCCTGCCGGTAGCCGAGGAAGTACCCGCCGATGGCCGCTATGAACGGCGCTACGAAGCTTACCGGGGCGACAAAGAAGGGGGAGCGCCACCAGTGGCTGCGGGCAGCCAGGGCGCGACAAAGGATCGGGTCGCCCGCAAGTCGTTCTCGTGCCTGGTCGCGTCGGCGGTCGCGTTCGGTCAGGAACTCCCGGAGCAGGGGGACCGATGCATGACAGGAGGGACACTCGGTTGTGTCGCCGAACCCCAGTGGGCAGGGAGCGCCGCAGGTGGGACAGGAGAGCAGGCTGCGCTGGTGTGGGGCCGATGGCTCGTCGGGAAGCTGATCCAGCACAGGCCCCATGTTAGCAGAAAGCCGGCGGGCCGCTAATTTCTGCTCGGGTCACTCTCGGGCGGGCGGCTTACAGCGCGCAGGTCATCACCATCGCGTCCTCGCCGTTGTCGGCGTAGTAATCCTTGCGGACGCCGACCTGCTGGAAGCCGTGCTTCTCGTACAGATTGATTGCGGCGCGGTTGCTCTTGCGCACCTCCAACACCAGGGCGCGACAGCCTGCTTTCTGCGCCAGCGAGATCGCGTGGTCCAGAAGCTCCGCCCCGTGTCCCTGCCGCCGGGCCTCCGGGTGAGTGGCGATCTTCAGGATGTGCATCTCGTCGTGGAGCCGCCGGAGGCAACAGAAACCCAGGACCGCCGCGACGTGCCTGCCGCGCCGCTGGCAGAGGGCTTCCAGAAACCCGGTGTCCTGCGAAAGCTCGTCCAGGAACACCTCGGCGCCCCACGGGTGGGGGAAGGAGTGCTCCTCGATGACCAGGATGTCCCGCATCATCTCCCCGGGGACTTGCCGCAGAGAGATGACATCCACCGGGGACCTTCTTCGGCCCTCGTCGACGTCCGGCAGGTTCGGAGAGCGGCGTCGCGCGGCTTTCGGCACGACCGGCTCAGTACAGCTCGCCGCGCGCGCGCCGCAGACGTTCCTCGTCGAAGCCGGGCTCGATGTAGATGCGCCGCAGCTTGGGCATCTCGTGCCGCAGGCGCATCTCGATCTCGTTGATCGATGCCTCCAGCGCCCCGACGTTCAGCTCGGGGTCGAAGCGCACCTTCAGGGCGCAGAGCACGTCCTGCGGCCCCATGTGGATGGTGCGCAGGTGGATCACTTCGGCCACGTGGGGCGATGAGGCGGCAATCTGCACGATGCGATCGTGGTCCTCCGGTGGGACGGCCTTGCCCAGCAGCAGCCCCTTGGAGTCCCGCCCCAGGATGACGGCCACCGCCGCCAGCGCCACGCCCACCACGATCGAGGCCCCGGCATCCCACTCCGGCCGTCCGGTGTAGTGGGAAAGGAGCACGCCGGAAAGGGCCACCAGCAGGCCGAAAAGGGCGGCGAGGTCTTCGAACAGGACGGTCAGGACGGTCGGGTCCCGTACGTCCTTCAGCGCCTGCCGCACGCCCCGCCCGGCGGTCAAGTGGCGGAACTCGTGCATCGCCGAGCGCAAGGAGATAAGTTCCAGGCCCAGGGACACCACCAGCACCAGCACCGCCCAGCGGATGCTTCCGTGGGGGACGCCGTGGCCGGCGTGGATGCTCCACAGGCGGTCGATGCCCTCGCGGATGCTGACCACCGAGCCGATGAGGAAGATGCTGCCGGCGGCCATGAACGACCAGAAGTAGGTCTCGCTGCCGTAGCCGAACGGGTGATGCTGATCGGGCGCCCGCTGCGATCGGCGCATGCCGATGAGCAGAAAGAGCTGGTTGCCGGTATCGGCCAGGGAGTGCAGGGCCTCGGCCAGCATAGCGGTGGAGGCGCTGATGGCGGCGGTGATGAACTTGAACAGGGCGATGAGCAGGTTAATCCCCAGCGCCACAAGGACGACGCGGAGGCCGCCGCCCTTGTGTTCCACTGGCTCGCTCAGAGGCCGCCCCCGCCAGTCGAGGCACCGGCATTCGTGTCCGTATCCAGCGTGGCCGCGGCGGGTTCCTTCAGCGCCGAGAAGATGCGCCGCCACAGTTCATCGGTCCCCTCGCCGGTCAGCGAGGAGAAGATCACCGGGGACTTGCCCAGCAGGCGCCGCAGCGCCTCGGCGGCGGGTTTGCGCTCGTGCTTGGAAAGCTTGTCCGCCTTGGTCATCACCACCACCACCTTGCGCCCCAGGTGCAGCAGCCAGCGACACAGTTCATCCTCGTCGAAAAGGAGTTCGGGCTCCGTGGTCGCCTTGGCCGCCCGCCTGCTGTCGCAAAGCAAAACCACCGCCCGCAGCGACTGCCGGCGATCCAGGTAGCTTTGGATGAGGGGCCGCCAGGTGGACCGCTCGACCTTGGACACCTTGGCGTAGCCGAAGCCGGGCAGGTCGGACAGGAGCAGCTTCTCCTTCTGGGCGCGGCCCCCGCCGTCCGTACCCTCGGGCACCACGGTCAGGCTGAAGAAATTGATGAGCCGGGTCCGCCCCGGGGTGCGCGACACCCGCGCCATCCCTTTTCTGCCCAAAACCGCGTTCAGCAGGGTGGACTTGCCCACGTTGGAGCGCCCGCAGAAGGCAATCTCCCGCGGCCCCTCGTCGGGCCACGAGGCGGGGGCGGAGGCACTCTTCAGAAACTCGGCGGTTGCAATTCGCATGGACGCATGGATCCTAGAAAAGCCGGCCGGAGCAGGGTTCGTACTTGCCCGCCATGCCCAGGATGTTCGCCGGCCCGGCCCCGCCCTCGTAGGTCAGGATCTCCGGGTTGACGGTGATCTTGCCGGCGGCGTGGGCCTCGGTGCAGCGCTGCTTGCCATAGGCCGTGATCACCTCGAACCACTTGGTCCGCTGGAACTCCTGGATAAGCTCCACGCGCCGCTTCTCCCAGTCGGCCATGTCGGGCTCTTTCTTCTCCTTCAGGGTCGCCACGATGAAGCTCCCGCTGGCGTCCAGCGGCCCGATTGTCTCGCCGACCTTCAGGGTGGTAAAGGCCGCCTTGGCCAGCTCCGCCGACGGCCCGATCCCTTGCACCACGTCGCCGCGGCGGGAGAACAACCCGGTCTCCTCGACCTCGACCTTCTGCGCCTTGCCCACCCGGGCCTTGGCCTCGTCCGCGTCGCTGTTGCTCTTGGGGTAAAGCTCGGCCAGCTTGCCCCCGGCCTTCACCTTGGCCGCCACTTCCTGCGCCGCCGCACGGGCCTGCTCCTTGGCCTTCGCCCCGCGGTACAGCTCCTCGGCCAGCTCGCCCCGGGCCGCCGAGAGGGCGATGTCGCCCTTTCGCGCCCCCTCGATCTTGATCAGCTCCAGGCCCCGGTCGGTGCGCTCCGGCCCGACGAGGTCCCCGGACTTGGCGGCGAAGATCTTTTTCTCCAGGCCCTCGGGCAAGCCGCTGAAGCCCTGCTTCAGCCAGCCCATGTCGCCGCCCTTCTGCCGGGTGACAATGTCCTCGGAGGCGCCCCGGGCTACGTCGGCGAAGCGGGTGCCGCTTTTCAGCGTCTTCTGCGCCACATCCATCCTGCCCTGCGCCTCGGCGAGCTTGTCGGCGGGGGCGTCCTTGGGCAGCTCGATGAAGATGTGGCGCAGGCGCACCGAGGGGTCCTGTTTTTCGTAGGCGTACTTGCGATCGTCGTAGGCCTTCTTGATCTCGGCCTCGTGGGCCCGCGCCCAGTCCTCGACCTCGGCGTCGGTGGGGCTGAGATCGTCCTCGAAGCGACGGGCGGAAAAGCGCACGTACTCCAAATTGGCTTGGCGGCCCTTCTCCTGGAAGTCGGCCTTCACCTCGTCTGGGGAGACTTTGGTGGAGATGCGGGTCAGCTCGCGCAGCTTGTCCGCCAGAAGCTCCCGCTGCTGGATCTCGACGAAGTTCTTGACCGTCAGGCCGTAGACGTTCTGCGTGACCAGGCGGAAGCGGTCGTAGTCCAGCACCCCGTCGCGCAGGGCGTAGCCGTCGATGCGCCGCATCTGCCCGGCGACCATCATCTTGCCGTTGGTCAGCATGTCGTTGACCTCCTTCTCGGAGGTCAGGAGGCCGGATCGTTCCGCCTCCTGGGCCAGAAGCTCGCGTTCGATCAGGCGGTCCATGATCAGTTCCTTGATCCGCTGCTGCTGGGCCATCGCAGGCGGAAAGTTGCTGGCCAGCGCCCGATAGGCGAACTTGAAGTCCTTCTCGCTGATCTCGTCGCCGGCCACCTTGGCCGCGAAAAGTCCGCCGGTGATGCCCGCCGTGCCGCCGCCGGTCGATCCGGGGCCGAAGCTGATGACGAACGCCACGATGATGACGGCGAAGAGGATGTAAATGATGGCAGAGCGTGAGTTCTGCCGTATCGCCTCGAGCATAGGGCTAGCACTCCTTCTGGAGCCGGGACTCTACTTCACGGGGGTGATGATGGCAACATCGGCGCAACATGGGCCCTTGCCGGCCAGGCCGCGCGCCGGAAAAACAGGGCCGACGGACTTCAGATGCTGTCCGCGGGCCGCCGGTCATGATTCCTGGGCTTGTCGCGGTTCTCGGGCTTGTCATGGTTCTCGGGTCGGTCAGCGGTCGGGCGGACCTTGCCGCGCCCGGGTTTGAGCCGGGGGGCATCCGGGGCCCCGCGCCGCAGGTAATTGGCTGCCATCTCATATTCGAAGAAGGCCATCATCTCGCTGGACAGGACGTTGCGCAACATCGCCTCGCCCGCCGAGGGCTTTTGCGGGGCCGCCGAGGTGCGCAGGTGGCGCATGCCGGCATAGAAGTTGGCCTCGACCTTCTTGGCCACGGTGTCGGCCCGCCGGAAGAGTTCTTCCTCGCTCTGCTGTCCGGTGGCCCAGCGCGCCAGTTCGGCGTACCACTTGCCGCCCTGCACCGTCTTCAGGAACGCCATCGCCAGCGGGTCCTCCGGCTGCCCGGATCGCCGGGCCAGTTCGGTGACCCACAGGGAGCAGTACACTTTTAGATATTCCACCACCCGCGCCCTGCCGAGCGCCCGGTGGTAGGCGTCCAGGGCCTCGTCCAGCTCCCCCTGCTGCACCAGGTAGGCAATGGTATCGGCGTAGATCTGCCCCTGGTCCCTGCCAGCGCCCTCCTCGGGGACCAGATCCACGGCGCGGCGGAAGGCCCCGAGCGCCGGTTCCCGCTCGCCAAGCTGGTAAAAGAGCTTCCCCCGCTCCAGTTCTGCCTCGGCGCGACGCTCCGGGATGAGCTGCTCGACATCGACGATCTGCTCCCAGTCCCGCAGGCTGGCCCGGCGCACCTCGGCGGCCGAGCCAGAGCCCGGGACAGAGCCAAAGCCCGGGCCAGGGGACGTGGAGGACAGGTCCAGGGCCTCGGCCACCAGCCTGCCGATGCGCGCCTTGAAGTAGACCTTGATCAGCGGGTCTCCTGGCTTCGACGCCAGATCTACCGCCCGGGCGCGTTCCAGCGTGGCCAGCGCCTGCCCGCCCTCGCCGCGCTTGAGCTCGATGGTACCCAAAACCTCCAGGGCCGCGGCGTTGGGTTCTACTGCGATTGAGCGTTCGAGAAAGCGGATGGCATCGGGGATGCGCCCGGCATTGTAGTAGCCGCGACCCACCTCCGAAAGCGCCGCCGAGATCGACAGGCCGGTGGGCTGGTCGGGGAAGCGCTTCTTCATCTGCTCCTGATAGGTCTCGATCTCGTGGAGCGCACCCTCCAGCTCCGTGGTCCGTTCCTCGCCCACCAGGTCGCGCAGGCGGTCCTGGTACAGGTGGCCCAGCTTGTCCCAGATGTTGCGATCCTGCGGCTGCAGCTCCCGGGCCCGTTCGAAGGCCCGCAGGGCCAGCCCGCGGCGGTCCACCTGCACTGCCAGCTCGCCGACACACAGGGCCGCCAGAAGGAAGTTGCGGTCGCGCTGCGAAAGATCGCGGCATACCTGCAAACTCACGTCCATCTGGTCTGGGTCGCGCGCCATCAGCATCGCCAGGCGCACGGCGGAAAGCGGATTGGCGTTCGTGCCGAAGGCGCTTTCCAGTTCCGCCATGCGCGCCTGCTCTTCCTTGCTCAGCCGGCCCAGGCGGTGAATGAAGGCGATGGCCTCCGGCCCCCGGGACACCCGCAGGTAGACCGACGCCAGCTTCAGGACCGGCGACGCCAGGGGGTTTCTTTGCCGCCCGGAAAGGGTCATGCCCAGGAAGTCCCGTGGGCTTTGCGCCCGGCTGCCCAGGCCGAAGCTCTGCGCCTCGGCCTGGTACACCTCGGTCAGCTCTTGCAGCAGGGCCGGTGCCGGCCAGGCGCGGAAGGCCAGTTCCAGGTCCCGCACCAGCGGCGCGGGCGGCTCCTGCACCAGGGTGGCAAAGCCCCGCTGCCCGGCCCGCCACGAGGAAAGCTCCCCCCCGGCCAGCCAGGCGGCCAACTCACGATAGCGCCGCTGCGGCCCGGCGTCCTTCGGATCCAGGGTCTGCTGCACCATCAGCGCGGTGATGACCTCGCCATGGGCGCCCCGGCGGCGAAAGGCGACTTCCAGGTCCCGGGCCAGCCGATTTAACCCACTTAGATCGACTCCCCCCTTTCCCCGGGGCATTTGCCCGGCGGCCGCCAGGTCCCGCAGGTCCCGTGGTTCGAAGAGGGTCAGGGAGGCGATGAAGCTCTCGTAGGATTCTTCCAGGTGGCCCCGGGACAGGGCCTCCCGGGTCTGGCCGTTATAGAAGCGCAGGAGCGACTCCCGCAGCCCCAGGCGGCCGTTCTCGTCGTCTCCCAGCGAAAGGTAGTCCAGGCGCTGCCGGGCCGCCTCGGCTTCCTCGACGGTGGACAGAGCAGGGCCCTGCGCTCCGGGGCCAGAGGTCGCCGTGCGGCCCTTGACGCCGAAGGGGGTGGCGCAGCCGAGCAAACACAGGGCCAGCGCGCCGGCCAGGGTCGAGGCGAAGGTCTTTGGCGAACGCATGAACGCCAAGTCTAGCTCACTGCACCACCTCATGGGCGCCGATATCCCAGGCAGTGCCCTGAGGCCGCTTGTTGCCGTCGATGTCATGATCGACAAGCCCGGCCGCCTGCGGCACCTTGTCGATGCAACAGTCGCGGTTCGCCTGGCTCGACTTCAGGTGCAGGTCCAGGGGCGGCGCGTCGCTGACGAACTCCGGGCTCTTGGCGATGCCGCCGGGGACCGTCTCGGTGCCGGTGACCACGTTGGTCAGCTTGCAGCCGCGGAACTGCGACATCTTCCCGAAGTTTGAGTACACGATCGAGTCCTCGACCGGCACCGCCTGCCCCCCGCAGTCCACGCCGCTGCCGATCTGCCCGACGGCGGTGTTGCCGTAGATCGTAGCGAAGCGCAGCGTGCTCTCCATCGCGGCGTTGGCGATGGTGACGCCGGGGCCGGAGTTGCCGTAGATGAAGACGTTGGTCACCGTGTACTTGCCCGCGGACAGGCGCAGCCCGCCAAGGCGCATGCCGGAGACCCGCACCCGGTCCAGCAAAAGGGTGCAGCGGCTGGCGTTCACCCCGACGCCGCCGTTCTGGATGTTGCTTTGGATAAGGGTCAGCTCGGGCGCGGTGGCGCCGGTCTTCTGGTCGCACACCACTGCGTCGGAGAGCTTGGACCCCAGCTTGATCCCCTGCACGGTCAGCGCCACCTTGTCCGCGCCGCCGTTCACCGTCAAGGCCACCCCATCCCCCAGGATGGCCGGCGCATCTGCGCCGCCGCCGCCCCCGCCGCCTCCATAGACCAGAAGCGCCACCGGCGTCGAGGTGACCAGCGCCGGCCCATACGCCGCCGTCGAGGTGGCCACCTGCACCACCGGCTTCTTCCCCTTGACCGCCAGATCGACGCCCGCCTGCACATCGCAGACCGGATCGTCCGCCGTGCCCTTGTGGACCGCCATCGGGTCGCACTTGCCATTCTTGTTGTCGACATGGACCACGTCCGCCGCCGCGTGGCAGCTCCCGTCGCCCTTGCAGGCCCCGCTGGTGCAGTCGGCGGACTTCGAGCACGCGGCGCACACCCCGGCCACGCAGCTCGGCTGCATCGGGTCGGTGCATTCGGCGCTCTGGCCGGCGCCGGCGCAGGCGGCGACACACTGCCCGGTGGTCGGCCCGGTGGCCGCGCAGTGCAGCGTCGTCGAAGTGCTGCTCTGCCGGCAGGCGGCGTCGTCCATCGCCCCCTGGCAGGCGCGGCAGGTGCGCGAAAGGGCGTCGCAGATCTCGGCACCCGGATCGCCGCAGTCGGTGGTCACGGT
The DNA here is from genome assembly GCA_038231615.1 of Polyangia bacterium. GTDB lineage: Bacteria > Myxococcota_A > Polyangia > Palsa-1104 > JAEUJZ01 > JBBRLA01. Next base: position 2,123 of record JBBRLA010000225.1, on the reverse strand, counting down.
GCACCCCTTCATCGTCGGATTCGGCGGGGTCACCGGGTCCAGGCAGCCCCCGAGCCAAAGCCCGAGACAACAAAAAGCGAGCCACGGCAGGGCCGGCGTGGAGCGCAGCGTGTGGGGGCCAGAACTCGGCCAGAAACGAGGATGGTGCATCACGACCTCCTTGGACTCGGTGGACTGGGGTTTGCGTGGATTATCGGAAGTGCAGCTCGATGCCGGCGGAGCCGTGCAGGACCGCCAGAGTATAGCTCCCTGCCGCGGGCGATAGGGCCCAACCGTCGTGCGCCTGGTCGCAGCCCGCGCTGGTGATGTCGTACCCCGACGCCCGGCACGCCGTGGCCGCCTGGGCATTCCAGCCCTGTCCCGCGGCGGAGTCGAAGATCACGATGGTGGCCCCCAGCCCCGCGCGGAACCACACGTTGCTGCCGGCGCGGATCTTGGCCGTCACCCCCACGTCCAGCTTGTGCCCGTCCAGGTTCGCCGGGCTGACCGCCTCGCTGGCGGTGCGTGGGCTTTCGTATACCAGCGCCTGCCCCAGTTCCAGCCCCGGCCAGATCTCGCGAAAATCCACGTCCAGCGCCACCGAGGTCTGGTGCCGCACCGGCAGCCGCCCGGTCTCGGGCAGGTAGGGGAACTGCCGTTGTTCCAGGCGCAGCTCATCGTCCGCCCGCGGCGGGATCGCCACCCGCGCCCACGACGAGATCTCCCACGAAAGCGGGCCGCGCCCCTTTGGTCCCAGCGGCCGGAGGGTGCGCACGGCGCCATAGATCACGTGGGGAAACGAGAGCACCAGCGATGCCCCCCCGCAGGCCGGCGCGGGATTTGGGCCCAGGCGCGAATCGGTCAGGCGGGCGCCGTGGAACGTCGTGGCGCATTGCGCGACCTGATTCGGGTCCGGGGCGTCCCGCAGGCCCACCTGCGCCCCGCCCGAGGTGAAGAGCGCACTGATGTAGGACAGCGAGATCCACAGGTTGTCCTTCGGCACCACCACCACCCCGGCGGTGAAGCCATAGCCCCAGCCGCTGACGTTCAGCTCCAACTCCTGCCGGCGCGTCCACTGCTCGCACGGGGCCCCCGTCGTCGGTCCGCAGGGCAGGCCGTCGTTTCCCGGCGCGGGGCTGCCCGGGTCGCGCAAAAGGTCGATCTGCGCCCGGGTCCAGGCGAAGTTGAAGCCGCCCCCCACGTAGAACCACCAGGCCAGGCGCAGGGCCACAGCGGCGGTGCCCCACAGGCTGTAGGTCTGGCTGCTGATCGAATGGTAGCGCGTGACCAGCCCGCGGGCGTCACCGTTGCCGTAGTCGGTGCGATCGACGAAGGGAGTGTAGAAGCCGACGCCCAACGTGACCGAGTCCGAGCCCAGGTCCCAACTGGCGCCGGCCATCGTGTTGGGCGCCACCCAGCGGATCGGCACCGAGGGGGCCGGGCCGGCGGTGCTGCCGTCTCCCGAAAACCCCGCTGGCAGCGGCGCGTCGCGATCGTACGATCCCAGGGAGTAAAGGGCACTGGCGAAGGCCTGGATCTGGAAGCCGCCGTTTAGCCGCAGCGCCGCCGGGTTGAAGTGCAGGGCGGTGATGTCGCTATCGGTGGGCCCCGAGAGCACCCCGTACGCCGGCCGCAACGCCAGATACGGGTAGCCCTCCGCCTTTCGCGGATGGCCAAGCCCGATCAGGCACAGGAGAAAGGGGAGCACCGTTGTGCAGCGCACCGGCGCATGGTAGACCCCAGGGGAGGTGCCGGCAAGCGGGGCCGGGGAGTCCTTGTCCGCCACCGATAGACCCAGGAGCACGAGCCGCCTGGCGAGGGTGGCCGATGCCCTCGTGAAGCTCGTACAGTCGCATCGGCACGTTCAGGGCCCGCAGGTCGGCGGTGATGGTGACAGACTCCCTTGGCGCGGGCCGACCTCGAAGAGATCCGTGACTTCTACGACCGACGAGATCCCACCTACAGCGCCGAACTGCGGGCTGGGCAGCCTGGCGCTATTCGTCTGGGTCGTCGCCGAACAGAACACCCACTTGAAGCGCGATGGCCTGAAAGGGCTCCGCCCTCACCGTCTCGCCCCGCTTGGCCGACAGGACTTCCTGGTAGCTTTCCTCGGTCCAGCGCAGCACGGACAGCGTGCCCCCGAT
>JBBRLA010000224.1:0-11780 GCA_038231615.1 Polyangia bacterium | reverse complement strand
TGGCCCCGTCGCTCGTAGGCCGGTGCCGGTCCACTCCCTGCGTGCCACGATGCGCACCATCGGGCGGGATGTTCTTTCCCGCGGACCCTACCCCGATGGCACGGCCGGTGCAGAGGTGCCCGCCTCATGTCCACAGTTCGCTCCGCTCCGTCCTATGTGCGCCGCCGCCCCGAGTTGGACCTCCCCACCTTCGGTGTGGGCCCCCTGCACCAGGTGCTCTCTGGTCACCTGATGACGTTTCTGGACCAGGCCGAACACCAGGGGCCGGGCCTGCCCGACTTCGTCAAGAAGGAGTTGTTGGCTTATTTGGACTGCGGCATTTTGTGCAAGGGCGCAATTCGGGCACACTGCCTGGACTGCAACCACAGCATCGTGGTGGCCTTGTCGTGCAAGGGCCGCGGCATCTGCCCAAGCTGCGGGGCCGGGTCGCTCCTGCTGACGGGAAGGTTCCAACGCCTCATGACCCAGCCGTAGATCGGGATGCGGAAGTTCTCCCGCTTCTCGATCGAGGGATGCTCGCGGACGAGCCGGCGCAGGCGCGCGAGGCTCTCGACGTTGGCGGCGGTGTCATCGGTGAAGCCGCCGGGCTCCACGTCATGAATCCATCCCCACGCGGGTGGCAGGTGTCGCCGACCCGCGTAGATCGGCGTCCCGGGCGGCACGTCGGGCACGCCCGAGACGTGATCGAGGTGCAGGTGGGTGAGGAAGACCCCGGCCAGGGGCACCGATTGCTTCGCCAGCCAGTCGCCGAGCGGCATCTGGACCCGGAGCCGCTCCATCTTCATGTATGACGCGACGGGCCCCCGGATCGCCGCCTTCCGCGGCGCATCGCGCAGCGCGCGCTCGACCCCGGTGTCGATGATGAAGAGCCCCTGCTTCGGGTGGCGGAGGACATGGAAGTAGATCTGGATGGGCTCGGGGCCGTCCTTGAGCCCGGCGGCCCTGGCCCGCGGGTTTCCGAGGTTGATCAGGCCGCCGCGATCGACCGACCAGTCGGACGAGTTGATCGTCTCCAGCTCGATGGGTCCAGGCGTGTCAATCAGCGCCAGCAGGTCGGAGGCACGCGCGCTCTTGCCGAGCATCGACGGGCGCGTGGCGTGACCGGTGAGCGCGCACGCGCTGGCGAAGAGCGGCGCGAGCAGGAGGGCGAGGGTCTGGCTCTTCATGACGATCTCCTGGGAGGCTGGTCGTTAGTAGCTGAGCTCGACGGCCTGACGCAGGAACTCGTCTTCGGTCAGGGCCCGCACCATGTAGCCGGCCGCGTCGCCGAAGGCGAGCTTGTCCATGAGGCGCACGTCGAGATCCGGGCCGACCCGGTATCGCCCCCGCGCGGGGAGGTCCGCCAGGACCGGCGGGCGCACGATGAGCCAGTCCAGCCCGCTGTCGCGGACCGCCGCCTCGGTGCGCACCTTGTCCAGGTAGAGCGCGCGATGCTTGAGCCGGAAGATGGAGATGAGGAGGCGCTTGAACGGGCCCATCCCGGCCGCGGGACCCACCATGAGGCCGCTGGCGAGGACGAACCGCCTCACCCCGCCGTGCCTCATGCCCTCGATGATGTGACGGGTGCCGTCGGAGATCAGCGTCCCGGCCGGCGTCCCGGCCGCCGGACCGAGCGCCGAGATCACCCCGGCCTGCCCCTTCACCGCGCTTGCGACCGCCTCGCCGTCGAGGATGTCGCCCTGCGCGATCCGCAGCCGATCGTGAGTGGTTCGCACCTTGGCGGCGCTGCGCACGAACGCGGTCACGTCGTGTCCGCCCTGCAGGGCCTGCGTCACCACCGCCGACCCCAGGCCGCCCGTTGCTCCGAACACGATCACGCGCATCTCGATGGCCTCCAGGCCCCCTCCACTGTATCAGAGCGAAGGGTGCTTCGGCCGGCTGGTGGCGGATCAGGCCCAGGCGCCCGCCACCTGCCTGATGGTGACGTTGAGGCGGTTGAAGAAGTTGGTCGTGGCGATCGAGAGGATCAGGGCCGCGAGCGCTGGCTCGTCGTAGTGCCGGGCGGCCTCCTCCCAGATCTGATCCCGGCCGTCCTCATCCTCGATCCGTCGGATGTTCACCCTTCTTCATGGCACTCCCGCCCCCTCCCTTCTACCCAATACCATGACCACCTTCGCTCAGGCGAAGGCCGCTGCGTGAACGGTTACGCAAAATTTTCTACGACACGTCCCCTCCGGGTTAGAGCCACTCCAACGCCGAGATTATGGTATTTCTCCGTCGCTGCTAGGCTTAAGGACTTACCTATGAGGCCGCCCTACTGGCCCGTCGAGAGATCCCTCGAACTATCATCTTGTTCAGTGCCTTCGGTTTTCCTACGCTCTTGCCAATGTCCAGAATTCAGGACATATTGATCAGGTGAAGCCGATAAGGTTCCACCCCAAGGCGATCGAGTTCATCAGAGAGCAATCACTCCGATCAAACAGCAGATCGGCGAGGCGCTACGTGACCTTCAGAAGGGCATGAGTATTGGTATGCCGATGAGTCGTCCAATGCCTACGGTAGCTCCAGGTGCGCAGGAGCTTCGGGTGAAGGACGAACAAGCCGCTGTGCGAGTTTTTTACATCACGAAAATGGCCGATGGGATCTTCGTCTTTCATGGATTCCAGAAGAAAACCCAGAAGACGCCGAAGTCTGAGATTGAGGTAGGTCAGCGTCGTCTGCGAGAGGTATTAGATGGCAAGGTCCAAAAGTAACACGGCAGTCCATTGTCGTACGGCCGAAGAACTGGGCGAGGCTTTGGGGCTCTCACCGGCAGAGACCGCGGAGATGGAATTTCGTTCCGAGCTGACGGTTGCTCTGGCCAAGATCATTCAAGCGGGAGAGCTTACTCATGCCGAGATCGCCCGGCGTGCCGGCACTTCACGCACGCGTGTCACCGCGATCGCCAACGCGAACACCCAGGGTGTATCTACTGATGTCCTCATCCGTATTCTTGCGGCAACCGGCTATCGGGCCAAGCTGCATCTGAAGAAGGCCGCGTAAGTCGGCTTGCTCTGGAGGGCACCTGAGCCCGTACGGAAGTTTCGCTTCATCGAGGAGATGACAGAGGTCTCCACCTATCCTGAGCCGCTGAAGCAGGACATCGAGGCGTTGATGGCCCGACACAAGTGGTTCATGGACCAAAGCTACGCGGCGGCCATGGCGGATCGGAAGGCCAAGCGGGAGGCGGTCGAGCAGGCGATGTGGGACACGGTGCAGCGAATGCCCAACGGAGAGTACACCTTCGCGCACCTACGCATCGCCCGCCCCGTCCCCGGGGCCCTCGGCGCAAGGCTCGCTACCGACCTGGGCGGGCTCGCCCCTGGCCGGACGGGTTTCGCACCCGCTGGACGACTATCGAGGTTTCTTGAAGTCATCGCATCTTCATTCCTGCTCGACCAGCCTTTCCTGGTCGCACTTGTAGTTCTTCTTCCGGAATTACGCAGATGCGATCAGGTCATGCGGGCTGCGGTGGCGATCGCCGCGTTCCCGGCCTGGCCCTCGGGCCTCGAAACCAGCCCTTGATTCACCTACACTCCTGCCGACATGACGCCATCACGCAGCCCGGAATCCATGCAACTGAGGCGGCCCGCCATCGAGCTTGTGTCTTCCTACCTCGCGTTCCTGGACGAGATTGCCGCAATTGGCGAGCGGGTCTGGCCCGCGCAACCGCAGCCGGCAGAAACGAGGGAAGACTTCGTGGCTCGTGTCTTGCGGGCGGAGGTGCCGCCCGGCCCCCCTCATGTGCCACAAACGACGTACTGGGTCACGGTGGGCGAAGCGGTCGTCGGGCACATGGGTCTACGCCATGGCTTGAACGCGGAGCTGGCTGAATTCGGGGGTCACATCGGCTACACTGTGCGACCCTCGTGTCGCGCTCGTGGTTTTGCCAAGGAGATGCTGCGGCAGGTACTGCGAACATCGAAAGCGCAGGAAATTGGTCGGTTGCTTCTGACCTGCGCACCGGACAACATCGCATCGAACCGAACGATTCGGGCGAACGGCGGTATCCTCGAACGAACCATTTTCGTCGAGCGAGTCGGACGTGACACCAATCTCTACTGGATCGTCCTCTAATGACCGGGATTCGGCTGCTTCTTCAGCGGACGCCCACACGATGGCCTTGCGAATGGAGGTTGTGACGTGGGCGGCCTTCTGCTACGCCATGCTCATGGCTCGCTTCTTCAACACATCCGGCCCATGTCGACCCGAGCTGAACTACATGCTGCCTCCGCTGCGGCGGGTGCCGACTGTGCGCGGGCTCATCGAGCAGCAGAAGTATTTCGTTCTGCATGCGCCTCGGCAGGCAGGGAAAACCACTGCTCTGCCCAGGGGCTCGATCAGCTGGCTCTCTTCTCCGACGAGGACGGCTGTGCCCGTAGGTTGACCCTGGCCCCCGTCGCTCGTAGGCCGGTGCCGGAGGGTATCCCCCTCCACGCGAAGCCGGGATGAACTTGATGGGACGAAGGGCCTGGCCTACTTTCGGGCAGGCGTGACGCACTACTGGCTGGTGGACCTGGACGCCGAGCGGATCGCAGTCTGCCGGCGGGGGGAGCGGGAATATGAAGAACTCGCTGCGGCAGGCTTCGAGTCGGTGGCGCCGCTGCCGCCGTTTGAGACCATCCCCTTTGAGGCCCGACGCTTGTTCCTCACGGCACGGGCCCAGAAGAGTCGGCGCTAGCTTCTCGGCCCTTCGGCCCCCAAAGCGATATCCAGCGGATCCACACCCGCGAGGTTGTGACGCACAACCGCACGCCAGAGCGGTCCCCTCAGGTTTTCGTCAAACAGGTAGCGGAGCGGCATGTTCAGAAGGCTTCAACCTCAGCGGCCATTGGACACCTACGCAGGCCGGCGCCAGTCCGCTTTTGACATCCGTATGTGACCATGCCACGCTATTTTTGGAGTTAGTCATGTCCTTACAGACCGCTGATCAGAGCAGTGAAATGGCCATCCTGGCGCGAATCCTTCAGCCGGAGCACAGGGAACTGGGCCCCGAGGAGGCTCGCTACGTCCTCACCCTGGAGTTTGACCAGCGGGACCTGGACCGGATGAACGAACTGGCCGCGAAGGCGCGCGAGGGCAGCCTCTCTTCAAAAGAGGGCGAGGATCTGGAGTCGTACCGTCAGATCGGCTACCTGCTGGCCCAGATGAAGGCCAGGGCTCGCATCGCGTTGAAGAAACTCTCCTCATGAAGAAGGCCCTGGTCGAGCAGGTGTGGGCCCGCGCCCATGCTGCCTGTGAGTATTGCCATCTCCCTCAGGATTTCGACCCGATGCCGTTCCAGATCGACCATGTCGTCTCGATCAAGCATGGCGGAGAAACGGTGACGGATAATCTCGCGCTGGCCTGCTTCCCCTGTAACAGCTACAAGGGGCCGAACATCGCCGGGCTCGATCACCAAACGAGCGAAGTAGTCCGACTCTATCATCCCCGCAAAGACAGTTGGACGGATCACTTTCGCTGGGAAGGCCCGGCACTGGCCGGGTTGACGCCGATTGGGCGAGTCACCCTGCACGTCCTTATGTCGAACCGGCCAGAAGCGGTCGAACTCCGGCGGTTGCTGATTGTGGCAGGAGTCTTTCCGTAACCGCACCGGGGCTCGTGTTGCTTACGACTTCCTTGAGCGGCAGCAGTCACCATCCTCGAACGAGTCCACCCCGAGGACCCAGGTCCAGGAAGGGAGACGCTTCGGCTCGGCTCGTAGCGACAGCGCCAAAGAAACCTCGCAAGGACCACAAAAAGCCCGTCCAGATTTCCTTTGATCCCGCCATTCTCCGCTAGGCCATCCTCATGTACATTCGTCTTCAGAGGGAAAAGGAGACGACGGCTCAGTTTGAGAGGGCTTTCGCGGGCCCAGGGCGATGACGCGATGGATCGAGTCCCGCGACCTGTCGCAGCCGTCCGCGTTTCTCAATGGTGGTAGTGGTAGATCCCATCGCCCACGGCCCAGATGTCGTTGACCCCACCTCAAACCACGCCGATCGCATCGAAGCCGCCGCGACCTCATTGACCCCGGCCCCGACTTCAGCTATCCCGGTCCGGCCTGTGAAGCCCTCAACATTGTGCTCGGTCATGGCTTCCGGCGGCGGCTGCCGCCGTATTGACCGGTACAAGAGAGCAGGGCTACACTTCGCGCCAAAGGAGATTCGCGCGTTGTCTGACGGAGAGCTTGCTTGCGACGTGGTCATCATCGGCGGAGGGCTCGTCGGCGGAATGGCCAGCACGCTGCTCCAGAAAGAGGGACTGCGCACCCTCGTGCTGGAGGCCCGCCCCCAGGACCGGCCGGACAAGATCGTGGTCGGCGAGGCACTCACCGAGGGCACGAGCGTCTTTCTCCGCCATGAGCTGGGGCTCACGGACTGGCTCAAGGCGCATGCGTTCCGCAAATTCGGGTTCGATTTCTTGACGCTGCCCCGGCAGGGGCCGGCGCCGCGCCGCTTTGAGGACTGTCACGAACTCCTGCTCTCGCTCAAGCCGCTGGAGAGCACACCGGCAGCGCTGCGGCGGCTTATCCCCACGTATCACGTGGATCGTCCGCCGCTCAACCGCCACCTGGCAGAGCGGGCACGGGCCACCGGCGCCGGGTGGCGCTACGGGGCGAGCGTCGAACACGTCGACCTGTCCGAGGGAGCCCCAGGGGGGGCGATCACGGTGCATTTCCGCGAGAAAGGGGGCGAGCCAGAGCAGCTGCGCTGTCGCTTTGTCCTCGATTGTAGCGGCCGCCGCACCCTGCTCGGCCGCCAGCTCGGAATCACCCGGCCCGTCGCCGGTCTCAACACCGCCGCCACCTGGAACCGCTTTCGCAACGTGGGCGCCGATCCTGCCGTGTGGAGCAGCTTTGGCGGAGTCGACCGTCGCCGGCATACCATCCATTGCTGCGGTCCGGGGTTCTGGATCTGGTGGATCCACCAGTCTGATGAGATGACTTCTGTCGGTGTGTCCTATGATCGGGATCAGCATTGGCCCGACGTCAAGGCCGAGGACCGCGGCTTTGCCGAGATGATCGAAAAATTTCCGCCGGTGGCGGAGCAGCTCAAGACGGCGCAGGCGCTGGAGCCCTACCAGCATTACGCGCACCTGGCCTACGAGAGCGATCATTGGGTAAATCCTCGCGGCTACGCCCTGATCGGCGACGCGGGCTGGTTCACCGATGCGCTCTACTCCGTCGGCATCGAGACCGCGTGCCGCCAGCTCGCCAACCTCACGCCCCTTGTGATCGACTGTTGTCGCGGGGCGGCCATCGACCGGTCGACCTACGAGCGGCTCAACGAGGAGTTCATCTATACCCGCAAGAGTGTGCAGAAAATGAACGAGTTCAAGTACAAGCACGGCTGGGCACGCCCGCATGTGGTGGCGCAGACCGCGGTCTACGAACTCGGCGACATCCAGGAACTCTATAATCTGCAGGATCGTTCCCAGTGGACGCGGGAGGGGCGCGACCGCCACTACCACCTGCCCTGGTATAATCAAGATCGCTACCAGCGTCTTAGCGGCTTCCTCGACAACAGCCTTTTGGATGGTGAGCGCGACCTGATTCCCGGCGCGCCGCTGCTCAAAAAGGCGCTGCTGCCGGGGCCTGAGGTGTACCTGGCGACCTGGCCGCTGTGGCGGCTCCGCCGGGGGCCGGCGCTCTTCTTCAAGATCATCCGCCTGTGGTCGTTCTCGGAGCGGCTGACGCAGCGGCACCGGCTGTGGCCCGATGGGCTCGGCTGGATGGCGCGGTTGCGCAAGCGCCCGATGCTGACAGCAGGCACCAAGGCAAAACAGAACGCCCTCCCGGAACCTGCCCGTGTCAAATCGTCTGGATCGTGACCGGATCTATGAGGGGCAGCCGGACTTCGCGGAGGTGATGCTGCCCCGGCTGCGGGCTCGTCCCTTTTTCCGGCTGGCGACGGACGAAGAGATCGAAGGATCCCTTTCTGCCTATCGGAGCGGGGATATCGAGCGGCTCCTGACCACCTGGGCCGCGGTGGCGAGCCCGGTGCGGGCCACCCTCGGGGGGCTGAGCGGGATGATATATCGGCGCTCGGGGCTGCTGCCGCGGCGCTTGCTCGGGCTCGCCTTCTTGTCAACGATGCGGGGAGTGCTGGAGGCAGGGCGCCGGTTGCGCTCGGGGCTCTTGCCGGAGGTCGCGGCCGTGATCGAGGGTGAGTTTCCTTGGCTGGAGAGCCGGCACGAGCACGTACCGCCGGGGGCGGTGCCCAGGATTGACTTCGCGGGCGAGTTCGGTGAGTTCTTGCAAGGGGGTACGCTCGATGATAGTCGCGCGCGGTGGCAGTTGGCGGCGGCGCTCAACGAGGTGCAGCAGGCCCATTGCTCGCAGCATCTGGCGGTGCTGTTTCGGCTGCCGGAGCTGTCACGGCATGCGCTGCGGGAGCGGGAGCTGGCGCTCAATTACCTTGCCCACTGGTCGCCCCGGGTGACGCGGGATCTGTGGGCGCAGTGCATCTATGTGCTGGACGGGCTCAACGCCGCGGTCTTTGCCGCGCTCCAGGGAAGGGAGGGTCTCGGCATCCGCCTGCGCGCGCTGGGCGGTCTTTTGATCGGGGGGGACGAGTGGCGGCTTTTTTGCGAGGGGCTCGCGCGGCCTCAGCGGCTGCTGAAACCGACATGACGGCGCCGCCGCAGAGCGCAGTGGGTTCGAGCGCCGAGGAACTGGTCCTCCACCTGGTCTATCAGGTGATCGCCATCCTCGTCGTCTCGCGCGCCGTGGTGTGGCTTACGCGCAAGATCGGGCAGACGGATGTCTCTGGCGAGATCCTCGCGGGGCTGCTCCTGGGACCGAGTCTGTTTGGCGCCATCGCGCCGGGGTCGATGCACGCGCTCTTTCATCCTTCGACCGGGCCCGTGTTCGTGGGGCGGGCTTCCGCCTCTTTTTTGCGGTCGATCACGGCGATCCCGAGAGGTTAGGACGAATAACCCACCTCTCGACCCTCGGCCACGAACGGGCCACACAGGTCCGGCCAATTTCCAGTTATATTGTAAGTTATCGGCGACATTTCCCCACACGGACACACGCCCTTTGCACTTCGTCGCAGCTGGATTGTCACACGTATCCCGCTTCTCCAGATCGCCCGGCGTGCCGGCACTTCACGCACGCGTGTCACCGCGATCGCCAACGCGAACACTCAGGGTGTATCTACTGATGTCCTCATCCGTATTCTTGCGGCAACCGGCTATCGGGCCAAGCTGCATCTGAAGAAGGCCGCGTAAGTCGGCTTGCTCTGTCCAGGGCCCGCGTCAGCGTCTCGGTGTTCCGGCGCAGCTTGACCTCGATGACGTACCGTTCCATGGGAGCGCCAGGCAGCGGCCAGCTGATCAGCAGATCGAGCGCCTTGCGTCCCAGGCCGGGTTCTCTCGGGCTGCCTGGATGTCCACCCAGGTGCAAAAATAGCGGTCGCCCTGGTTGTAGTGCTTGACCAGCCAGCGAGCGCAGGTCATCTTGCCGGTCTGGTGGCCGGCGTGCAGGGTGAAGAGCTTGCGTTCGTCGATGAGGTGCATGACCTGCGTCAGACGAGCAGCGGGCGAAAGCATGTAGTGTTCGCCCGGAACGCAGGGGCCGCTGATGTTGAAGGAGGGCTCCATCAGAAGGACCCTAACCCGCCCTGAAGGCGAGTACAACGTCTCAGTTGTGGGGCAGGACCAGGGACGATCATGGACGTCTTCGTATCACGGCCACGACGCTGCCCGGCCCGACCTGGAACTCCGGGGGCGGGTTGCCATTTTTGCGCAGATGGTCGCGGGCGATCGCGATACCCATTCCGAAGCGCTGCACGAACCCGAGCACCTTCATCGCCTCGGCGATGTGTGGGTTGCGATAGTCCGTGACGCCCGGTTGACCGAAGTTGCCGGCGTTGACCAGACCGAAAGGCCCTCCGGGGCTGTGGATCTCGATGCGGTCTTCAAACCAGTAGATCCGCACAGGGGCATGGGTGTTCTCATACGTGCGATGGATGACCGCATTGCGGACAAGCTGCTGGAGCGCTGCCTTGGGATAGGTGGCGGTGCGCTTCTCGGTGTTCTCCGAGGTCAGATCCACGGCCACGTTCAAGTGGGCATCCAGCTTTTCGTCGATCCGGCGGATTATCTGCAAAAGGGAGCCGTCTACCAGGGCTTCGTCGCTGATCGGATCCGAGAAATCTTTGCCCTGGATCCGCAGGAACTGGATATAAGCCCCAGGCAGCCAGTCCCGTGGCGCCTTTCCCAGGACCAAAAGGCCGAGCACGGTTGGTACAGCGGGCTCCGCCACGCCGATCATGCGGCAGGCCAGGAGCCGCTGTTCATAGGTGCGTTCATTGGCCGCCAGAATGTCCGGGGCCACTGCGTTCGGCAGATACTCCTCCTCGAAGAGCAGGCGGCTCAGTGAATCCAGCGACGTCGACGGCATGAGCTGGAGATCGAAAGGCAGATCGCGGAAGCGCCGCTTCTCGTTCAGGATGCGCTCGTCCTGTGCCGAGGCGATACCGCGACGCGGCCCGATGCGGATCCACACGCGCCCCTTGTACCGGACCGGCGGAGCGTCGGCCGGCTGAACGGTCACGACGGCCATGTCCGCGCCCTTCAGGTGGCGCTTTTCCAGCAGCAACGTCGGCGGCGGCAGGATGCGCCCGTCGGTCTTGATGTCGGCCAGAGTCAATAGAAGCTGGTCCGTGATCGGCAAGTGGCTGGGTGTGCCGTCATCCTTCGCCCCGACGAAGAGCACGCCGGCGGCCTGGTGGCCGGGCAGATCATTGGCGAAAGCGCAGACCGCCTCGCGTCCCTTCTCGGGCGCGTCGCCGCCCCAACTCTCCTTGCGTTCGGCACAATCGGACTCGATGTGATCAAGCATGTGCAAGAGTTCGGAGTCGGAATAGCGCATTTCTGCAAGATAGCATGGAGCCTGTTTTGGTCGAGAATGCCGTCTTCTGTGTCCTCAGGCCCTCGCGCTCCTCGATCAGCGTCAGCAGGCGCTCCTCGACCTGATCGAGCTTCTGCTCCTGGTTCAGGGTGGCGTCCGAATCCAGGTCCAAAAGGCAGGCGTGCGAAGCCGGTTCGCTTCTAATAGAGGAATCGTGCAGGGGGTGGGGCCTTCGGTATATATATCTATGACTGTACACGTACATTACTAAGCGAGTTTCTAAAATTCAACAGGAAAATTGACGGATTCCCGGTCTAGCCAGACCTGGGAATTCTGTTCACCGTCATGGATTATTCACATCGGAACACCACTGTGAAGAAATAGCACACGTGGGCAAATTGCGATCACGGTATGTTTTTCGTCTCATTAATTTAGCAACCTATCAATGGATGGCCAATTCAAATAATGGCTATCCAACGATCATTTCTCTGACACCAGACATCGCCGCGGGCGCTGGCTGGAAACCTAACCAATCGCGCGGTTTGATCTAAACCTTCCTCCAAACCCGCGGGAACGGAGTACGTTGCGCCCGTTCCATGATGCGCGAACACGAACTTCGAGACCACATGGTGGCGATCTGCCACCGCATGTATGACAAGGGCCTGATCGCCGCCGGGGACGGCAATGTTTCGGCCAAGCTTGACGAGGAGCGGGTGCTGGTTACCCCGACGGGCTTCAACAAGGGGCAGATCAAGGCCGAGGACCTGATTGTTACCGACATCCACGGCAAGCGGCTCAAGGGCCGGCACAAGCCTTCGTCGGAGTTCCTGATGCACGAGCTGTGCTACGTGGAGCGCGCCGACGTGGGCGCGGTGGTCCATGCCCACCCACCGATCACCGTCGGCCTGGCCCTGGCCGGGGTGTCCCTGGCGCAGTGCGTGCTGTCGGAGACCTGCCTTTTCTT
>JBBRLA010000223.1:0-11823 GCA_038231615.1 Polyangia bacterium | reverse complement strand
TCCGGCACCCGCTCGTAGACGCTGACCCGGTGGCCGGCCCGGGATAGCAGGATGGCCGACGCCGCCCCGGCAAAGCCACACCCGACGATGGCGACATCCAGGCAGTCCGTCACCTGAGCAGGATACACCACAATGTCCGGGGTTTTCGTCCGTTCTCGTGTTCGCCATTGGTACTGGCAATCTGCGCAGTCATAAAAGGGCCCGACCTTTATTGAATCAAGTATGCGTTGAGTTTCTTCTGTACTTGGCTACACTGCGGGGCATGGCGCTGATCGAGAAACCGGAGCGCGCCCGGCAGTTAGCACGCGCCATCGCCTCCGACCTGACCCTGTACCACGAGAAGGAGATTGTGGATGGGATCGAATCCGACAACCTCTTCGAGGTGATGCATGAGCATATCGAGGAAGGCCGGGCCCTGTTCAAGAGCCGGGTCACCCTGGATATCTACAACCTCAACCTCTACGACCGGGCCATCGTCGATGTGATGATCAAGTCGAAGGGGCACGTGAAATCGCGGATCTGGTAACTCTTCCGGTCTACGAATATGCGGTGGGTCCGGCGGAAGCCGGGCTCAGGCTCGACCTGTATCTGGCGGGGCGGGGGCTGCCGTTCTCGCGTTCGCAGATCCATCGTCGCATCCACGAGGGTGAGGTGCGGGTGGACGGGGCGCCGGGGAAGCCGGCGCAGAAGCTGAGGCCGGGGCAGAAGGTGCGCTTCGCGCCGCCGCCGCCGCGCCCGGTGGCGGACCAGCCGGAGGACCTTCCGCTGGACGTGCTTTTCGAGGACCGCCACCTGATCGTGGTAAACAAGCCGGCGGGGATGGTGGTCCACCCGGCGCCGGGGCACGAGACGGGGACGCTGGTGAACGCGCTGCTCTATCATTGCGGGCCGCTGCCGCTGCCGCCGCCCTTCAAGGGCCCGCCGCGGGACCTCGGCCCTGGCCCGAAGGACGAGCCGAAAGACGAAGAGGAAGATGCAGACGAAGACGAAGACGCGCCGGGGGGCGGGCTGTCCATCGGCGGGGAGCGGCGGCCGGGAATCGTGCACCGGCTGGACCAGGGGACCTCGGGGGTGATGGTGTGCGCCAAGGACGAGCCGACGCTCATCGGGTTGCAGGTGCAGTTCCAGGTGCACTCGATCAAGCGGCGCTACCTGGCGCTGGCCGAGGGGGTGCTGGCGCAGGAGGGGACGTTCCGCACGCGCTACGGCAGGCACCCGACGGACCGGAAGCGCTTCACCGGCAAGGCGGGGAAGCGGCAGGCGGTGACCCATTACGTGGTGGTGGAGCGCCTCTGCGGGGCGACACTTTTGGAGGCGCGGCTTTTGACCGGGCGGACGCACCAGATCCGGGTGCACTTCAGCGAGGCGGGGCACCCGCTCCTGGGGGACCCGCTTTACGGCAAACGACCGCGGCCGCCGCTCCTGCGGGAGGTCGACAAGGACCTGTCGCGGCAGGCGTTGCATGCGCGGGTGCTCGGCTTTGTCCACCCGGTGACCGGGGCGGAGCTGGAGTTTCAGGCGGCACCGCCGGAGGACTTCCTGGCGGCTGCGGCGCGGCTGCGGGGCCCGGTGGCAGCGCGGAAGTGACAGGGTCGAGGAACCGGGATAACATCGAAGGGATGGAACACGTCGGCACCGAGCAGCACCCCGGTGAGTGGGCCGGGCGCCTGTACCGGTCGCCGCTGCTCACCGCCATGGGGGTGCGCCACGGCTTCACCACCCGGCGGGGCGGTGTCTCCATCGGGCGTCATGCCTCGCTGAACCTGGGCGCGACCTGGGGCGATGACCCCGCCGCGGTGGCCGAGAACCTGCGACGGGTCGCCAGCGAGGGTGGCTTCTGCCACGACGAACTGTGCCAGGTGGCCCAGGTCCATGGCACCCAGGTGGTCGCGGTGTCCGCCCTCGAGCAGCGAAAGCGCGAGGCGGACGGGATGGTGACCGACCGCCGGCTGGCGCTGGGCGTGCTTTCGGCGGACTGCACCAGCCTGCTTTTGGCCGATGGGCAGGGCCGGGTGGTGGCGGCCCACGCCGGCTGGCGCGGCACGGTCGGTGACATGGCCGGGGCCGCGGTGTCGGCGCTGGTCTCCATCGGGGCCCGCCGCGAAGACATCCGCGCCGCGCTTGGCCCGTCCATCGGCCCGTGCTGCTTCGAGGTTCAGGCCGACGTGGCTGACCGCTTCGCCGCGGTGTTCCCCGAGGCGGTGCATCGGCGGAAAGGGCATCTGTACGCCGATTTGTGGGCCACCAACCGGGCGCTCTTTTTGGCCGCGGGGCTCTCTTCGGAGCATGTCGATGCGACGACCCGCTGCACCGCCTGCGACTCGACGACCTTTTATTCCTACCGGCGAGATGGGGCCCGCATCGGCCAGCACCTCGCGTTCATCATCGGAGGCGACGCGTGACCCGCGGAAACAAGTTCCTGACTCTCTTTCTGCTCCAGGTCGGTCTGCTCGGCGGGGCCGCCGTGGCCGGCGCGCACTACTGGCACGAGTACAAGTTCAAGAAGCCGATGGAGGAATGTCGCGTCGGCTGGGCCGCGTCCGCCAAGCAGGCGGAGCTGATGGCCGCCCGGGGTTTCCTCATGGAGGCGGAGGTCGGCATCCTCATCAGCAACTATGGCTACTCCTTCGAGCGCGTGGTCCAGGCCCGCATGGCCTCGCAACTGGCCGGGCTGAAGCTGGAGAAGGATTTTGACCAGATCCAAGGGCTGCTCATTTCCCAGAACCCCGCCGTGCGCACCCAGGTGTACGACCTGGCCAACAAGATCATGCCCGTCCCGTACGGCAACAACCCCGGCAGCGCCAAGTCCGATGGCGGGGCGGAGGCGGCGACGGGCGGTGCGGCTGCGGCAGTGGGCGGAGGCGGGCCGCGTGCGCCCGGCGGGGCAGGGGCCCCTGGGGCGGGCGCTGCCGGTGGGGCAGGGGGCGGAGGCGGCAATTCGGGAGCGGCGACTGGCCCGGGTTCAACCGCCGAGACCCAGGCGCCCCTCGCAAGCGGTGCCGCGGGGGATGCGGCATCGGCCAAGTCCAGCCCCATCACCCTTCCCGGTGCCGGCGTCGGACCGAAGGCGGCGGTTGCCAGCGACACCGGCCTTCAGGCCGGGCGCAAAGCCTTGCTCGATGCCAAGGTGTCCCTGATCTCGGGTGGAGAGACCGCCGCGACCGCCAGGCAGATCGCCCTGGCCCGGGTGACCCTTGACGAGGCCGGCCGGGCCGACCTGGATGACGAACTGGACTCCGCCATCGACGCCGCCCACCACCACGACGAAAACAAGGCCAAGGCAGCCCTGGAATCGGTCCTCAAGAAGCTCCGCGCCCCCTGATTGCCACCCTCCGATTGCCGAAGACGAATCGCAGGCTCGCTCAACGGCCGGGAAAAGTCCCCGGCCGCTTCTTGCGAAGGAGCAGATAAGTCCCCAGGACGAAGAGGGGCACCGAGATGATCTGCGAGGTCGAGAGCCAGCCGAAGAGCACTCCGCGGTCGTCGTCGCGAACGATCTCGCACAGGGAACGCAGCACCCCGTAGAGCACCAGCATGGCCCCCAGCACCTGCCCCTCGGTGCGTCGGCGCGGGCGCACGAAGTAGTACAGGAAGATGAAGATCGCCAGGCAGCCAAACGATTCATAAAGCTGCGTCGGGTGGACCGGCAGCATCTGCTGGCTGTACTGGATGAGGTGCGCCTTGTACTGTGCGTCCCAGGGGGCGCTTCGGTAGGGGAAGCGGATGCCGGCGAAACTATCGGTGGGCTTGCCCCAGCAGCAGCCGTTCAGGTAGCAGCCCAGCCGGCCGAAGAAGAGCCCCAAAATGATGCCCGGCGCCGTCAGGTCGCAGACCCGCCAAAGGTTCATCTTGTGCCGGCGAATGAAGACGTACGAGAAGCCCATCGCCCCCAGCAGCCCGCCATAGTAGGCCAGCCCCCCGCGCCACACCTTGGCCCATGCCAGGCAGTCCTGCGGCGGATAGCATACGTGCCGGGACACGTCGCACAGGTAGTCATAACCGCACTCCTTGGCGGTGGTGCAGGTGCGCGACAGGGCGTCCACCGCCGCCACCTTCTTCGAGTCCAGGCACAGGTGGATGTAGTCCATGCCCTGGCCGTCGGCGATGAGGTGCAGGATCCGGCTGCCGACGATGCTGGTGATGACGATGTAGAGGCTCAGGTCGAGGATCTGCTCGGGACAAAGGTCCAGCTTGCGCGACTCGCGCACGGTGATGAGCATCGCCAGGCCGAAGGCAAGGGTCAGGAAGGTGAAGTAGGCGGGGAAGGTGATCTGCCCGAGTAAGGGCAGGGTGAATTCGAGGAGAATGGGACGCAAGGGGAGCTTCTTTCGGAACTCAGGCGGGGGGCGTCGTCTCGCCGACCAGCGCCTTGTCCTTGGGCCAGTCGAGGATGAGCATCACCACCCCGATTACCAGGGCCGCGTCGGCAATGTTGAAGGTCGGCCACTCGTGGACGCGCCCGCCGCTGGTCACCTTCCACACGATGAAGTCGGTGACCCTGCCGTACAGGATGCGATCTACGATGTTGCCCACCGCCCCGCCGGCCAGGAGGCCCAGCTTGGTCCCGAGCCACGAGGCATCGCCCGGCAGCTTTACCAGCCAGGCGCCGACCACCACCAGACAGAAGAGCCCTACCCCGAAGAGGATGTAGCGGGCGCCCGGGGTGCCGCGGAACATGCCGAAGGCCGAGCCGGTGTTCTCCGAGTAGCGCAGGTCGAAGAAGCCCTGCACCACGGTGATGGCGCGCTCGTACCCCCGCGGCTTCAGTTCGTCCCGGGCCCACACCTTGGTCGCCTGGTCGAGCCCGAAAGAGAGGAGGAAGAGCACGAAAAACGCCAGATACTTCGTTGGAAATTTCGCTTTCATCTGAATCCAGAGTTTATAACATCCCTGCCGGCGGCCAACAATGTTCTACCCGGGTTCTGTTAAGATCGACGCAGCGGAGGAGCCCCGGTGCAGCACGGACATGGCCTTTTACTAAGCATTGCCCGACAGGTGGGCCTTTTTTTGGGCACGGGCCTGTTTTTTTTCGCCGGCTGCTCGCCAGGGGGCGACGGCGGGGCGGACATGGGGGTGCGGGTGCGGGTGGCCTCGTTCGCCGGCAAGACCGACTTTCCCGTCGGGGATGTACCCACCGGGGTGGTGCTGGCCGACGTCAACGGGGACGGCCTGCTGGATTTGGCGGTGGCCGGGGCCAACTCGATCTCGCCCCGCCTGAGCCTCCTTTTTGGCCAGAAGGACGGGGGGTTCGGGGCCCGGACCGACTATCGGGCGGGGGACACGCCCTATGCGATCATCGCCGCCGATCTCACCGGGAACCGGCAGGTCGATCTGCTGATGGCCGATTATCTGGGACAGGCGGTCAGCATCTTCCCCGGCAAGGGGGACGGCACGTATAGCATGCACAGCGATGTCGCGGTAGGCGCGCACCCGGACGCGCTGGTGCTGGGGGACGTGAACGGCGACAAACTGCCCGACCTGCTGGTGGCCAACCAGGTGGGGCAAAGCATCAGCCTGCTTCTGGGCCTGGGCGGCGGGGCGTTCCGGACCAAGTTCGACCTGCCGGGGGGGGCGCTCCCCTCGGGGCTGGTGCTGGTCGCCCTGGGGACGGCGGGCGTGCTGGACATCGCCATCGCCAACGGCAGCGGCGAGGTGACGGTGCTCCACGGCCTGGGCGACGGCACCTTCCCCACGCAGGACGCGATAAAGGTCGGCAGTGGGCTCTCGGACATCGCCACTGCGGACCTGAACCGGGACGGGCGGGTGGACCTGGTGGTGGCCGACCAGATGGGCGACCGGATCGCGGTGCTGCTGGGGACGGGCGACGACCACCTGGCGGCGCCGACGTACTTTCCGCTCGGGGCCTCGGGGCCCACCGCGCTGGTCTTGGCGGACGTCAACCTGGATGGCTTGCTCGACGCGGTGGTCACCGATGGGGCGGGTCAGGCGGTCAGCGTGCTGACCGGGCGCGGTGATGGGACCTTTTCGTCCTCAGTGGAGTTTCCCACCGGCGCCCTGCCGAGCGCGCTGGCCCTGGGCGATCTGAACGGGGACGGCCTGCCGGACCTGGTGGTGACCAACAAGGCCGACGGGACCGTCAGCGTGCTGCTCAACAAGAGCAAGTAGTCCCGCGCCAGCGAGGGGGGGCTGCTGCGAAAATTTTAGTCTGGGAAGGGCTTGCGATCTGTTCTTTCCTGAGCCAAATTTGCCAGATGGCCCGGAAAAAAGCCCCACAATCAGCCACCCCACCGGCACGCGACGGAGGGATCGCCGAGCATCCCGTCTTCCTTGGGGACATCGGAGGTCCGCTCAACCTGAAGGATGTCCCCTATGGACAGGGCGTCCCCTTGGAGAAAATGGCCCGCTTCTGCGAGGCTGCCGCAGCGCTCTACCGAGTGGAGCCCTGGGACGTAGTGGAGAGCGACGAACACGTGCTGCTTCTGGAGGCCCCGCGCTGGGGCATCACGCGGGGCTGCGTCGTGGTCGTCGGCCAGATGGGTGAGGCCTACGGGGTGCTCATCCTTCGCTCCATCGATGAGTTCCTGGCCTTCCGCAGGTTTGGCACAAGCATGCAGAGGTGGGGCCTTCGGCCTGCTGCCGCCGGTTGGGAGATCCTCTCGGTGAACTATGAACGGCAGGTGTCGCCGGACATTCGTCCGGCCTTCAAGCGCCACGGTTGGAAGATGGCGGGCGCCGGGATCTACCCGCTGCTCTTTTGGACCTCTCCGAGCCATCCGTTGCGCCCCGTGAGCGGGGACGAGATCGATCTGGCCCGATCGGTCTGCGAGGCGCTGCACCTGATGATAGGCAAGTTCGAGGAGGACCTTCTGGACGGGCCCACCGAGCCGCTCTCGCTCCGGGTGGGACTCGACGGGGCCGAAGTGACGCTGACCGTCCCCCATCCGGACGCCGAGGATCGCGGGCTGCCCAGCTGGACGCTTGACGAAGACGAGGAGGATGACGACGACTTCGAGGACGACGACGAGTTCGACGACGATGGGCTGGAGGGCCCCTTCTTTACTCCGTCCCGTCCGTACGGGCTGCCCGAGACCCCGCCACCGCCAACCCGAGTGGAGGTCCGCCCGCCCAGGGAGCGCTGGCGGCCCACGGCGGGAGAACTTCCTCCGGCGCTCACCGCGCCGTGCCCGTGTGGCAGCGGTGCTCGCTACAAGAAATGCTGCATGCCCAGATAAGGTGGAGCGTCCAGGTCCCCAAAGCCTCAGGGTTGCCGGTGGATCTTTTGCAGTTCCTCCATCAGGTCGATCATCCGCGAGCGTAGGGCGAGGATCTGCCGGCGCATGTGCAGGATGATGTCGACCCCTGCCAGGTTCACGTCCATCTCCCGCACCAGCACCCGGGCCACCCTGGCGTGTTCGGCCTCCTCCTTCGAGTAGGCCCGCTCCAGCGGGGACATAAGGATGCCCTCCTCGTGCAGCCGATCGAGCAGATCCCGGTCGTCCGAGAGGAACGCTAGCAGCTCGGCGAGAGTCAGTTCCGGCGTCATAGCGAAATCCCCTGTCGCACCGGCGTCTTGTAGGCGCCCTTGGCAGCGAGCACCGCCTCGACGAAGGCCGGGTCCTCGACCTCGGGCAGGCGCACCTGCAGATCGGCATAGAGGTCGCCCGTCGTGTTGTCCTTGCGCACGCCCTTGCCGCGCAGGCGCAGGCGCTGCCCGGTCTGCGAGCGCGGCGGCACCTTGAGCTTGACCTGTCCCTCGGGCGTCGGCACCTCCAGGGTGGCGCCCAGGTACGCCTCGTCCAGGGTGACCGGCAGGGTCAGGTACAGGTCCAGCCCCTCGCGACGGAAGTATGGGTGCGGCCGCAGGTGGGTCTCGATGTACAGGTCGCCCGGCGGCCCGCCCTTGTGCCCGGGCTGTCCCAGCCCCGGTACGCGTAGGCGCGATCCATGGTCGGCGCCGGCGGGGATGCGCACGGTGACGCGGCGGGTGGCCGGTTTGCCCGGGGGTGTACCCGGCGGCGTGGCGGCAGGCACATCGACTTGCAATTCGATCCCTGCCAGGGCCTGCGCCAGATCGAGGTCGGCCCGGGCGATGATGTCGTCTCCCGGAGTTGGCCCGCTGCGGCGTTGCCGGAAGCCCAGAAGGTCGCCGAGGTCGAAGTCGAACCCCCCGGGGTGCCCGGCGCCACCGAATGGACTCCCGGCGCCAGCCCCGTCGAACGGATTTTCGCCGCCCGCCGATCCGGGTCCGCCCTGCGCCTGCCAGCGTTGATGCTCCCGGGCCTTTTCGGGGTCGAAGCCCGAGCGCAGGGCCGCGTCGCCGAACTCATCGTAGGCGGCGCGCTTCTTTTCGTCGGAGAGCACGTCGTTGGCGGTGGAGATCTCCTTGAACCGGGCCTCCGCGCCCTGGTTTCCCGGGTTGACGTCAGGATGGTGCTTGCGGGCGAGGCGTCGGTAGGCCTTGCGTATCTCGTCCTGGCTGGCGGTCCTGGCCACGCCGAGCCGGTTGTAGAGATCTGTGTCAGCCATCTACAACCAAGCTATGCTCCTGGACGCCCCCGCGCAACGGGCCCCTGTCTGCGGGTCGGGCCACCCGCGCTGGATCACTTCCCCGTGGGCCCCAAGAGGAGCAGCCAGTCGGCGTCCCGGTACAACGGGCGCCACCCCCGCGAAAGGAGCCCATCGACGGCGTGATCGCCCGGCCTGACCAGCGCGGAGCGGATGGCGTAGCGCGAGAAAAGCGCCTGGACCTCGCCGGTGCGGAAGGCGCGCAGCGCCGAAAGGAGCAGGTCCTCGGGGTAGGTGTACTCCCGGCTGTCGACGAAGACCTTGCGTTCCGGGGTGAACCAGATGAGGTACCCGCCGTCGTCATAGGTGTTGTACATCGGCTCGGGGGCGCGGCGCACGGCGGCGATGGCCTCGGCGGAAAGCGGATGCCACGAGAGCCGCGGCAGCGGGGCGGTATAGGCGCAAACCAAAAATCCCAGGGCGAGCGCGGCGCCGAGTCCCAGAAGCAGCGGCCCCCGCCGGGGCGGGTCATCCCCTGGCCCTGGAGCGGAAGACGAAGGGAGCGGCGGCGCTAGGCGCGTCATCGCGGGCACCGCCAGAAGCAGGAAGTGCGGCACCGTGCGCAGGCTGGTGACGGCCATGGGCAAAAACACGACGCTCAGGGTGGCCAGCAGCCGATCCTCCCAGGTCCGCAGATGGCGCCAGCGGGTGAGGAGCAAGAAACAGAAGAGCGCCGCAGCCGCCCAGAAGAGCAGGCCGCGGATGCTGTGCAGATCGGGCGTCAGGAACTCGGTGTTGCCCGAGGCCCGGGAGCGCCGCGTCCCCTCCAGCGGGAAGAGCAGGATGTGCCACGTAAGCGGCGTGCACAGCGTGGCCGCGCCACTGAGCGCGGTGAGCACCGCCAGCCGTCGCAGCCGGGAGCGCCCGGATCGCCCAGATCGATCTAAAAGAAGCGCCGTGGAAAGGGCGCCCAAAAGGAGCAGCCCCCCCAGGGCCACCGCCCCGTGCAGGTTGGCCCACAAGAGGAACAAGAAGGGCAAGAGGCGCTGGCGCCGATCCCCGGCCAGCAACCACAGGGTGAGGGCGAAGAACGCCAGGGTGAAGAGCTGCGGCCGGACGGCCCAGCCCACCCGGATGAGCGGCAGGGCCAGCATCACGAAGCCCGCCCGGTGCAGCGGCTTCCCCGCCGAGAGGGCGTAGCTCGGCCACACCGCGAAGGTGGCCAGGGCCGCGCCCAGGATCGTGAGCAGGGGCAGCCCGCCCAGCGCATGGGCCCCGTACATCACCACCTGCGAGAGCCACTCGTGGTTGTGCCAGGGAATGTCAGGAGGAATGATGAAGGAGAAGAGATCGTGTCGCGGCAGAGACCGAGTGTGCCAGATGACCTGTCCAGTGCGCAGGTGCCACCACGAGTCGTTCTGCATCGGCATCGTCGCCGCGATGACGAACACCAGCAGCAGGAAGAGCGCCTGGGTGAGCCGCGACCCGCTCAATCCAGAGGGTTGGAGCGAGGTGGACGATGGAGGCGACCCGGGGGACACAGCCGCAAGTATAGTCGATCTGGCCCAAGGCCTTACGCACTGCGGCTGGCGGCGACCCGCAGCCGAAGCAACGAAAGCACGTCCTCCAGCTCCACCAGCCCGTCCGCCTCGGCCACCTCCTCCTCGCTCAGCGATTCGCCGCGATCCTGCCTGTCGAGCAGAAACTGAAGGCGGCGCTCGACCCCCTCGGGCAGCGAAAGCAGGGCCAGGTCCGTGGGCAGCTCCAGCTCGACGTTGATCTTCGTGCGCTCGGTCATGAGGCTCATGTGTAGCGCAGCGTGCCCACGGAGGCAAGTTCCGACTGACAAGGACGCTGTTGTGATGCTGCTGCTCCTGCGCGACCGGAGCCGCCTGGGTTGTCTTTGGCGGGGCGACTTTCTTGCGCGGCAGGGCTACTTCCGGGGGACCAGTGCGTCCAGGACCACGGCGCCCAGGCACTGCTTCCCTTTCTGTGCGAAGCCGAAACGCAGGTCACCCCACTCCTGGTGATACGCCAGATACGTCAGCGCGTCCGGTGGCCCATGGGCGCTGGGCGGCATCGGCTCGACCTTGGCGCCGAAACGGGAGATCACATCCTTTTGCCGGATGCAGCTCGTGCTGCTGACCTGCAAAACGATGAGACCCTCCTTGCCCGGCGTGGGGTCCACCGGCGCCCGCAGTTCGACTCCAGTCACCGAACCGGTCCCTGGCCCCGCCCCGTGCGCGGAGCGGAAGACGTGGAAGAAGGGGTTGGAGGCGCTGGCATCCTTCTTTAGCGCGACTCCGGTGAGGCGCGTCACCTGGTCCTGGCTGAAGGGGCGCATCCCCCACAGCTTCGGCAGCAGGTCGAAGAGCGCGTCAGGGCCCATCATGGCGGCGCGCTCCTTGCCGGCGAACCCCGACACCGCCAGCGATAGGGTGCCGGCCAGAACCACCAGCCAGCCGGTCCATGGTTTCTGCATGTCTATCTCCCGGCCACGTTCTGATCATAGAAGCTTTCAAAGGTTCTCGCATAATACTGCCAGTAGGTCGAGCCGGGATCGGTGCTGGGGTGCTCGCCGTTGGCGTAGATACGCCCCATATCCGTGCGCAGTTGGTCCCGGTTGGTGCCGTCCCAGCGGTTGAACAGGGCTTGATATTGCGCGGACTGGGCGCCGGCCACCCCGATGTCCCCGGCCTGGGCGCCGATCAGTTCCTTGCGTACCTGCAAGTTGGTGAGGGTGGCCTCCCCCTCGTCCCGCAGGCTGTGCCACACGTTGGCCGTGACGTACTGGTCGCGGGTCAGCCTGTCGGGGGGGGTATAGGCGTCGGGGGTATATCGGGCGTGGCCGGACTCATGGGCCAGGGTCTGCACCACCAGCAAGGGGCTTGCCTGAAGCGACGGGTCCAGGGTGACGGTGCGCTGGTTGCGGTCGGTGAATGAACCGCCCCCGGCGGCGCCATAGCGGAGGGTCCAGCCGTCCCGCTGAAGCGCCGTGATGTTGGCTGCCAAGGTCGGGGAGTTGGCGGCGATGGCGTCCACTGCCTGGCCCAGGCCGGTCTGGACGGCCACGGGGGCCGGCTGGGGCGCTGGCTGCGGGGTCGATCGCGGGTGACCCCCCTCGCCGGGTTTCGCGATGTCGCCGGCTGCCTGGAGCGGGCGCACCACCGAGCCAAGACTCCCAGCCCCTGCTCCCTGGGTCATGAGCGTCCGCCGGGCATCGCTGGCGGCGGTCTCGCTGCCCCCGCGGAGCAGCGCGCCGAAAAGGAGGACGATGCCCAGGGCGCAGCACAGGAAAAGGGCCTTCTCGGCCCCGGCGAAGCCGTGCTCTTCCCGCGTCCAGCGCCGGAGGGACCT
>JBBRLA010000222.1:0-11850 GCA_038231615.1 Polyangia bacterium | reverse complement strand
TAGAAAGGGCCACGTCCAGGGATTCGCTGTCCAGCGTGCCGAAGCCCTCGTCGATGAAGAGGGACTCGACGCGGACGTCACGGGCGGAAAGCGAGGACAGGCCCAGGGCCAGGGCCAGGGAGACCAGGAAGGTTTCGCCCCCGGAAAGGGTGGTGCAGCCACGGACCTCATCGCCCATGTCATGATCGATGATCTGCAAGTCCATGTCGTAGCTGGGGATGCGCTCCAGAGAATACCGTGGTTGGAGCTGGCGCAGGCGGGCGTTGGCATGCTGGAGCAGCGAGTCCAGGGTCAGCCCTTGCGCGAACTTGCGAAACTTCTTGCCGTCGGCCGAGCCGATGAGCAGGCTGACCTGTTCGAAGTCATGGGCCACCGTTTTCTGACGCTCGATCTGAGGCAAAAGGTCCCGCAGGGCCAGGCGCCCCCGCTCGTCTTCCGAAAGGCGGGCCCCCAGCACCCCCGCCTGTTCGGCGGCCTCGCCCAGCACCCCCCGTACGCCCGCCGCCGCCTGGGCAATCGCCTCGGGCGAAAGCGCCGGGACGCCCCGGCCCTGGTGCTCCGCGACGCGCCGCTGTCGCTCGATCAGGGCCGCCTCCGCCCGGGTCAGTCCATCGCGGCACTCCTCCAGCGCGCGACGCAGGGCGCTCCGGGCCGCCGGGTCCACCGAGAGTAGACGGCGCAATTCGTCCGCGCCGGCCAGCGCCATGCCGAAAAGACCCGCTTCGAGCGCGACCCTGGCCTCCCCGGCCGCCGTATCGGTGCTTATGGCCGCCCGCCGCGCCGCCCCCTCCCGCTCCGTCGCCGCCGCCAGGGCCGCCGTGGCCGCGGACACCAGGACATGGGCCTCTCTTTCCGCCTGCTCGGCCCGAGACAGGGCGGCCTTGGCCTCCTGCTCCACCCCGTCCGCGGGCCGGCCCTGAAAGAGCTTTGCCCGCTCGCCACGCAGCGCCGAAAGGGAGGTCAACGCTTCATCCCGGGCCAGCCCCTGGGTGCGCAGCTCCCCCTCGCGCCGGTCGCGCTCCGCCGAGGCCACTGCCAGGGAGGTGTAAAGGGAGATCAGCTTCCGTGCCGCCTCGTCCTTCTTCTCCGTGGCCGAACGGAAGGTGGTCACCTCGGCCTTCAGCGCCCGGATAAACCCCGGGGCATCGGCGACCAGCGGGGCCTCCCAGGGGGGGAAGAAATGCAGCGGCGCCTCCAGGGTCTCCCGAAGCCTGGCGGCATCCTCGCCGCGCCGGGCCCGCAGGTCCACCTGCTGTGCCAGGTTCCGTTCGATCTCCGCCAAGGCGACGCGGCGTTGCTCCAGGCTGCGGGACAGGCGCTCGACCTCCGCGGCGCACACGTCCAGGGCGCGCTGCGCGGCCTCTCGCCGGGCCTGAAGGGCGGCGGCCTCCTCCTCGCGGTGAGACAGGGCGGCGATCTCCGTGGTCAATCGCTCGCGCAGTCCCCTCAGCAAGCCGGCGGCGTCCTTGGCCAGGGGGTCATCGGGAAGCCGGTCCTCCGCGGGCCACTCCGCGCCCAGGGCCCCGGCGGTGGCGGCGAACTCCGGGCACTTCTGTTGCAGTTCCTGGGTGGCTTCGCCCTGATCGGCATGGGCCTGCTCGGCGACACGCTCCTGCGCGTGGCCCTCCTGGGCCAGCGCGGCCTGCGTCCGGCGCTGCGCGTCGATGGCGGCGGCCAGGCGATCGCACTCGGCAGAAAGGCCCCCGATCAGGCGGCTCTCGGGGCTGCGTTCCCCCGCGGCGGGATGCTCGACGGCACCACAAAGGGGGCATGGCTTCCCCTCATGAAGCAGGTCCGCGCGGCGGGCAAAAAGGTCCTGCGCCGCCCGGGCCAGGGACAGATCGACCTCCCTGACCTTCCGTTCAGACAGCAACTGATCGAGGCGCTGCTGGGCCTCCCCTGCCTGGGCCCGCCGCTCCACCGCCCGCAACCCGGCCTCGTCGGCAAGCAGGCGTTTCTGCTGCTCGCGACCTTGGAGCCGCCCGCACTCGGCGATGCAGGCCAGCAGGGCCTCCACATGGCCCAGGGCCCGGCGGTGTCGCTCCCGTTCGCGCCGGGTCTGGTCCGTGGGGGACCAGGTCAGGTGGTCGGAAAGGCGGGCCCGCGCCACCTCCAGCTCGCCCGCAAGCTCCCGCTGACGCAACGCCGGGCCTCGGCCAGCCGCCTCATCCCGGGCCAAAAGGTCGATGGCCTGCTGACGCTTTGGCCCCAGCCGCTCGACCTCCGCCGTGGCGGCTTGCCCTTCCGCCAGAGCAACCGCCAGCGCGGAAAGCTCCTGCGGCACCCGGCTGAACAGCGGCAGCAGCGGCTCGACCCGTCGGTGGCGCTCCAGCCAGGTACCGGCGCGCTCGATCAGGCGCTGCTGCTCCCCATGCTCCGTGGAAAGCGCCTCCAGCCGGATCCTCGCATCCCCGGCTGCCTGCTCTAAAAGCGCCGCGTCGGCCGCAGCCTTGCCGGCCTGCACCGCCGCCGCCTCAAGCTGGACGTCGTGCTTGCGGGCCGCAACCAGAAGCGGCTCGATGTCCCGTAGCGCCTTCTGCGCCGCGATCAGGATCTTCCGTGCCCCGGCTTCCGCCTCGGCGACCTGGGCCGCCTCCTCGCGGGCCGCGTTCAGCCCGCCCAGCGCCTCCGCCAGGAACGACGCGGCACCGACGCGATCCTGCTCCATCCGATCGGCGGCATCCAGCAGCGGCCTTAGCGCCTGGGCCCGCTCGATCAACGCCAGCCGCGCGGTGCGTTCCTCGGCCCCCTGCCAGGACGCCCTGGCCCGGGAGAACTCATCATCCGCCGCCGCCAGGTCGGCCCGCAGCCGGCCCTGCTCCTCGTGCCAGGCGGCATCCCGCACCAGATCGCCAAGCTGCCGCTCCAGCGCGGCGCGGCGCTCGGCCAAGACGGCCCGTTCGGCCATCACCCCGGCCCGGTCTTCCGGGGACAGCAGGCGGTAGGCCTCCTGGGTGCGCTCCAGCACTGCCAGCCGGTCGGCCTCCTCGCGGGCCCGCAGATGGGATTTTACCGAAAGAGCACCATAGATCTCGGTGCCGGTCATCTTCTCCAGCAGCTCGGCCCGCTCATCTCCCTTGGCTCGGAGAAACTGCGCGAACTCCCCCTGGGCCAGCAGCACCGAGCGGCAGAACTGATGAAAGTTCAGGCCGATCAACTTCTCGATTTCATGAAGCGTTTCGGTTTTTTTGTGACTGCTTACATCACGCCCCGTAAAAAGATCGACCAGCCGCAGCTCCTGGTCCTGCACCCTGCCGTCGGGGCGCTGCCGCGACCTGCGCACGCTCCAGGTGGCCTGGAAGCGCCCTTTCTCGCAGGCAAAATCGACCTGGGCGAAGGCCTCGACCGCCCCTCGCCGCAGGAGCGAGCGGGGGTCGGTGGCGGACAGGCGCAGGTCGGCGATCTCGCCGGGATAGCCGATGAGCACCGAGCGGCTGCCCGACAGGCGAGGCGTCTGATCGTAGAGGGCCAGGCACAGCGCGTCGAGCAGGGTGCTCTTTCCCGCGCCGGTGGGGCCGCTGATGAGGAAGATCCCCGCCTCATCCAGGGGCGGGGCGGACAGCTCCATCGCGAAGCGCGGCAGGCTGGCGAGGTTCTCCCCCCGGATGGCCAGGATCTTCACGCTGCGGCCTCCTGACGGACCGAATCCAGCAGTTCGTGGAAGATCACCATCAGTTCCTCCGGCGCATCGTCGTCGAATTGGCGCTCGTAGCAGCGCTGGAACACCTCGACGGGATCGATCTCCTTCAGGTTGCGCCCGGGGACCTGATCGCCCAGGGCCTGCTTCACCTCGGGGTCTCCGGCCATAAGGTGGATGCGCAGAAGGCGCGCCCAGGCCCCGGTGAGCGCCCGTTCGATCTCCTCCCGCATGCCGGCCAGGGGTAGGTCCCGTTCGCGCAGCACCCGCACCTCCAGATAAGGGCGCTCTTCATCCAGGGCATCCGCCGGCCGGACCCGCGGCAGGGCGCGCAGGTGAGAAAGGACGATCGGCAGGGGCATGTGCATCTCGGGCACCGTCTGCATCGGCACGAAGCGGGGGATAAGCAGCGTCCGTGCCCGCACCAAGCGTTCCCCCTCCAGGTCCAGCACCACCACCTGGTGCTGGTAGTCTTTCTCCGCCAGAGAAAGCGGAATCGGCGATCCCGCATAGCGCACGTGAGCAAAACCCCCGACCGGCTGGGCGAAGTGCAGGTGGCCCAGGGCGACGTAGGCCAGGTCGGTGGGAAAGACATCGATCGGCAGGGCCTGGTTGCCGAACTGGATCTGCCGCTCGCTTTCTTCGGAGACCTGACCCCCGGAGAGAAAACAATGGCCGGTGGCCAGGATGGCCTGCCCCGGCTCCCGAAGCGCCTTCGCCCGCGCGTAGAGGCCGTGGTAAAGCCCCCGCACCCCGGCGATCAGACGCGCGCCGATCTCGCCGCCGTCGTGCGGGGCCCCCGCCGCCGCCAGGGCCGGCATCGGCAGATCGGCCCGGCGCAAAAAGGGCACCGCCAGCACCCACGCCCCGATCCGCCCGCCCCGCGTCCGCAAGGGGACGATCACCTGCTCTGCATCCACCTCGCCATCCGGCAAGAGCGGCAGGCCGCCGATCGCCGTGACCCCCACCGCCCGCAACACGCTGCGCGGCGCATCCAGGCGCCCCGCAGAGTCGTGGTTTCCGCCGATCACCAGGATGGAAAGGGCCGGCAGGCACTCCCGGCAGTGGGCGAGGAACTCGTAATAGGCGCGCTGCGCCTGGGGCGGCGGGTTGGCGCAGTCAAAGATGTCGCCGGTGATGAGCAGCGCGTCCACCTCCTGTGCGACGAGGGTGTCCAGCAGCCAGGAGAGAAACCGGCGGTGCTCGAACTCCCGGGAGACCTCGTGCAGCGTCTGGCCCAGGTGCCAATCGGAGGTATGGAGGATGCGCATCACGCCCACTTGGGGGTACCGCGATTTTCACCCGGGCGCAACGGCCCCGGCCCACCTGCCCCCATCAAAAGAGATCGAAAAGAATTCTTGTCATCGCCCCTTGAATTCCCGCCCACGCGGCTGAGATCCCCCTCATGTGCGGAATCGCGGGCATCTTCAATCTGAACGGCAACCAGGACCAGCCCCCCAACAGGGACGATCTCCTACCCATGATCCGGGCCCTCCACCATCGAGGACCGGACGACGTCGGCATGTACCTGGACCCGGACGTGGCCCTGGGCCATGCCCGTTTGAGCATCATCGATCTGGAAGGCGGCAAGCAGCCGATCGCCAACGAGGACGGCAGCATCCAGGTGGTGTTCAACGGGGAGATCTTCAACTATCTGGAGCTACGGCAGGTTCTTTTGGGACGCGGCCACCGCTTCGCCACCCAATCCGACACCGAGGTCATCGTCCACCTGTATGAGGATCACGGCCTCGACTTCGTCCATCACCTGAATGGCCAGTTCGCCATCGCCCTGTGGGACCGGCGGGCGCGCAGGCTGGTGCTGGCCCGCGACCGGGTCGGCATCCGCCCCCTCTTTTATACCCTGGCCGGGGGCCGGCTCTGCTTCGCCTCCGAGGTCAAGGCCCTGTTCACCCAGCCCAGGGTGGAACGCCGCCTCGACCTGCGGGCGCTGGCCGAAGCCTTCACCTTCTGGTCGCCCCTGCCGCCGGGGACCCTTTTCGCCGGGGTGCGCACCCTGCCCCCGGGCCACCTCTTGACCCTCGACTGCGGCGCCGGGGCCGGCAGCGAGCCGGTGGTGACGCGGTACTGGGACTGGAGCTTTCCGGCAATCGCCGACATGGACCCCCGGGGGATGGACGAGTGCGCCGAGGAGCTGAACGTCCTGCTCATCGACGCGGTGCGCCTGCAATTGCGGGCCGACGTGCCGGTCGGGGCCTACCTGAGCGGGGGCCTGGACTCGTCGATCATCGCCGCCCTGATCCGGCGCCACACCTCTCTGGACCTGCGCACCTTCTCGGTGTCATTCGAGGACAAGGAGTTTGACGAAACCCCCTTCCAGCGCCAGATGACCGATCACCTGGGTACCCAGCACACCGACCTGCTGTGCAAGAAGGAAGACATCGGCGCGGCCTTCCCTCAGGTGATCTGGCACGCGGAGTCGGTGCTCCTGCGCACCGCCCCGGTGCCTCTGTTCCTGCTCTCACGACGGGTGCGCGAAGAGGGATACAAGGTGGTGCTCACCGGGGAAGGCGCCGACGAGGTCTTTGGCGGCTACGACCTGTTCAAGGAGGCCCAGGTGCGGCGGTTCTGGGCGCGGCAGCCAAACTCCAAGGTGCGGCCGCTGCTGCTCTCCCGGCTCTACCCTTACCTCAGCGCCTCGCCGACGTCGGCGCAGGTGTATGCCCAGAACTTCTTCCGCCAGGGGATGGGGCAGATCGACGCCCCCTACTTCGGGCACATCCCGCGCTGGTCCACCACACAGCGGACCTGGCGCTTCTTCAGCCAGGAGACCGAGGCCGCCCTGCGGGGCTTCGACCCCTTTGCCGCCATCAGCGCCACCTTGCCCAGGGACATCGGCCGCTTCCCGCCCCTGTGCCGGGACCAGTACATCGAGGCCCATACCCTGCTTTCGGGGTACCTTCTGTGCTCGCAGGGGGACCGGGTGGCCATGGCCCACTCCATCGAGGGGCGGGTGCCCTTCCTCGATCACCGGCTGATCGAATTCGCCAGCCGCCTGCCGCCCCACTACAAGCTGCTGGGCCTGAAGGAGAAGTTCCTCCTGCGGCGGGCCGTCTCGGGGCTTTTGCCCGAAAGCATCCGCCAGCGCACCAAGCAGCCCTACCGGGCGCCCGACAGCCAGAGCTTCTTCCAAGACGGCCGCCCCCTGGAATACGTGGCCGACCTTTTCAGCCCCGCACGGCTCAAGGACGCCGGGTACTTCGAGCCCCAGGCGGCGGGCAAGCTTTTGGAAAAGTGCCGCCGGGGGGACGCCCTCGGCTTCGCCGACAACATGGCCTTCGTCGGCATTCTCTCGGTCATGCTCCTGGACCAGTTGTTCGTCCGGGGACGCGCCCTATAACTCAAACCGACAAAAGAAGGAGTGAACATGCAGATCATCAAAGAACAGGTGAAGGCCTACGTACTGGACAACTTCCTCATGCGGCAGGGAGACGACCTGGCCGACGACGTATCGTTCCTGGGCCAGGGCCTCCTCGACTCGACCGGGGTGCTGGAGCTGGTGGGTTTTCTGGAACACCGCTTCGGGATCGAGGTCAGCGACCAGGAAATGGTCCCGGAAAACCTGGACAGCCTAGACGCCATCGCCGCCTACATCCAGCGCAAGGGAGGCAAGGCGTGACCATGACCAAATTCGATCACACGGTCCTCGACCTGGATTGCCAAAAGGAGACCGAGCGCATCGCCGCCCGCATGGCACAGGCGGTGGGGCGCGACATGCACCGCCGCGGCGTCGTCGTCGCCCTCTCCGGCGGCATCGACAGCTCGGTGTGCACCGCCCTTTCGGCGCAGGCACTGACTGGCAAGCGCGTGCTGGCCCTGCTCCTGCCCGAGCGGGAATCCTCGCGCGCCAGCATCGAGCTGGGCCTGCTGCTGGCGAAGCAATGCGGCGTCGAGCACACGGTGCAGGACATCACGGCGACCCTGGAAGCCATCGGCTGCTACCGCATGCGCGACGAGGCGATCCGAGCGGTCTTCCCCGACTACGGCGAGGGCTGGAAGAACAAGATCGTCATCGGCGGGGCCCTGGAAGGCCGGTACAACGTCTTCCGCCTGGTAGTGCAGGCGCCCGACGGGACCCAGAAAGAGCGGCGCATCCCCCTGCGAGAGTATCTTCAGATCGTGGCGGCGCAGAACTACAAGCAGCGCATCCGCAAGACCATCGAGTATTTTCATGCCGATCGCCTGAACTACGCGGTCATCGGCACGCCCAACCGGCTCGAATACGACCAGGGCTTCTTCGTCAAGAACGGCGATGGCTCGGCGGACATCAAGCCCATCGCCCACCTGTACAAGACCCAGGTCTACGCCCTGGCCCGGCACCTGGGCATTCCCGAGGAGATTTGCCGCGCCAGGCCGACGACGGACACCTACAGCCTGCAACAGGGCCAGGACGAATTCTACTTCGCCCTGCCCTACGAACAGATGGACCTTTGCCTATGGGCCCACAACCACCAGGTCCCGGCCAACGCGGTCTCGGCCCTTTTGGGGATCGAAGAAGAGCAGGCGCTCTTCATCTACCAGGACATTGAGACCAAGCGGCGCACCACCGGCCACCTGCACCACCGGGCCCTGCTCATGGAGCCGGTCAACGAGATCCGGCCCCACGGGGGGCACTAGTGGGCGCGGCCCTGCGACATTCGTATACCGTGGAACACGCCGACGTCGCCGCCGCGGAGGTCCCCTTCGTGGGCATTTGGGGCGAGAACCTGCAGGTAAAGGGCGATCCCCACCAGCAGTACCGCTGGCATTATGTGCACAATCCGACCGGGGCCGGCAGCGCTTTTCTGCTCCAGTGCCAGAGCGACCAGGGGCCAAGCCAGGTCGTCGGCTGCTGCGGTATCGGAAGACGCACCTTCGCCTTGCACGGCTCGCCGATCACCGCGGCCCTGATGGGTGACTTTGCCGTGGATCGCGGGCACCGCACCGTCATGCCCGCCCTGCTCTTGCAGCGGACCATCCACCGCCACGTGCGCACCCACTTCCGCCTGGCCTACGGGTTCCCCAATGCCTCCGCCGTCGGGGTCTTCCGCCGCATCGGTTACCAGGAGATCGGCCCGATGATCCGCTATGCCCGGGTGCTGCGCCACCGGACCTACCTCCAGCGGATGCTGCCCTTCCCGGTCCTTCCCTGGGTTGGCGGGGTGATCCTGGACGGAGCGACCCGGGCGTGGCAGGCGGCGCGATCGGCACCGGCCCGGGTGTCGCGGCAGCTCTTGTGGATGAACGACGTGGACTCGCGTTTCGACGATCTGTGGGAGAGCGTCCACCGCGCCTATCCCATCCTCGGCTTTCGCGGCGCCAGCTTCCTGCGCTGGCGCTTCATGCAAAAACCCGGAGAACGATTTGCCATCGCCGCCCTCGTCGAACGAGACTCCCAGCGGCTGCGGGCCTATGCGGTGGTGCAGGAAGAAGATCGCACCGTGCACATCCGCGACCTCCTGGGCGCCTCAGAACAGGAAATCGGCACCCTCATCGACCAGCTCGTCCTCCGGCTTTCCGGCAAGGACCTGGATGCCGTCTCGATCCGCTTCCTCGGCACCCCCTGGATCAGGCGCGCGCTCCTTGACCGCGGGTTTGTCCCGCGACAGGGAAGCCGCTCCGTGATCCTCCAGGTCGGCGATGAGGCCGGCCCGGAAGCCGCCGCCCTGCACGACCCGCAACGCTGGTACCTGACCGACGCCGACGAGGACGTTTAAGCGGGGCCCGAAAGGGCCCCATCAAGCGAAGTTTTCACCCGCTTTACTGAATGGATGAATCGATGCACAACGATATCCCCCTGCTTCAGGATTATCTGATCCAAACCGCCCGGCGCCTGCCCGACAAGATTGCCCTGGTCTGCCAGCGGCAGCGCGTGACCTATGCCGAGCTGGACGGCCGTTCCAACGCACTTTCCCATGCCTTGTGCCGCCGCGGCCTGCGGCGCGGAGACCGGGTGCTGGTCTTCGCCGACAACACCGTCGAGACCGTGGTCTCCTTCTGGGGCGTTCTCAAGGCCGGCGGCGTGGTGTCGTTGGTCAACCCTCAGACCAAGGCCGACAAGCTGCTCTACCTCTTGAACGACTGCCGCGCCCACACGCTTATCACCGATGGCCACCTGACCCCGGTCTTCGCCGGGGCCGCGCGCCGCTCGCTGCACCTTTGCACGGTCCTGGTTTCGGGTGAGCTGGACGTTGCCCGCCTCTCGGCGCTGCCCGCGGTGTGCAGCTTCGACGAAGCCCTGTCCCGGGAGGACCGACAAAACGCCCCGCTCAGGCGGACCCTTGACATCGACCTGGCAGCCATCGTCTACACTTCGGGCAGCACCGGCGACCCCAAAGGGGTCATGCTGACCCACCGGAACATGCTGACCGCGGCGACCTCCATCACCACCTACCTGCGCAACCAGGAGGACGACGTTCTTATCAACGTCTTGCCCCTGGCCTTCGACTACGGCCTGTACCAGATGATCATGGCCTTCCGCATGGGCGCGCGGCTGGTGCTGGAGCGCTCGTTCACCTTCCCGGCCCAGGTGTTGCGCGCCGTCTGCGATGAGGAGGTGACCGGCTTCCCCGGCGTCCCGACGATCTTCTCCCTGCTGGCCGAGATGAAATCCATCCGCGAGTACGACTTCTCCCGCGTCCGCTACGTCACCAACACCGCCGCCGCGCTGCCCCAAAAGCACATCGGCTTTCTGAAAGAAGTCTTCCCCAAGGCGCGGATCTATTCGATGTACGGGCTGACCGAATGCAAACGCTGCACCTACCTGCCTCCCGAGGACCTCGACCGCAAGGCGGGCAGCGTCGGCATCGCCATTCCCAACACCGAGCTATGGGTGGTCGACGAAGCGGACAACCGCCTGGGCCCCGGACAGGTGGGTCAGCTCGTCATCCGGGGCGCCACGGTGATGAAGGGGTATTGGGAAAAACCGGACGAGACCGCGAAGAAACTGCGCCCGGGTCCCCTCCCAGGCGAGCAGGTGCTCTACACCGGGGATTTTTGCACGATCGACGAAGAAGGCTACGTCACCTTCGTCGGACGCATGGACGACATCATCAAGTCCCGGGGGGAAAAGGTCGCGCCCAAGGAGGTCGAGACCGCCATCGTCAACATCCGCGGCGTTCGGGAGGCGGCGGTCATCGGCGTCCCCGACGAACTTCTGGGGCAGGCGGTCAAGGCGCTGGTGGTCCTGGAAGACGGGGCGATGCTCACCGGGAAGGACATCCAGCGGGAGTGCCAGGCACGCCTGGAGAGCTTCATGGTCCCCAAGTACGTCGAGTTCGTGCGTGAACTCCCAAAAACGACCACCGGGAAGATCACCAAGGTGGGGCTTTCGTGAGCGACGTGCTCAACGTGGAAGGGGCGTACCGGACGGGGCGACGGGCCTTCATGGGGCTGGATCTGCTCGTCTCTCAGGGGACGCTGGTCCCGCGGCAGGAGACCGAGCTGCTCGGGACGACCGCCTTGCGTCTGCTGCAAGAACTGGGGTTGCCAGAGGGCCCCCTGGTCATCGACATGTGCTGCGGCTCGGGCAACCTGGCCTGCGCCCTGGCCCACCACCTGACGCGGGCCCGGATCTACGCCGTCGACGTGACCCCTTCGTGCGTGGACCTGGCGCGACGCAACGCGGAACGCCTCGGGCTCGCCGGCCGGGTGTCCGTCCGCTGCGGCGATCTCTTCGCTCCCCTGGCGGATCTCTCGCCACAGGGCGGCGCCGCCGGGGTTGTCGACGCCATCGTGTGCAACCCGCCCTACATCTCGACCGGCCGCCTCGACGGCGAACGGGCGGATCTGCTGTCCCACGAACCGCGGGAAGCATTCGATGGGGGACCCTTCGGCATCGCCATCCAGCAGCGGGTCATCCGCGAGGCCCTTCCCTTCCTGCGCCCAGGCGGCTGGCTCTTGTTCGAGATTGGCCTGGGTCAGGAGCGGCAGGTCACCGCGCTCTTTGACAGATCGCGGAGCTACCACGACATAAAGAGCATCGCCGACGCCGACGGGGCCCCACGGGTGCTACTGGCCCAAAAGCGTTAGCGCTGACGGAACAAGATGCCCGGCCAGGTGCTTCTGTTTGTCAGTTGGGGGCTGCGATCGGCGTCGGGGTCGTCATGCGCCTGATCAGCGCCATGCACTCCCGTTCGGAGGGCGCCTCTTCCCGGTTGAAGGTGAAGCGCTCCTCCATCGAGGCATCGAACTCGTCATCGGTCAGCCGCCCCCGC
>JBBRLA010000221.1:0-11926 GCA_038231615.1 Polyangia bacterium | reverse complement strand
GTCGATCTCCTTCTTTGCCTCGGCGATCTTGCCCGCGCGGTACAGCGCGAAAGCGTACACGTCCCGGGTATAGGTGTCGCCGCGCACCTTGCGCTCTTCCTGTGCCAGGCGCAGTGCCTGATCGTGGTTCTTGTCCTTGGTGGCGTAGTAAAGGGCCAGCGTGCGCGGGTCGGTCCGCGGCCCCTGTTTCTCGCACAGGGCATACGCCGCCAGCGCGCCCTTTTCGTCTCCGGCCAGCGTCCGCGCGTCGCCCAAAAGCCACGCGGTCTCGACCAGCGGATTGGCCCGGTAGGCCTTGTCCAAAAGTTCCGCCGCCAGCTTGCCCTGCCCGCGCCCCAGGGCGATGCGCGCCTGCAAGACCAGCGCTTGCGGGTAGTCGGGGAAGATCTGGAACACCAGCAAAAGGCCCGCCTCCGCCCCCTCGGCGTCGCCCTCGTGCCAGAAGTACTGCGCCGCCTGCACCAGCACCCACGCCCGCGGCTCCGGGTCGCGGCGATCCGGGGCGCTGGAGTCGATGGCCAGGCGGATGTATTCCTTGGCGGTGGCGGCGTCCCCCGAGAGCCAGCGCAGGTACGAGGCGCGGGAGTACGATGGCAGATTGGGCTTCAGGTCCACCATCTTCTGCGCCGCCGCCACCGCCCCGAGGTAGTCCCCCATCTCCAGCAGTGCGTCGGAAAACGTCCCGTAGGCCATCGGGTCATCCGGGCGCTTCTTCACAATCTTTTCGGCCAGCGCCCGTGCCTCGGCGAACTTGTGGTTGTTCATCAGCACCAGGCCCTTCAGATCGAGCGCCATCGGCGAGTCCGGCTCGGCGGCAAGGGCCATGTCCGCGGCAGCGTCCGCGTTGACGAAGTAGCCCGGGTCCGTAGTCTCGCGTGCCTTGCGCACCCAGGCCCGGCCCAGGACCACCCAGAACTCGAACTTGTCCGGCTGCCTCTGTGCCGATTTCTGGTGACCCTTGATGAGCCCATCCACCCGGGCGTCGCCTCCAGGATCCAGCAGCGCCAAGCGGCGCCGTTGCTCGCCATCCAAGTTGGGCGACTTGGCAGCCATGGAGTTCGACCTGTCCCCCTGCCTGGTCTCCGCGTCGCGGTGACACCCAAAGCACAAAAGCAAAGACACAAGCAGCGCAGTCAAGGTTTTCGTCATGTAGATATCCCGGTGAGCAAGGGTAAGAGCCAAAAGAAGCTGCCAGCCGCCAAAGCAAATCATGTCATCCTTGGCCGGCCAGCAGAAGGAAGTCTCTCAAAACCATCTCAAAATGCGTAACGAGCAAGCCCGAGCGCAAGGCGGAGCGAGGACCGGAGCGGAGCGGCCTACTGGCCGTGAGCACCGGCCCGGAGCGACAACGCGGCGATCGGGCTGCGCAGTAGCATTTGAGATGGTTTTTAGGGGGTGGGTTTGCCGTGGCCTTGATCAAACCCGCGCCAGGGCAGCGCCAGGAACGGCATCTCGTCCAGATAGTTGACGTCGTTATAATCCACGCCATCGCTCACCGGTTTGGTCAGCTTGGCCAGGAAGAGGCTCAAGGTGATGTCGGTGACATCGTTTTCCTTGTTGGCCGCGCCGGTGTAGGTTGCGCCCAGGGGCCGCCCGTTGGGGTAACTGGAGGCCGCCGCCATGTCCACCCGCAGCACGTCGCCGGTGCCATTGGTGGCGCCGCCGATGGGGATGTCGTGGGTGTTGGCCTGCGCGATGTTGCCGACGCCCGCGATGTTCAGGTTGATGGCGTCCAGGATGTCCTTGCGGCCGGACTGGAAGTCCTTGGAGTCCAGGCCCTTGAGCGCGGTGTCGTAGATCCCGACGGCCTTGGCGTCGCGCACGATGATCGGGTTCAGGAAGTAAGAACCGAAGTTGCCCACGTCGGTGGTCGGCCGGGTGCGGTTGTACTTGTCCTTGTCCTGCAGACCGATGACCGCCTCGTTGACCAGGGGCAGACCCAGGCGGGAGACCTGGACCCAGGGGCCCAGGTGGGTGTCGGTGCCGTTGCGGTTCAGGATCGATACCTGGCGGCGGCTGGACGAGGCCCACACGCCCACGGTGCTGCGGTTGCCCGGGGTGTTGCCCGGGGCCTGGCCGTCATCGGTCAGCAAGGCGGTCGGGATGGCCATGGCGATGGCGTGGCAGTTGTAGTGATTGACGCCGTCCTGGGCCACGCCCTTGGCGCGCAGGTTGGCCAGGTCGAAGACGCCGCCCAGGTCGACGTAGAAGCCGTCGTCCCGGGGACCGGCCCACACCTGACCCTCGCCGTTGGCCAGGTCTTTCAGGAAGGTCTTGGCATAGGCATCGGTGTAGCCGCCGGCGTTGCCGTAGGCCACCGCATCGGTGCGCGGGCCGATGTTGACCGGGGCCACGGCCAGACCGGCGGCGAGGGGCACGTCGTCGCCCTGATCGCCGTAGGTCACCTTGGTGACCGAGTAGGTCTGCTTCTGGCCGCTGAGCTGCGAGAAGAACTCCTTGCCGCCGCCCAGGGGCGCGGCGAGGTTGGCAACGTCCACCCGGCCAATGGGCGAGGTGCGGAAGCGGAACTGGTAGGTGATCTTGTCGGCGACCGAGTGGCCGGTGGGGGTGATGTGAATCTCGTACAAAACCTCGTCGGCGAACTTGTTGAAGTTGGGGCCGCCCGCGGGCTCCTCCAGGGGGTTCCAGGCGGCGACGATGTACATGAGCTGCTTGTCTTTGGACGTCCAGGCCCACAGGTCGGTGTTGTCGGCCGCGGGGTCCTGGGCGATGGCCGGCGCCTCGCGGTGGCTGGAGGCCTGGGCCATCTGAGGGGCCGCCGCGACCCCGAAGCACAGCGCCGCGGCGCCGATGTATTGGTTCAGCTTGTTCATGATGATCCCTTTACTTGAGCGTCACTTGGAAAACGGTTCCCTGGCCACCGGCGGTCACGCCGCACCAGGACAAAATGTCCGCCGACTTGGCGCGGTGCAGGCCGCCCGAGTCGGTGCTGGTCTCGATGCCCTGATTGAACGAGGTGACCGCCTTGGTCGAAAGGTCGATCACGTTGACCACCGAGCCTCCCGTGGCCACGTCCTGGGCCGACACAAGGAGCTTGGTGCCGTCCATCGTGGCGTCCAGGCCCGCAGGGAAGCCGAGGCTGAGCTTGCCGACGAACTCGGAGGCGGCCCCGCCGCTGATCTTCACCAGGTGCGCGCGGCTGGAATCGCCGCTGCCCGAAAGCGAGTCGGCCACGTAGGCGTCGCCCGAGGCCAGCACGGTGATGCCGCTAGGATCGGAGAGGGGCGCGCCCTTGATCACGGCGCTGGGGGTGCCGCCGCCGCTGCCGATCTTGAACACGCCGACCTGCCCATCGGCGGGGTCGACGCCGGTGAACCAGATCTGGTCGCCGACCACGTGTAGCGCCCGGGGGCCGTAGCCCGAGGTGCCTGAAAGGACGCTGGGCACGCCGCCGCCCGTCGAAAGGGCGAAGATGGCGCCCGGGGCGTCGGACTTGGTGTCGTCGTTGGGGTCTCGGCCGGCGGCGCGGTCGGCGATGAACAGGGTCTTGTCGTCATCGCTGATGCTGATGCCGAAGGGGGCCGAGAACGGGCTGCCGGAGGCCAGCTTCACCGCGGCGCCGCCCGCGGCGGGTACGCTGAAGACGCCGAAGTTGCCGGTCTTGGATTCGGTCTTCGGGTCGGTGATGGCGGCAGTGTCCAGGGCGACGAAGTAAAACGTCTTCGCCGTGCTGTCCGGGACGCTGTCCAGCGGGGTGCTGTAGCTGCCCGAGGTGGTTGCCGGGGCCAAGGCGATGTTCGGGGTGCCGCCTCCTCCTGGGTCGTTGTTGTGGCAGCCCCCCAGCCCGATGGCCAGGGCGGCTGCACCGATGGCTCCGATGGGGCCGGCTCGGTACCGTAGTTTCCTCATAGGGTAATCTCCTGTGGGCTTTCTTGCCCGCGGTGAATCGCGGAACACAGGCAGGTACGAAGCAGAAAGACGCTTGGATTGAGAAAATTTTGCTCGGCGGCTTGAAGATCAGGTCTTGCAGGACAGGCCGGAGGCCACGCAGGTGTGGCACGCGGCCCAGCGCAGGCGGATGGGGCGCAGGGAGTCTTTCAATGTGGTCCCCATGCGGGCCTCGGGGGCGTCGAGGAGGAGCAGGCAGGTGAGAACGGCGTCCTCGGTGCACAGGCGGCTGGTGCCACACTGGAGGGCGGCGACTACATCGGGATCCAGCGGACCCTTCACGACCTCGTCGGAGGTGTAGCCGCGGGTGCGGCGCTCTTCGCGGCCCAGGCGCAAAAGGGGCAGGAACTTGACGCGGGGGTGGGGCAGGCCGAGGCCGCGGGCGAAGTCCAGGAAGCGGGAGCGGGCATCGGCGGCGTCCATGCCCTCGGCGTGCTCGACCACGGTCAAGACCGGGGACAGGCCGGCGCGGGCCAGGGCGGCGATGCCTGCGGTGATGCGGGCGAAGGTGCCGCGACCGCGGACGGGGTCGTTCTGCCCGGCGGTCATGCCATCCAGGGAGACGCGAAGATCGAGGGAATAGCGGGACTGGTCAAAGAGGCGGCGCAGGCGGGCGGCGGCGGGGTCGTCGATGAGGATGCCGTTGGTCAGAACGGACAGGGGCCCTTGCGAAAGGACCCGGGGGACCAGGTCGAAGAATTCGGGGTGAAGCAGGGGCTCGCCGCCGGTGAAGTAGAATTCCTTGACGCCGATTTCCTGGGCCTCGGCAAGGAGAGACTCGATGCGGGGGCGGGACATCATGGGGACGCGGTGGTCGTGGGGGCCGCAGGTGATAAAACAGTGGAGGCAGGCGATGTTGCACAGGGTGCCGGTGAGCTGGAACCACAGGGTATCCAGGGCGAAAAGGGGCAGCTCGGCGGCGGCGGCCTCGGAAAGGGCGGGCGGGACGGCGGTAAAGAGGGGCAGGGAGCGAGAAGCCACGGCGACAAGGTAGCACGAGGGCCGAGGATCGGCACATCGGCGGCGTACTGAACCTTGTCCACGGCGATTGGGTCGGAAGGCGGGCCCTCCCCGGGCGTGGTAGCATGCCCCGCGTGTTGGCGAAAAGGCAGAAGCCGATCCTTCGCGGAGTGTCCCATCAGGTCGCGTTCTTCCTTTCGTGGGTGCCACTCTACGGGTTGTTGCACGGGGCGCAGACACGGGCCGGGGTTCTTGGCGGGTCGGTCTACGCCGCGACGCTGGTGCTACTTCTGGGAACCAGCGCGCTCTACCACCGGCGGACCTGGACGCCCGCGGCGCGCGCCCGGATGCATGATTTCGATCACTCGGCGACGTTCTTGCTGATCGCCGGGACGTATACGCCGATCACCTTGATCGGGGTCGGCGGGACATTCGGGCAGGCGCTCTGCGCGGCGATCTGGGCCGGCGCCGGGCTGGGCATCGGGCAGATCCTGTTCTGGAAAAGCGCGCCGCGCTGGCTTCATGTGGGCACCTACGTGGTGCTGGGATGGGCCGGGGCGCTGGGGCTTTTTGCCGAGGCCGCTCACATCGGCAAAAGCGGGATGCTGCTGCATGTGCTGGGCGGGGTTCTGTACACGATGGGCGCCGGGGTCTATGCCCGCAAGCGCCCCGACCCCTTCCCCCGGGTCTTTGGCTACCACGAGATTTTTCACCTTTTCGTGCTGGTCGCTTGCG
Source organism: Polyangia bacterium (assembly GCA_038231615.1). GTDB lineage: Bacteria > Myxococcota_A > Polyangia > Palsa-1104 > JAEUJZ01 > JBBRLA01. Next base: position 6,322 of record JBBRLA010000221.1, on the reverse strand, counting down.
CGTGTCTCTTCGAGGTGGTGCGGCGCTGCCTGGCGCTGCCCGGCTGAAAGCGGCTACACCAGGAACCGCTTGCAGATCTCGGGGCCGACGAGGTCGGCCACGCGCCGGGGCAGACGCTGCCACAGGCGGACCAGGCGCTTTATCCCCGGGTCGTGGGAGTCCATGGTGGGCGCCTCGCCGCGCAGGGGATAGATATAGAAAGGCATGGGTTCGACCACGGCGCCAAAGTGCAGCTTGAAATCCAGGGTGCTGGAATTCCTGGGCGAGCGCCCAAAGTCCAGCACCTTCATGCCGCGTTCACACGCGCGCTGGATGATGTCCCAGTAGAGCAGGTTGTTGGGGCACAGCTTGAAGACTTCGGGGCGCGACGAGGCAAAGGGTACGTACACGGTGTCGCGGAAGTGGATCACCAGCGCCGCCGACACCACCTTTCCTGCCAGGGACAGGGACACGATCTCGCCGCGGTCGCCCAGGCACAGAAGCAGCTCGCGCATGAAGTCGATGCCATAGATCGGCGTGCCCTTGCGGTGCATGTTCTCTGCCAGTACATCGTAGTAGCCGGGCAGTTGGTCGATGCCACGCTGCACCACGAAGCCGCTCTTCTGGGCCTTGCGGGTCTGGTTGCGGGTCTTGTCCCGCAGGCGCTTCCACACCACCTGGGGGTCGGCGTCCAGCTTCATCGTGGCGATGACCGAGGTGTCGCGTTCGACGAAGCCCTCGATCGGGCGGTCCCGCAAAGACTTGAAGATCAGGTACGCGGCATGTTCGCGCTCGCCCACGGCTTGCGCCTCGCGCACCAGGGCCCGCCGGACTTCATCATAATCGGCGGCGGCGGCGGCGTCGGCCAGGATCGGCCCGTAGGCCCCGAAGAGCCCGGAGGTGACGTACCCGCCCATCGGGCGAGACACCACGAAGAGCGGCTGTACCCCGCAGATCCGCCCGCCACGACGGTCGCGGGCGACCAGGAAAGGCGCGCGCATGTGGTAGCCGTGCTCTGCCGCACCCTGCCACGCCCGCAGGTGATAGCAGGTGGCATCGGGGTGATGTAAAACGTAATCGTCCCATTCGCCGTGTGCGCCGGGGGCCAGTTCTTCAATCAGCATGCATTCCTTTGACCCACTCTGGCACAAGGAGCGACGGCGGGGAATTGCCGGGCGGCGCTTTTCACAATCCTTTATCGGGAGGTTGCATTTTTTGACCGGTATCGAATTGTCGGCAGCCTGTGTACCCGCAGTGGCGATTTCGTAGATTGTGCTACCTGTCTCTATATTTTAACCCTACACCTTGCATGGAGGGATGGCGAGTGAGATCCTGGACCCTACTCAGAGTCGCGGAGGACGCCATGCCTGAGTCAGGTAGCAACGCGCAGGAAGCTTCGACGGAACGCATTCCGGAACCCAACCCACGTTCGCTGGCGGAACTGAGTCGGCTGAGGGCGATTGTCGCCAACTGCGACCTTGTGCTCTACGCCCTGGACGCCCAGGGCATCTTCACCCTGTCCGAGGGCCGGGGGCTGCGGGTCCTGGGGCTTTTGCCGGGCCAGGTGATCGGGCTTTCGGCGTTCGATCTGTACCGCGAACATCCCGATGTGATCGCCTACCTGAAACGTGCCCTGTCGGGGGAAGAATTCACCGGGAAGGCCCGCGTGCGGGACGTCGTCTGGTGCTGCCGCTATGTCCCGCAACGGGACGAAAACGGGCGCTTCACCGGGACGCTCGGCGTGGCCATGGACATCACCGCCCAGCAGCGGATCGATGACCAGCGGGCCCTGCTTTCGGAGGTCAGCGTGGTCCTTGGCGAGTCCCTGGACATGATGGCAACGCTTTCGCAGGTGGCGCGAATCTGCGTGCCGCGGCTTTCGGACTGGTGCATGATCGATCTGGTGGAGGGACAGGCGCTGCGCCGGATGGCGGCGATCCACTCGGACCCCGCCAAGACCCAAATGCTGCAGGCGGCCTTCCCACGGTACCCGTTGTCCGAGGGAGAGATCTCGTGGCAAGTGATCCACAGCGGCCAATCGATCCTGGCCCCATCCATCTCCAGCGACGAACTGAGCCGGTATGTCAGCGGAGATCAGCTCGACCTGGTGCTGCAGGTGGGGCTGACCTCGGCGATGGTGGTGCCGCTGAGGGTGCGCGGGAAGGGCGTGGGGGTGGTCTTGCTGTTCATGGACGGATCGGGGCGGCGCTTCGGTCCCGACGATCTGTCCTCCGCGGAGGACCTGGCGGCATCGGCATCGCGGAGCCGGACCAGGCGCGGATCTTCGAACGCTATCAGCGGGCCACACAACGGCGAAACCAGAAGAGCCTGGGGCTGGGCCTGTACATCGTGAGCAAGCTGGTGGCGGCGATGCACGGATCGATCGCGGTGCGCAGCGAACCCGGAAAGGGCGCCACGTTCATCGTGGAGCTGCGCCGGGGCGCCTAGCGCATCAGGCGAGGCGGTCTGGCGGGTTTCCCAGGTAGCGTTGCACATCGCCCCGGGTGGCGTCGTTCCAGGCGACGGCGTTGGGCGGCGGATCGGGCATCGTGCGCGCGGACCACAGGAAGGCCGCCGGGTAGCCGTGCTCCGCAATCAGGCACAGGCGCGAAAACACGTCCTGCGCATCGCCCAATTCAGGCCACGGGCGGTGGGGGGCGCTGGCGAACTCCCCGACGATGCACGGCCAGCGCGGGTCGAAGGTGTGCCGGGGCAGCTCCGGCGTCGAGGCATAGTAGTGGAACTGGTGCAGGGTGACGCCCAGGCCCGGCGAGTCCCATGCCCGCAGGGTAGCGTGGCGGTTGAAGCCCACGCTGGAGACGAAGCCGGCCCCGTTGATCAGGCCCACCCCCTCGCGCAGGAAGGCCAGCATGTCCTGCTGCGGGATGATCCGCCGGGGGTTCCAGGCGTCAATCAGCGAGTCGTCGCTCTCGGTGCACCATTCGGGTTCGTTCATCAGCTCCCAGGCGTAGATGACGTCCCGAAAGGGGTGCGACGCCGCTAGCAAGGGGCGCAGCACCTGATCCAGGAAGGCGTGGCGCTTCTCGGCATGCAGAAGGACCTCCCCGCGACCCTGCTTGACGCAGGCCGAGGTCCCCTCCACCGGGAGGCCGGCCTGGCAGAAGCGGAAGTCGATGAGCGACGGCAGAAGCAGCATTCCGGCGGAGCGACAGCAGGCCAAAAGGAAGCTGAAGTCTTCCACGAAGGCCGGCGAGAGGGGCCCCGGCGGCTCGAAGTGCCACGCCCCGAGGATGCCGTCGTCTTTCCGCGGTTGCCGATCGCCGATGCCCCAGGCCATCCCGTCGGCCAGGATGAACCAGCGCAGGGCGAAAAGGCCCAGGGCGCGGAAGCCGCGCAGTTCGCTGTCGATGGTGGCCCGCCACGCCGCCCGAGGGCCCCATGGGGCGCCATTGTCTTTGATAGGCGGCTCACCAAAGTCCCAGCCGTAGTTCATCCACGGATAGTTGATCCCCACGCGCACGATTCAGTCCTCGGCGGCCCGGCGAAGGGCCGCGAACAGGGTGTTGGTAGACAGGTATTATGTACCACGGAAATGACGTCGCTGGGGTGAAATCTGACGGGACGTGCTTGAACGCGGGCGGCAACCGCGTTACACCGCGCAGCGGACTTGCCCTTACGGAAACTCCCAAGGAGAATGATGATGAAGAACATTCGCGTCGCAATAATGATGACAACCGCCGCCGCCCTGCTGCTCGCCTCGGGGCCCGCCGCCTTCGCCAAAGGCAAGGCCGGTAGCACGCCGCAGAACCACCACTGCATGAAGGAAGGCGCCGACGTCACCGGGAAGACCAAGAAGCAGTGTCTGAAGGACGGCGGCAAGTGGGAGAAGGACGCGGGCGCCGCCAAGCCCACCGAGATGAGGTCCCCGGACAGTCCGCCGGTGGTGAAGCCGGTCACCAAGTAAGTTCATCCGGGGACGTTCCTGTCCCTCACCCGGCATTCGCCGGGGCCCGTGGGCATTCGCCGGGGCCCGTGGGCCCGGTGACGCGCGCGGTCTGATCCTGACGCAGGCCTACTTCTTGGCTGCGCCTTGCCCTTGCAACCACTCCTCGATCCGGGCGGCGGACATGTCGTGGGCACCGAACGCCTCGAAGGAGAGCGCCGCGCGTCCGGCGGCGGCCTGGTGCTGCGCGTAGGTGATCTCCCGGGCCTCGGGCTGCTCGCCCTGGTCCAGGGGCGTCATCACCCAGAAGCTGCGCCCCACATCGAGCCGCCCGTCGGGCCTATAGACGAAGTTGAACTCGTAAGACTTGAAGCCGACCTCGCGGCGGTTGTTCACCTGAGGCACGAACCCTGGCGGCAGTTTCAGCATGGCGTTGTCCCGAGAGACTACCTCAACCGGCGAACAAAGTGTACCGGGCAAGGTCCGGCAAGGTCCCAAAGGACAAGCCGGGCCGATCTTCGCCCCGGGCCAAACTCTTTTGCTATAGTCCGGGCCGGCGTGACCCCAACCCATCACCTTGCGGATTCTTCGCCGCCCAAAGGCAAACCCTTCTGGCTCACCTGGCAGGCCACGCTCTTGGTCCTGGTCCTGGCGGCGTTGACCTTCCTGCCATCACTGGCCGCCCCCTTCTTCTCCGACGACTACCTGCACATCGAGCGCCTCCAACTGGTGCGCCCCGGCACTCTGATCGAGGCCCTACGCTCCTGGATCCTCCGCGCAGAAGACATGGCGGTGTGGTGGGCGCCCAGGGACCTGGCCATCCCCTATTTCCGCCCCCTGGTAACCCTGTCCTTCTTCCTGGACCACGTCCTGTGGGGCGCCCGGCCCTTCGGCTATCACCTGACCAACCTGCTTTTGCACCTGGGCACAACCTACTTCTGTCTCGCCATCGCCCGGCACATCCTTTCGGCCCCCTTCTCCTCCTTCGCCGCCGCCACGTTCTTCGCCCTGCACCCCTGCCACATCGAGGCGGTGGCCTGGATCTCCGGCCGCACCGACGTGCTCGCCGGCTTCTTTTGCGCCGCGGCCTTCTTCTGCCATTTGCGCAGCCGGCCGCTCACTCTGTTCCGCAGCACGCCGTGGCTCCTTTTGGTCTTTTGCTGCTTCCTCCTGGGTCTCGCCGCCAAGGAGATGTCCCTGTCCCTGCCCTTTATCGTCCTTTGCTACAACGTCCTTTATCCCGCGGACGAGCCGCTCCGCCGCCGCCTCGCCCTCCCCGCGCTCCTGCTCATCGTGGCCGCCCTGTACCTCGGCCTCCGCACGGCCCTGCTCGGCGGCGGTGTGCCCCCCCACCCCTTCGCCCACGGTCCCGGCGACCCGGACATGCCCCGGCAGGTGCTGATGGCCCTGCCCCTGTATCTGGCGGATCTGCTTTTCTTCATTCCCGCCGAGCCCGTGCTCACCTACCCCTTCTGGCTGCGACACATGCCGCTCCTTATCCCGCTGTGTCTCCTGTGCTTTCTCGGGCTGCGCGATTCCTTGCGCGACAGCGCCGACCGGCGGGCCTCGCGCCTGGCCCTGCTGTGGGTGGGGATCAGTCTGCTGCCCGTGCTGCCGGTGACGGTAGGCGAACGCTTCCTTTATTGGCCCTCCCTGGGCTTCGCGATCCTGGTGGGCGCCAAGCTTCCCGATGTGCCGCGTCCGGCGTGGCGCGGCCTGATCTTCGCCGCGCTGGCCTTCGCCATCTTGTTCGGCAAGGAGCTGAACTTCGTCAGCATCAGCCGAAGCTCGCGACAAACCATCGACGAAGCTCTTTGTGCCGTGGACGCCGCGCCGCGGGCCCGGCAGCTCCTGGTTGTCGACCTGCCCGCGCAGAGCGCCCTGGCCTTCGCCCACGCCATCCGCCTCGCCCGCCCGGAACGACAGCTCGATGTCCAGGTGCTCAGCATCGCGCCGCACTTCCTCTCGGTCTCGAAGGACTTCCGCTCCACGGTAACCCGGGACGCCGACGGCCTTACCGTGCGCAGCCAGGGCCGCCCCTACCTGAGTTCCTACATCGAAGAGGCCTACCTGGCGCAGCGCCCGCCGCTTGGCCCAGGCCAGGTCATCGCACGCCCCGGCTTCCAGGTCACCGTCCTCGCCGTCAACGGGACCCGGCTTTATGCCTTTGCCATTCACTTCACCCAATACAAGGGCCAGGCACCGCCGCTGATCCTGCGCGGCAGCGGCTTCCACCTAACCCCGTTATGACTCTTTCCGCCAAGGGATCTTTCATGGAATACCAGTGCAACCTGTGCCCCGGTCCGCCCGCATCCGGCGTCGAGCAAGCCATGGTGGCCTGCAACGTCCGCCGCTTCAAGGACCAGCAATTCCCCATCTGGCGCTGTCCCCGCTGCAAGAGCATCCATTCCGGCGCGCAGGTGGACCTGCCCTTTTACT
>JBBRLA010000220.1:0-11946 GCA_038231615.1 Polyangia bacterium | reverse complement strand
CACCACCGGTATGGCGTCCAGATGGTTGTCCACCATGAGGCCCGCCACGTGCGATATGGTGCTGCTGGCCACGCAGGTCATAGCCCAGTTGATGGACCCAGGCTTCGTGGCAGTTGAGGGTGAGAAGGGGAGCTGGTTTGTGCTGGTCATGGTCATCCTGTCGAACCTCGACACAGGACCACTACAAGAACGATGCCACCCCGAAGTCCGCGCCGGCCGTGGAGGCTTTTGTGAAAACTGTGGTGATTCTGAACGGGGGTGTGGTGATTCTGAACAGGGGGGGTCGCTGGGAGGGCAGGGGGACGTGGCGCTTCTGCACCTGAATATCCCTGACCCCGGGGGCCCGTCTGGAATGCAGATGTGGCATGGCCCCAGGGTCGGTGATAGAGCCGACGCCCTCGTCGAAGGCAACTAGGTGAGCGGGCAGGTCTACTCCCCCATGACACTGTCGAGTGCGCTGCTCTTCTTCCGTCCCGGCCGCCTGTGGGTCACCAACAATGTGGTCTCCTCGTCGGACTACGGGATCATCACGGTCGACGCGACGGGGCCCGCGATCACCGGCAACCAACAACCTCGACAACAACCGCATGTCCGGCGACCCTGAGTTCGACGCCCGCGACGATTCTACCGGCGCCGGGACCGGGGGGATGGCAAACACCTGGCGAAGCAATCTCTGCACAGCCGACAACAAAGGCGGTCTCTTGTGCGGGACCCGATCTTGCAGTCCTGCCGCCTGCCAGGCAAAGAGCAGCGCGTGCTGCGGCTGCTACACCGGCAAGGCCTCGCCCCCGACCGCCTGTGTCAGGAACGGCTCTCCCTGCTGCCTGACGGGCGGGTCCAATGCCGGCTGAAGCGGGCCTATCATGACGGGACCCAGGCGCTGGTCTTCGAGCCGCTGGATTTCCTGGCACGGCTGGCGGCGCTGGTTGCCCCGCCGCGGGTCCATTTGATGCATTACCACGGGCTGCTGGCACCCAGCAGGACCTACCCGGCACAATGCCGAAGTAGACCTTCATTGACTTACAAAGACCTACCCGTTAATATTCCTCAATATTGGAGAGGACCGTGGACGTGTATGCAATCGGCGGCGACGTCCAGCTTGACATCAGCCATGGCACCGCGGCCACTCAGCCGACGGACCTGAGCTTCCTGGAGGCCACTGGGCGGATCGGCATCACCGACTGGTGCGCATCGAGCTGGGGGCTTCCGCCGGGCGCCTGTGGCACTGTTGCACCCTGGGCCTGAGCAATGACAACCTGAGTCTGGTGGCCGGCGGCTTCCTGCGCTTCGGAGTGGACTGGTGGCCGCGGGAGGGCTGCTCTTCCACGGCCTGAGCCTCTGGCTGCGCCTCGACGTGGATGGCTATCCTCACGACCAGACCGGCACCCTCTACTGCGGCTCGCAGTCGCCGTCCCAGAAGGAGTGCCTGGTCCCCTGACCAACCCTCAAAAGCACATCCAAGGCTGACGTCTGGACCGATCGGCCGTCCTCCCACCGCTCTCCTCTCGCACCTGGGACCTTCGCGGATCGAAAAGTTCGCCATCGACCCTTGACGCGCTCGATCGATTTGATAGATTCCAAGTCCCGCGTCCCTGCCCGCGTCCTCATGCCGGCGAACCAACTCGACGCACGCTATCCCGGTTCGCAGCGGCGGACTGGATGCACTCCTTGTTTTCCAGCGAAAAGGCCAATCTGCTCATGTCCAAGACCCCTCCAGGCGACTCCTCACGGGCCGCGCTGCTAAAAGCCGGGTTCGGCTGGATCTTCGAGACCGGCCTCCTCGGCGCCCTCGCTGAGGAGGATCAGGACGCCGTCCTTTTGGCGGCACACCTTGAGGAGTATCCACTCCGCCACCCGCTGATGCGCCGGGGCGAGCCGCCGCGCGGGGTGGACATCCTGCTGAGCGGTCGGGTGGCGTTGCTGGCACCGGAGGACGAGACCCAGGTGCTCTTCCGCTACGGCCCCGGCGCGGTTTTTGGGAAGCAGTCGATGCTCCTGCAGGACAAGGTCTCGGTCACCATCATGACCCTGTCTCCGGTTCGCTCGCTCCACATCTCGCCGCAGGCGTGCGGGGCCCTGCTTTCGCGCGTGCCCGCCATCGCCCTTTACCTGCAGCAAGTGGTCGAAGTGCGCGATCGCGCCGGAGATCTCCTCCAACTCCTGTCCACCAGCAAGATGTTGCGCGCCCTCGGACGGCCGGCGTTACAGTTGCTGCTGCAATCAACGCATCTTCACCGGCAGGCGGCCGGCACTGAGCTGTCTATGGGTGATGCGGTCCATGTGGTGGTGCGCGGCACGGTGCTGCTCTATCAACCGGGAGACGCTGCGCGCGGCGCCCCGCCCATCGCGGTCGAGGGGCCGGGCTCGGTCCTGGGGCACCGCGCGGTCCTGTGGCGAGAGCCCGCCCCGCTCGACCTGGTTTTCGGGGATGACGCCGAACTGCTGAACATCCCGGGGCGCTCGTTCCGGGCGCTCCTGCGCGCCGACTCGCGGCTCTTGCGGCAGTTGGGCGGCGATCTGCACCTGCGCGTGGCCCTGCCATCCGCCGAGCCCAGGGCCTTCGTCAGCGTGCTCTGCCACTCGACAACGGACGGGTTCGGCATGGCCATCGGCCATGGTCTGGCGCAGGCCCTGCGCGAGCCGGGGCAGCCGGCGCCGATCTTGGTGGACCTCGCGGGGCGGCAAAGCGCGCAACGCCTGCGGATGGAGGTGCGCGAGCACGCCATTGAAGGCACCCCGGTGATGGAGTTTCTCTACGGAGAGCGATTCGGGGTGCGCGTCGTGTGGCCGCGCGATCTCTCGCAGGCCGGTGCCCTGATCGAGGCGCTGCGCCCCCACACCCACCATCTGATCGTCATCAGCGCGCCCGGCACAGAGCTGCCCCACGCGGCACGTCGCGGCGCCCAGGCGCTTCTGACCTTGTCGCAGGATTCGAATGAACTCGATCGCTTCCCGGACGAGATGGGGCAGCTTCGCATTTCGATCTTCCGCATGGTCCCGCGCAAGGATGCGAGCGGTGCGGTGGACCCGGAGCGGCACGCCGAGGAGACGGGCCTTTCGGCGCTGCATCACTGCGTGCGCATCGCCGACGACCCAGACACCCTAGCAACCTTCTTCCGGCACGCTGACATGCAGGCCCTGTGCAGCCCGGATACGGCGATCGGGCGCGGCTGCCGCCGCCTTCAGCGCGTCCTTTTCGGGCGCAGCGTGGGTCTGGCGCTGGGGGGGGGCGGCACCTGGGGGTATGCGCATATCGCGCTGCTCGAACGCTTGCACGAACACGGGATCCCCATCGACTACATCGCCGGCAGCTCCTTCGGATCGCTGGTGGCTGGGGTATATGCCGCCGCCGGTCTAGATGGGATCCGGGAGCTGGTGAAGAGGCGCTGGGCCATGATGGCCAAGGTCATGGCGGCGTGCGTGGCACCCAAAAGCCTGACGCACTTCGTGGACGAGCTGACCGGATCGATGCCGATCGGCATGACCGAGATCCCCTTCTTCTCCGTGGCCACTGACCTGCGCACCGGGCAGGAGGTGGTCTACGAGCGCGGCACGGTCGGCGAGTGCGTGCGCGCCTCCTCCGGGATGCCGCCGATGTTCCCGCCCCTGCGCAGCGGGCAGAGCACGCTGGTGGACGGCGGCTTCGTCAACAACGTGCCCGCCTCCGTGGTGTGGAACGCGGGCGCGGACTTCGTCATCGCCGCCAACATCATTCCGCGAAGGAGCGATCGCCTGTCCTTGCCCGCGGGCACCCGCCTGGGAGGGCTTCTGCGCTTCGAGGATCTGCTGCAATCGATCTTCCTGCTCATGTGGCAAAACGGGATCGATCGCTCCCGCAGCGCGGACTACACCTTCGATCTGGGGATGCCCCAATTCTCCTTCTTCGACTTTCCCAAGGCACCGGAGATCGTCGAGCAGGCCGGGCACCTTGTCGACGCCGAAATGCCGCGCCTCTTGAGCGCCTATCGGGCCGCGTGCAGCTCGAACCGGACGCGCACCTCGTTTGGCACCAACCCGACCGGGAGACCTCGCACATGATGCTCAGTGAAAGTCCCTTGACCGACACGCTCGATGGCGTGGTAGAGCGGCTCATCGGCTTGGCCACCACACGGGAATGGCCCCACCCCATGCGTTCATGGCTTCGGGGTGCGCGCTCCCAGGCCCTCTCCCAGATCCGCAGCCGTTACCTGCCGCGCGCCCGCGCCCTGTGGTCACCGCTGCAAAAGGGCGACCCGGGGGCCATCCAGCCCTTCGAGGCGCTGGTCGATGAGGCGATGGCACAGATGCGCGCTCAGGCCGAGCAGCACGCCGGGGCCGGCTGGCTGGGATCCTTGCGGCGCCCGCTCGAGTCCTCTCTTTATCGCGATGGACAGGAACACATCGACGATCCCGGCTTTTCCCGGGAGGCGCGCGCGGGCCTGGTCAGGCTGCTCGATCGCACGTCTCGCCTGAATGGCTCGTATGCGCGCCTCCTGTCTCTGGCGCAGCCGCTGCTTGATCTCGCGCGCGCGGCCCCGGTCCCGCACCTTCTGGATGTGGCCAGCGGCGCCGGAGGCTTCGCCCGTTACGTCTCCGAGCAACGTCCAGCTGGGTCGCTGCTTCTGGAAGCCAGCGATATCGACGGCGACTATGTAGCGCAGGGCGAGGCCCGCGCCAGGGCGCGTGGCCTGCCGATCCGTTTTCGGGTCTTCGATGCGCTGGATCTGGCCGGCCCATGCGAGAAGCCCGATCAGCCCGAGCAGGCTGACGTCCTGACGTGCTTGCACGCGCTGCACCATTTCTCGCCAGGCAAGGCGGCCCGCCTGCTGGCCGCGTGCGCCCGGGCGGCCAGGACAGGCGTGGTCATCCTGGATGGAGAGCGGCGTCTGTCCACCTGGTTTGTCACTTGGCTGGGCGCGATGTACATTCGCAATCGCGATTTCCAGCATGACGCGGTGGTCAGCGCACGCCGCCTCTACGTGCAGCAGGAGGTCGAACTCCTGTGCGCGCTGGCGCCGCTGCCCCCGGGCACCCGGATCGAGACCGGCATCACCCCGCCGGCCCACCTGTACGTGCGCCTGTTCAAGGGGGGACCGTGCCCCTGAAAGTCCGGCCCTTTGTCCGCAACGCCCGACGGCTTCTCGTGAACCCCTTCGCCGATCTCGAGCTGGTCCAGGAGTTGGTCGAGGCCGTCGCCGACTGGTTCCCGGTTCGCGCCGCCTACGCGCGCCTGGTCGCGCGCATCGACAAAGAGGAAGCCGCGCACCTGGCGAAGCTTACTCGCGAGCCCATCGACCTTCCCGCGCTGCGGGCCTTGCCCCCGGCTTCCTTTGGCAGGCACTTCGCGACCTACCTCGATCGGCACGGACTGGACCCGGATTACTACCTGAATCTGTATCCCCCCGTCCGCCCGGCGTTTCACGCCAACTGGCTGCTCTGGCGCTTCGGCAAGTGCCATGACATGCACCATACGCTCCTCGATGTCGGGGTCAGCGTGCCGGAGGAGTTCGGCTTGCAGGTCTTCAACGTCATGAATTTCGGCGAACCGCTGTGCCTGTCCAGCATCGCGATCTCGCCCTACATTCTCCTCCGCTACCCCGATCAGGGGAGGACCCTTTCCTGCGCCCGCGATGCCATCCGCCTGTCTCGGCGCATCCGCAACCTGCTGACGTTTCCTTTCGAGGACCATTACCAGACCGACCTTGCCGAGCTGCGGCGCATTTGCCATGTCCCCGAGGGGGGCCTGTTTCCCTCGCAAAGCCGCGCGGCCGGAGTCGTGCGCGCCCGGCGTCCGGCACCCATCCCTCCTGGAGATCTCGCCCATGATGCTCAATGAAAAAGACTGCACCCTGCTCCGCTGCCCCCACTGCCGGGCCCCCCTTTTCCCCGGCCCGGCCGTCCTGCGCTGCGGCTCGTGCGCCGCGACGTGGCCGGTCGAAGATGAATTGGCGCAGCTCTTTATCGACAAGGAGGTCCGCGGATCGGATCGCATCATGCGCGGCGTTTACAATGTCTTTGCCGGGTTGCACGACGCCGCGGTGCGCTACCTGTTGCCGCTCTCGGAATTTCATCCAGACGATCTGCGAACCGGGACGCTGATGAGCGAGGGGCGGTTGCGCGCCGGCTATCTGCCCCGGCTGGGACTCGGCGAACTTCCGCGTCCGCGCCCGGATCGCCCGGTGCGCATTCTGGAGATCGGTATCGGCACCGGCGCGAACCTGCCCTTGTGCCGGGCGGCGTTGCCTTTCTTCGATGACATCGAATACTGGGGCCTGGACTTGAGCCAGGGCATGCTTCGTGGGTGCCGCGCGCGCATCCGGCGACTGGGCCTGCGCAACGTGCGCCTTTTCATGGCCGATGCCCACGCCTTGCCCTTTTCCGATGGCAGCTTCGACCGTGTGTTCCACGTGGGGGGCATTTCCGCCTACCGCGATGCCGGGCAGGCGATCGCCGAGATGGCGCGGGTGGCCCGGCCGGGCACGCCGATCGTCATCGTGGATGAGGGCCTTCAGCCGGGCCGCAAGATCGGCCTGTATCACAGGATCGGGTTTCGCCTGACCACCCTGGGCGCCCCCACACCGCGCTGCCCGAGCGATCTCCTGCCGCCGGGTGCGCGCATCCTGTCGGAAGAATGGCTCAGCCGCTTCTATTATTGCCTGAATTTCACTCTGCCGCCGTGCGCTACGCGGGGTGATGTCGAGCGAGCAGCGCACGTGTGAGGGGAACGCAGGCCACCGCGTCTCCGCCTTCTCGCGCGCGGGTTTTGAGGAAGTGCAGGACCTGCTGAAAGAGCGTCACCCCGCGCGAATACGCCGGCACCCCCAGGTAGGTCCCGCAGAGCATCAGCGTCTGCGCGATCTCACCGGGCGAGAGCCCGGCCACGAGCCCCCAGTACAGGTGAACGGACAGGGCCGTGTCCATGGGCTGCGAGCACAGGAGCGCGATCAGCGTGCGCTCGCGATCGCGGGGCGAAAGCACGTCAGGATTGTAGAGTGAGGACTGCGTCCAGTCGAGGAACCCGCCCATGGGGGCGTAGGTCTCGCGCAGGACCTGCGTCAGCGTAGACAGCATGCGGCTGTCCGAAAAGCCGCCGCGCAGCACCTCGATCTCGGCCGGGGTCAGGATCTCGGTCACGACGTTGGTCATCGGCGTCAAAGCAGTGCCTCCCCATATGCGATCGCGTCATGTGAGGCCAGTGATTCCCCACCCGTGAAGTCGATGGTGGCACCGTTGAACCAGGCGCCGCCCTTGCCCGCCAGGATCGACACGAAGTCGCCGACCTCGTCGCTCGTGCACAACCGGCGCGCCGGGGATACGTCCGCGACGCGGCGCTCGAACCCGCCCAGGCGCTCGGGTCCCACCACCCTGGTCAGCGCGACGGTGCGGGTCGCGCCGAAGCGCAGGGCGTTGATGCGATAGCCGAGCGGCCCGAGCTCCCACGCCAGGTAGCGCACGTAGGTCTCCAGGGCCGCCTTGGCCGCGGCGATCGCGCCCGTGTCGCGGATCAGATAGCGGGCATTGGGGTTGGTCAGCGCCAGAAAGCGCGCGCCCGGTACCATCAGCTCCTGATCGAGCAGCGCGCGCACCCAGTACACAAACGAATGCGTCATGCTGGTGAACGTCTTTTCGATCTGCTTCGGGTGCAGGGGCTTGTCCCCACTGACCAGGCGGCCCAGCGAGGCGTTGGCGATGGAGTGCACGAAGATGCGCACGCTGCCCGGCCCGATGAGATCGCGCAGGATCGCGCAGCCCTGCTCCGCGCCCTCCCAGGTCCCGGCATCGGCGATGAGCCAGTTCATGCGCCGGCCCGTCGCGCGCACCGCGGCTTCCGTCAGGCGGGCGTCGTCTGGATGGTTGCCACGGTGGAAACCGCAGACGTGAAGCCCCGGGACCCCGGCCAGCGCCCGCGCGATCGAGGCGCCGGTACCCGTGGACGCCCCCAGGATGACGGCCCATTCTTCTTCGGTCTCAGTTGTCATGTCCTCGCCTCGCCTCGTCGCGCCTCATCAAGCAATCCCTGGACCGCGGCCATCACAACTCCGTGCCAGTGCAAGAGCGCCTCCCTGTCTCGTGGATCCGCGTCGATCTCGATCGGCTCGCCGATAAGCTGGCGGATCTTCACCGGGAAGGGCGGTGAGAGGGGCCAGGGTCCCAGCGGTCCCAGCGCCAGGTAAGGCGGCAGGCCGGATGGCGCGCCGATGCGGCGCCCCAGTTGATAGCCCTCGTTGACCCCGAAGTAGGCGTCATCCACGCCGGAGGCCCCGATCGGCACGATCGGCAGCCGGTAGCGCAACGCCAGCCTCAGGTAGCCCACGCGCTGACCCCAGTCCACCCGATAGCGCACGCGGAAGCTGCGCGTTCCCTCGCGGACGCCGCCCGGCGTCACGATCAGGTGCTCGCCGCGGGCAACCGCCTCCTGCAAGGACGGATGATCGCCGGCCACGAAGCCGAGCGATCGGGCCCAGGCACGCAGGCCCGGAGTGGTAAGGAGCACGCGGTTCGCCAGTGCATGGGGCAGGTATCCGAAGCGGCGGTGCACCTCGACCGAGAGCATGCACAGGTCTCGTGCCACCGCGCGGCCGTGGTAGCCGCAAAGGAGCGCCGGGCGCCCGAGGGCCAGCCGGTGAAGGCCCGCGACCTCGTAGCGGTGGTACGCTTGCATCAGGCCCCAGTATTTCAGCCACGCGCCCTGCGAGAGATGGCCGAGGGCGTCCTGCCACCGGGTCGCAAAGGACGCTAGCACGGCCCCACCTGGTACAGGCTCGCGCCCCAGGACAGGCCCGCGCCGATCCCGATGAAGAGGATGCGCTGCCCGGGGCGGACGTCCCTGGTATGCAGCAGGCGATCGAGCCCCATGGCCATCGATGCGGCCCCGACACTGCCGATCTCGCCGACTACCTTTGCGGTGCGCTCGGGCGAAATCTCCAGGGCCGCGAGGATGGCGGTCAGCATGCTGCCGTTGGGCTGGTGGGGCACGACCCAGTCCACGTCTCTCATCGAGAGCCCCGCGCGCATCAGCACCTGCCCCGCGCTTTGCCGCACCAGCGCGAGAGCGGACTCGGTCATCGCCTGGGGCGAATCGCGGAAGCAGATGCTCTCGTCTTGCTTGCTCAGGCCGGAGTGAGCCAGCGTCACCCTGCCGCGCTCCTTCCCGTTGTTGCCAAACACCGCGGCCAGCATGCCTTCGCCGGGCCGGCCCGGGCCCAGGATCGTGGCTACTGCTGCGTCGGCCAGGACCAGGTAGGGCCGGGGGTTGCTCTTCTTCAAGAAGCGCGACAGCAGTTCCACCACCACGATCGCGACCGGCCCGAGACCGGTGGCCACGCAGCGGGCCCCCAGATCCATGGAGGAGAGGAAGCCCATGCAGGCGTTGTTCACGTCGAAGCCGTCGCAGGTGTCCGCGATCCCAGCCTCGTGAAGGACGGCGTTGGCAGTCGCCGGGATCAGGAAGTCTCCCCCGGTCGAGTTGGTGAAGATGAGGCGCCGCAGATCGGAGGGAGCGAGGCCGCATTCGGCCAGCGCCCCGAGGAGGACGGCGGACCCCAGGTTTGCGCAAGTGACGCCCGGAGGGGCGAAATGGCGACTTTTGATGCCGGTCTTGGCGATCACCTGATCGAGCGGGCGATCTTCAAGCAGGCCTGCGTCGGCAAGCAGGTCCCCGGTCGAGATCGGAGGACCGGCGGGGACGCTGTGGCTGGCAAGAATGCGGACAGGTAACATGAGCCGCGCAGCCTAGCCTCAGATGGCGTTGCTTTCAATGCCGGATGTTGGCCAAGTTGTGATTCGGGGCGCTGTGCCGGCCTCATCGACATCTTCCAGCAGGACCGTCAGTTCACTAAGCGCGGCGATCCGGCCGTTCCGGCTGCCCAGACCGGCCCCGAGTGCCGGCATCATTTGCCCGGGCACGACCGGTCCGCGCAGTCCATCCAGCCGCCGGGAGCAAGGCGGTCCGGCGAGCGCAGGTCGCGGTGCAAGTTACCGCTGCCCTTGGTCGGGCGTCCCTTCCCGAACGCCACTTCCACGGTCAGCCAGTCACATCCAAGAGCATCCACCACGCAGCGCTTGACCAGTTCATGAGGCCAAAACTTCCCAGGCACCGGGCCATTGCTATCTTCGTAGAGCACAGTGGCAACGGGACGCTTCATCTCAGGTCTCGGGCCTGGTCATGATCAGATCCTCGTGGCCCGCCCCGCGTAATTCGCCCAGCCCGCGATAATCGCTGAGCCAGCGATTCAGCGCGACCGGATCGGGGCGCAAGAGCCTTGTTGTCCGTCCCTCTCCCAACTCGCAGAGCACCACGGATCGCCCTGGATCTGGCAGGGCGTCCAGTAGTCGATCAGAATGAGTCGCCACTAGCACCGGGTGCTCCTCCGAGAGCGCCTGTAGCATCCCCAAGACGCGACCCAGCAGGTCAGGGTGCAGGTACTGCTCGGGTTCATCGAAGCAGAGCAGCGAGCGGACTGCGTCCAGCCGGTACAAGGCCACGAAGGCCAGGTAGGCCAGGGTCCCATCTGAGAGCGACTGCGCCGGTACATACGCATCCACGCCGCGGTACTTCAGGCGGAGCCCGATGCTCCCGCCGGAAGGATCAGCGCGAGTGGCGACGGTCTCTACATCCTCGCCGAGCCCCGCCCGCACATAGTCGAGCGTCTCCTGCCAGTGATCTTCACCGTAATTGTTCTTGAGCGTGGCAAAGGCGTTGGCCAGGTTGGCGGCCAGCGGGTCCAGATCCTCCGCAGGTTCCAGCATGATGCTCTCGCGTAGGACGGAAGAGCGCCGCTGGGAGCGCGCGAGCCATGCGGCGGTTACCTCGAAGGGGAGATGGACGCGAATCCGACCCAGCGCGTTGCGAACTCGGGCGAAAGCCCGAGAGGCGTTCACGATGTGTGGCGCCAGGTAGAGCGTGACGGGTCCCGATGGGATATACAGATTTGCCATCGATGGATCATCGGACGCCTGGGCCAGGTACTCCGCGGCATCCACCTTGGCGATCGAGTCAAAGTTGCTCAACGCGAGATGCTGTTTCTGGATCGGGACGGCGATTCGATGCTGGCCCAGCAACAGGGAATCGTTTTCCCGATGCAGCACCCAGGCGGACTCGGGTTTGTCGTCCAGTCGATAAGTAAGACACTCTGCCACGACGACCACGGCGGAGTCTTCGCTGCCGAGCGTCAGCTTATACTCGACAGGGAGGCCGGTGCCTTCGATTCGTACACCCAGAGTGAGGGTTTGTGCTCCGTGTCGAAGGAGGGACGGAAAGCCCCCGTGAAGGCGATTGAACTCTTTGAGGAACTCGGTACCCGGCGCGCGTCGTAGGATCTCGACCGCCTCGATGATAGAACTCTTCCCGCTGCTGCTCGGGCCGATGAGGATCGTCAGGCCGTCCAGCCTGAGATGAATATCCGCCAAGGTTCTCAGCCCGGCAACATGAAGGGAGGTGATGCGGTCGCTGGGGGTCATTATATATATGACCACATATACCTCGACCGCCTGTGCCGTCAACACCTTCCTGTTCTTTTGTTCACTCTATCTGGCTCGCGATGCGCCAGGGATACGTCGATCCGGTAGGTCTTCGGGCCCCCCCCCGCCCGGCCGCTCCGACCGTTCCCACCGCCCAGACCGGCCTGCCCCTACCCGGCCCAGAGTGCCGGCATCATTTGCCCGGGCACGACCGGTCCGCGCAGTCCGGCCCACGGGTCTTTGGGCTTCGTCGCCTCCTTTTCCGCCAGCACCTGTGCCATGTCCCGCTCCCGGTAGAACGCCAGCCGCGTCAGCGTCGCGGTCACTGCCTCCCGCAACTCCGGCGGCAGCCGGTCCCCTTCCTCCGCCAGGCGCTTTTCCAGCACCCAGTGGCAATCCGGCAGGTCCGAGTCCACATAGACCGCCATCGCATACGTGCCTCGCTCGATCCACGGCGTGTTCCACAGCTTGCCCAGGACCTCCTGGTAGGTCGCGGAGGGGATTATT
>JBBRLA010000219.1:0-11999 GCA_038231615.1 Polyangia bacterium | reverse complement strand
TGTGCCACCTCACCGACGATAGAGTTCTATTCGGTCGATTGAGATGAAATTGTCCTAGGCCTCCCGTCGAGGACCAAAACAAGGAGAGGGCAGCTCACTCTCAGCAGTTTCATCTCACGTATAGAATTGATCGGGGCCGGCCGAACCTCAAGACTGTACGTGACCGACGGAGCGTGGGGGCACCTCCCGCGGCTGAGCGCATGCGAAGCCGTGGGGGAGAGGTACGCCAAAAGATGCCCGGCCAGGTGCTTCTGTCACTTGAATTGGGGCATGAGCTGGCCGATTAGTTGGCACACGTCCGCCATCTCGTCCACCGCCAGGTAGCACGGCAGGGTCACCGTGCCGCCGACGATCGGCTCGCATTCTCGCACCAGCTGGATGTGGCTGATGACGCAGATCGGCAGCGGCGGGCGCTGCCCGCGCAGGGCCTTGCGAAAGGTCTCCCGTTGCAGGTCCTCCACATCGAGCACCCCGGTGCGCGACAAGGTCTGGGCCAACTGCACCATGGCCTTGCCCGCCGGGCTGGCGAAGGCCACGCTGACCGCGTCGTTCGAGGCGGACTGCAAGGGCTTGTCGTCCTTTGGCAAAAGGGCCGGGGTGGCCTCTGCGGTGCCATCGCCGGGGTCGTCCTTGCAGACCTTGCGGGCAGAGATGCACTTGTCGCCGCAGGGCTTTTTGCCCTTTTTGCACGTCTTGGCGAAGGCCGGGGTGCCTCCGATCTGGCCGGGCCCCCCAAAGACAAGCGCAATGGCGAAACTGGCCAAAACCACGGCGAAGCGCAAAAAAGCCAGGGGGAGGGCACCCCGGGGCGTGCGGATCATGGAAACCTCCGCCATCATTCTATCATGAGATCGTCCCGGAAGGGTGAACAGACCGGAAGCAGCCTGCTGTCGCAAGTGAGCCCAACTAAGACAGCACCGGAAGCCGGCTACTCCGCCGGGATGTTTTTCCACTCAAAGGGCATTTGCAGATCTTCGTCCATCTCGATCTTGAGGTTCGTCAGGTCTTTCGGGTCCAGCGCCCCGATGGTCTTCAGGCACGCCTTGCGCTCGGCCTCCTTGGTGGCATAGCTGATCGCCGCCAGGCAGGCCTTCTGGTCCTTGGGCTGCCCGGCGCCGCCCTCATTCTTCTGGATGGTGCTCTCGCTGTAGCTGAACCACTGCGCAATGACGCTCTCGATGGCGTCCTTGGCCACCTTGACCCGGTCCTTGTCCGGCGCCGCCCGCGCGGTCAGGAACGCCGCCCACAGGTCCTTCATGGCCCGCCGCGCCGCCCGCGCCTCGGGCTTGAGGTTGCCGTCGCTCCAGTCGGTGGACAGGCGCGAACGCCAGATGACGTCGCCGTGGCTGGCATTCAGGGGGAGGTCGTGGACATGCTGGGCGCTCTCGGCGGTGCACACGTAGGACTTGACCCCGGTGATGGTGCGGAACCCGTCGTTCACATCGCGCATGCCGTGCTCGGGGCTGAAGGAGTCCTGGAACAAGTGTACCGCCCGGCCGAAGAGGAAGTACGGCCGGGAGGCGGTCAGCTTGACGCTGGCAGCGCCGCCGTCCCAGAACTTGATGGGGCCGTCGGCGGCGGTGGCGGCGGCGATGAAAGACAGACGCAGGCGGCCCTGGGCGCCGCGGATGGTGCGCAGGGCGCCCCCGGGGCCGGTGTCCTCGGGGGTGCGCAGGAAGTGGCTGTACTGCACGTGGGGCTGGGCCTGGGTGATGGCGTCCCAGCAGGCCTTGCCCTTGGGGCCGGTGATGCGGAAGCCGCCAAGGTCCACCCAGCGCTGGCCCATCACGGCGGACCAGATGGAGTAGTGCCGGGAACCATAGCGCGCGGCGGTCTTGGACCAGTCACCGGTGGCGTCGATGAGGAGCTTTTTCTGTTCGGGGGTCAGCGTGGGGCCCTTTTCCTGGTACTCCTTGAGGGTGTCCAGGAGCTTCTTCTCCGTGGGTGCCGGGGCGGTGCCGGTGACCTCGGCGCCGGTCTCCTGTGCCAGCTCCGTCATGTCGGGCTTCTCGCCGATCAGGTCCAGGGCCGAGGAGGCGGTGAGCCACTCGTGACCGATGGGGGTGATCGGGGAACTCTGGCTGAAGGCCCCGACGTCGGAGGAGACGAGGGGGCCGGGGCAAAGGAAGAGCAGCGCGGTGGCCAGAAGGTGGGCCCGCTTGCGCGCGGGCGGGCTGGGCTTTTGGCGGCGAGAGGTCATGGAGGGCCCTTTCTGCGGTAAAGTGGACCGGCTGGTGGTCATGCGGGGCTACTTGTCGCCTTGCGCGCTGCCGATGGCGGTCTCCACGCCCTTGTCGAGGATCAGCTCCCCGGCGGCGGGGCCGACGATCTTGACGATGTCGGTAAAGGTCGCGGCGTCCACTGGCGAGAGGGCGATGTCCTTGAGCTTCAAGATCCCCTCCAGCACGGCCAGCGCCTTGACCAGGTTCTTCTGCTCCTTCTTGATCTGGTCGGCCTGGGCCTTGAATTGCTCGAACTCCGCGCGGCGGGCCGAAAGGCGGGTGAGCTGCTTGCCCACCGACTCGATGGAGCCGGCGGCGGCCTTCTGCAGAACGGCCAGCTTGTCGGTGTTGATGGACCGCGGCGCCTGCGGCGCTTCGCGATTGATGGCCAGCTTGCCGTCAGCCCGGATCTTGCCCTGGAGCTTCTCGGACTTTTCGAGGATCTTGTTCAGGTTCTCGGCGATTTTGTGGGCGCTCACGTCGATGCCCTTGAGCTTGCCGTCGGCGGCGTCGAGGAGCTTGCTGCACTCCGAGAGGGTCGGCAGGATGCTCTGGCCCAGCACAGCCTCGGTGATGACCCCGGCGGTCTGTTTGGCGGCGGCGGCGGCCTGGCTCTTGTCGAAATCGCCGCGGATCTTGTCCAGCTTTCCGTGAACCGAGGCCAGGGTCTTTTCCACCTCCTGCGAGGCCAGGACGATGTTCTTGGACAGGGCCACCGAGGACTTGGCCAGGCCGACGATGGCAATGACCGCGCCGGCCCCGAAGCTGAAGGGCGAACTGGCCAGGATGCCGATGTTGGTGATCAGGGCGGCGGCGCCGATGGAGATGCTGGCCACGGTCTTGATCTGGTAGCCGCGGTATTCCTTTTTGGTCTTGGCCAGGTCGTCAAAGGCCTTCTGCGCCGCCCGCTGCGCCTCGTCGATGTGGGCGCTGATCTGGGCGTTGGTGGCGTTGACCATCACGGTGAAAGCGGTGTCGAACTCGCCGGGCTTGCTGCGCACCAGGGCGTCGGCGTCCTTGTAGGCGGCGCCGAGCTTGTCGACAAGCTTGCGGTACACCCCCTGCACGGCGTCGAGCATCTGCTGGTGCAAGAGGGGGTCGTTGGCCAGGGTCGAGAGGGCGCCCTTTGTCACTTGCACCTCGACCTTGAACTTGAGGCCGTCGGCCACGGGGAAGGCGGCCGGCTGTCCAGCGGCGGCGGCCACGTCCCGGGACATGGTGGTGCTCTCGAAGGCGACGAACGAGGCCGCCGGCTCCTTGCCCGCCCGCGCGCTGGCGCCGAGGAGGCAAACCGAGAGGGCGAGGCAAAGGGAGAGCAGTCGCTTCATGGGATCTCCACTGGCTCCGCCGGGGATGGGGGGACCGACACGAGAGCGGGGCATCGGTTACGTCGGAAGCGCACCCTGAGAGGGGTCGGAAGGGTCCGGACAGAACTCATTCCTACCGTAACACAAGTGGACGCGGGCCGGGAAGGATCGGGGAACCACGCGGAGTTCGCGGGATCTTCAGGCCCTGGGGTGGTGCTTCAGGGTTTGGGGATGCTTCGGGTGCTTCAGGTTCTTCAAGTTTTGGGGGTGCTTCGGACTTTGGGCGAGGTTTTTACTTCCTGGCTGCTTCCGATGGCGGGTCGGGGAGGTGGAAACCATCCACCACGGCGACGATCGCCGCGTCGATGGGGATGGGCGGCGCACCTTCTTGCGGGGAACCTCCGTGAGTCAGGGCCTCCCAGGCGGCAACGCGGGCGGCGTGCCCGTAAGCGATGATCACGTCATCGCCCACCCCGGCGTCCATCAGGTCGGCGCAGACCACCCCTTCGTGGGTCGGCGGAAGAGCCTCGCCGGGCGTGGCGGCGCCGCCCTTCTGGGCGGCCAAGAGCCCCGCCAGATCATAGGGGCGGACCAGCAGCAACTTCAGCCCCGAAAGTTGCGGCCACTTCACGGTGGACCAGACGGTACCCACGACCTTGCCGAGAAACATGTCAGACCTCGCGATCGGGTGAGTCAATGAGCAGCGCGATGGCCGCGTCGCAAAGGATGCCCCGGTTGTCGCCGCCTTGCGCGAGCACGTTGCGAGCCCCCGAACCAAAGGCCACCAGCACGTCCTGGCCAGCGCGGGCGTCCAGGGTGTCCAGGGCCACCACCACCGTACCGGTGAGACAATCGGCGGCCCCCTCATACAGGGCGACCAGCTTGAACTGCCTGCCCAAAAGGCCGTCGGCCTTCCTGGTGGCCCATACCTCCCCGAGAATCTGCCCGCGCCTCACCGCGGCACCGCGAAGGACCGGGCCTGGCGATCAATCTCACGCGTGCCGTTTTCCCAGCGCCCACGCCTCACCGCGGCACCGCGAAGGACGGGGTCTTGCCGAGGAAGCGCAGGGGACGATCCCGCAAGGCCGCCTCGGACAGCTCGACATGGTCGACGATCGCCATCACCGCCGCATCCACCGGCAGGTTCGGCGTCGGGCCGCCGCGCTCCGCTTCCGCGACCAGGATGCGCCGCGCCGCGTCCCCCATGCACACCAGCACATCCTCGCCGACCCCGGCGCCGACCGGGTCCACGGCGATCAAGTGGCCCACTTCGAAGGGCGGGTCGTACCACAGATGCGGTTGCACGATGAGGAGCTTCCACTGATGCAGGCCCGGGTGACGCTGGGTGGCCCAGACCTCGCCGACCACCCGCCCGAGGATCACCGGCTGTCCTCTGGGTCTATCCTTGGCCCTGGCCCTGGCCCCGGGTCTATCCCTGGCCCTGGCCCCTGCCCTGCTGGCTCTATAAGGGCCAGCGAGGAAGAGGGATCGGCGTCATCGACGATGGCCACCACGATGTCCTTGTCAGCCACCAGAGGGCCTACGGTCAGGTCGCGCACCCGGGAGCCGTGGGCGACCAGCACCCATTCTCCCGGGCCAGCGCCAAGCTGGTCGATCGCCACCACTCGGCTGCCGCCCGGGGTGACGCCTTCCAGCACCTTGGCCCCGTCCAGGCCCGGTGCATGCCGGGCGCCCCACAGGGGGCCCGTGACCCGCATGAGCCGCATGGCGCGGCTAGGCCCGGGCGCCGGCCTTCTTGCTAGCGGACTTCTCGGCGCGGCCCTTCTTCTCCAGCGTGCCGATCCGCGCAAAAAGCTTGCTGACCGAGAACTGCGCCAGCTTGCCCCGGTAATCGGCATCCTTGCCGCGATTCATCTGGGTCAAAATCGCATCGACCAGCTTCTCCTTGCTGCCGAAACGCTCCTTCACGGCCTTGCCGACCTCCAGCATGCGCAGGAGCTTGGTGTTGGCGGCGGAGGACAGGCGCTTGCGGAACGCGTCCTTGTCCTCGTTATGCCGCTCGAACACTCCCTCAGGCAGCCCGACGAGCGCGTCCACCAACTTATCCTTAGAACCAAACTGCTCCTTGACGCGGGCGAGCGGGGACTTGATCGTGGACATGACTTTTGCTGCTCCTCGGTTTTCGATGGACCGCGACGCCCGTGGCGCTTCGCGATCTTTGGACCGCGACGCCAATGGCGCTTCGCGGTTGCGGGTTCGCTGTTTCAGTGAATATACGCCGGGTTTGGGCGCTGGGATCGCTATTCCTTGCCCTGGGGCTCGCGATCCATTGGCGGGATCATCGGGGCCTTCATCGGCTGCCCGCCCCCGCCGCCGCCGCCAAAAAGACCGCTCGACAGCAGGCCCGAGAGCCGCTGCGTCAGCTCCTCGACCTGCTGCTGGTTCAGATCGATGACCGCGGCGAAGGTGTTCTTCTGGGACTCGACCTTGATGGTGTCGAAGTAGCCGGTCATGCCCATCATCATGACGCTGGAGTTCTTGCGGGCCGCGGCCAGCTGCTCCTTCACCTTGGCGGTGGTGTCGGCGGCATCTTTCTCGCTGCCCAGGTCCAGGGACAGGTGCAGGAGCAGCCCCTTGGCGAAGTCCACCGAGCCGAAGATCGCCTTGAGCGAGCTGGCAGTGCCAAGCTGGGGGTTGCCCTTGAGCTTCTGGCTGACCGCCGGGGGCACCAGGCCCGCGCCCCAGAAGGCATCGCCCTGCAAGGTGCGCTTGACCAGCTCGGACAGCTCCTTGTGGTCCTTGGCGCCATCGCCGGGGGTGCGGTTGTCATGCAGGTCGATGACCTTCTTTATCCACTCTTTCCCGGCGATGACCGCGACATGATTCGACAGGCTGGTGAAGGACCCGTCCTGGGCGTCGGCGGAATAAATCTTGTGGTTCTGGTAGGTGGTCTCGATCACTTCCTTGCCGAGTTTCTCCTTGGTGGTCTGCCGGATGCACGCGACCAGGTTGTTCTGGTCCAGGGCGCCGCGGAGGATCAGGGCGAACTCGCGGTTCTGGTCGGCGTTCTGCGGCACGGCCAGGAACGCCGAGTCGAGCTGCTTGAGCGGGTCGAGCTTGCACTTGGCGACAAACTCATCGTACTGCTGCTTGCTGGCGGCGTCTTTGTTGAGGGCGTCGGTGAGCTTCTTCCACATGGGCGTGCCGCGGGCCAGGGCCAGGTTGGCCATGAAGATGATGTCCGACTCCTTTGGGACCAGGGCCATGTCGTCGCGGGCGGCCACCGGCCCCGAGGTCTTCTGGCACGACTGGGCACAAGCCGAAAGCCCCAGGGACAGGGCCATGAAGACGGCGCAAAGCGCCAGACGGGGACGCGGCGCCTCATCGCCAAGCGCCGCGGGCGCCCCGGTCCATCCATCGCGAAGCGCCGTGGGCGCCCCGGTCCATCGATTTTCTGTCGGTGCGGAGGCGCGGTGGTAGTGTGTGACAGGCATGATGACCTTCGGCCAAAAATTCCCGCCTTTATAGAGGCATGAGGGGGCGGCTGTCAAGGCCGGCCAAAACCGGCCCGCCCCGGCATCGTTCTCCTTGACTTCCCCGCGTCCCGTTCGTCAGAATCTCAGCTCATTTTTCCCCTGGAGTTTCACTTGGAGTTCAATCCATGAATCGGCTTTTGAATCTGATTCCGCACAAGAAACGCATCGCGGGTGCCCTCCTGCGCCCCTCCCGCTTAGTGGATACGGTCAACCGCAGCCTGTACCTGGCACAGTGGGCCCGGGAGCATGCCGCCTCGGCGCCGTCCTACGCCCGGCGCGACGCGCTCCACGCCGCCCTGGCCGCACGGTACCGCAACGAGCCCATCGACTACCTGGAGTTCGGGGTCTGGAAGGGGGAGTCGATTCTTTCCTGGGCCGGGCTGAACCGGCACCCCGAGAGCCGCTTGGTGGGCTTCGATTCCTTCGAGGGGCTGCCCGAGGACTGGCGGCACACCGGCGACACCTTGACCGCCGGGACCTTCTCGACCGCGGGGCGCGTCCCGAGCAGCGACGACTCCCGGGTCAGCTTCGTCAAGGGCTGGTTCCAGCAGACCCTCCCGGGCTTTCTGCGGGGCTTCCGGCCGCGGGGCAGGCTCATCGTTCACAACGACAGCGACCTTTACTCCTCGACGCTCTACGTCCTTGCGACAATCCATCCCTGGCTGGTCGATGACACGGTCATCATCTTCGATGAGTTCTGCGATCCGCTGAACGAGTTCCGCGCGCTCTGCGACTATGCCTCCGCCTTCGGACAGAGCTATGACGTGTTGGGCGTGGCCGGTCCCTACTACGAACAGGTGGCGCTGCGCATCCGCCGGCCGGGGTAGGCGCGGACTGGGGTGCGCAATCGCTGCGCACGACCGCCAAGGGGTGCGCAGATCATTCTCAGTTGACCCGGCCAGCGACGAGGATAGGCTAAGGCATACGACCTACCCAAAGGACCCAAAGGTTATGCGCCCGACTCATCGCGAGACCCTGTTCCGCATCCTGAAGCGGATCGGCATCGACCGCATCCTCAACCTCTACAAGCAGGTCACCGGCAGCATCACCACCCTGTGCCTGCATCGAGTCGCCGACGCCCCCGACCTGTGCTGGCCGCCGCTGCCCGTGCGTGTCTTCGACGAACTCATGGCCCACGTGGCGCGGCGCTTCGAAGTCATCCCGCTTTCCGGCCTGTCCGGCTACATTCCGGGCAAGCGCCCCGGCCTCGTCCTCAGCTTCGACGACGGCTATGCCGACTTCATCGAGCATGCCCAGCCCATCCTGCGCAAGCACGGCCTGCCGGCTGTCCACAACGTCGTCGTGGAATGCGTCCAGTCGGGGCGGCCGATCTGGACGCAGCGCCTGAACCACCTCTTCGACACGGTCCACGAACGACGCATCTGCAAGACCATCCAGGTCCTCGGCGTCCCGTACTCGCTGCGCCCCGATCCGCGTCTGCTCATCGATACCAACCTGCGCATCTACAAGGCGCTGCTGATAAAGGAGGCAAAGGTGCGCGAGACCGCACTGCGGGCGCTGGAGGCGCAGTTCGACTTCCCGCCTCGCGGCGAGCGCATGATGGGCTGGGACGACCTGCGCGCGTGCATGCGCGACGGCACCGAGATCGGTTCCCACACCATGACCCACAGCTTGCTTTGCACCTTGAAGAGCCCCGAGGCGCTCTCGTACGAACTGGGCGAGTCGCGGCGCATTCTGTCGGAAAAGCTGGCGGTGCCCATCGACACCGTGGCCTTCCCCAACGGCGAGTACGACGAGAACGTGGTGGCGGCCTCCCTGGCCGCCGGGTACCGGCGCCTGCTGACGGTCGACGGGACCTGGCTGCCGGCACGCACGCTCTCGCTGGCCCCGCAGGTCATCCCGCGCATCCTGGTGCGGCACACGGGCCTTTACGAGAACCTGCTCGGGGTCGAGAACTTCCACAACCTCGTGAAGCAGGTCCGTGCCAGCGCACGCGCCTGACGAGGCGGTGCTGCTCGGCGCGGGGGACCGGGCCGCGGCCAGCGTGGCGCGGCAGTTCAGCCTGGCGGGCTTCAAGGTCACGGTGGTGGACTGGATCGATCACCCGCTGAAGCATTCCCGCCACGTCGACGAGTACCTCCGCCTGAGCCGGGGCGATGTGGACGTGGACCGCTTCGCCGGGGAGCTTTCCGGGGTACTGTCGCAGCGGCGGCCTCTCTTCGCGTTGCCCACCACCGACGACATGCTGGAGGTGTGCGCGCGGCACCGCGAGGAGTTTTCCCGGCACTGCCTGCTGCTCGGCGTGAACCCCCCGGAGATCCACAGGTATGCCCACGACAAGCACCAGCTCCACCTTTTGTGCCGCGAGTTGGGGGTCCCGGTGCCGCGCTTCGTCCTGGTCTCGGACCTCGACGAGTTGCGCGCTTGCCTGCCGACCCTGCGCTATCCGCTGATCGCCAAGCCGGCCTGCTCCCGGGTGATCCGGCACAACCGCCTTTTCGTCTTCGCCGTGCGACGCATCGGTAGCGAGGCCGAACTGGTCGACTACGTGCGCGAAAATGTCGCCACGGTGCCCATCATGCTGCAGGAGGTTCTGCGCGGGCATGGCGCCGGCTTCAACGTCCTGTCCTGCGAAGGGAAGGTCCTCGACGCCTACGCCCACGAGCGGCTGCGCGAGGCCTTCGGCGGCGGACAGAGCACCTACCGTCGTACCATCCCGCAGGACACCTTCGGACTGCGGGAGCTGGGCACGCGGATCATCCGCCGCATCGGCTGGTCGGGCGTGGCGATGATCGAGTTCAAGGTGCAGGACGGCATCCCCCACGTCATGGAGATGAACGGCCGCTTCTGGGGCTCGCTGGAGCTGGGCATCTTCGCCGGAGTGAACCTGCCCCTGGAACTGGTCGAGACCTTCGTGCGCGGCAGGGTGGAGCGCCGCGTCCCGTCCAGCCGCGTGGTCTATGCGCGCAATTTTCACAATGAGCTGATCTCGGCCGCTCAAGGAGTCGTGCGAGATCGTTCGATCCGGCCGGTCTACCACTGGCTGCGTACGCTTCCGCGGGCCCTGTCCCCGGACGAGATTGTCGAGGACAGCCCGCTGCGCGACTTCGCCTTCCGTGTAGGCATGTACGGCGACGACCTGCGCCGCGGCCTCTTGCGGATCGACCGCAAGCTACGCACGTGGCGCGTCCGGCTGGATGGCAGGCTGCCTGATCTGCACGATCTGGGTGGGCTGGGTGGGTTGGGTGGGACCGTCGGGACCGGGGGACCCGCCCACGTCGGCACCCCGCGACGGCCGCTGCGCGTCGCCTTCCTGTGCAAGGGAAACATCTGCCGCAGCCCCTTCGCCGAGGGGTACGCCAGGCGAGTCGCCACGGGGCATCCGGGTTGGTCTTTCGCTTCATTCGGCACCCACCCGCAGCAGGACCGAATGTCGCCGATCCACGCGCTTTCGGCGGCCCTTGAATTGGGCGTGGACCTCTCGACGCACCGCTCGCGTCGGCTCACCGCGGAGACGGCCCGGGAGATGGATGTCCTCCTGGTGATGGACCGCGAGAACTGGGTCGATGTCGCTGCACTCCCGGGCGCCGCGTTCGACCCGCGGAAGGTATACTTCCTGGGCGGCGAGCACGAGGTGCCCGACCCGCTCTCACGGGATCTTGCCAGCTACCGCGCCGTGTATCGGCAGATCGCCCGACGCATCGACGCGCTCTTTTGCCACGGAATCTCCACCTGCCAGGACACGGAGCGAACCAGCCAGCGCGAGAGCAGGCCCGTGACCGCCACCACCGCCGAAGAAGTCCTGCGGGGCGAATAGCCCGGACCTCGGGTCTCACGCTACCCTCCCGTCCGCCGGGTCTCGCCGGCGGTCCACAGGATGCTGTCGCGGATGTTCACGATCTGCGCCTGCCTTTTGAAGACATCCGAGGTAGCGGTGCCCACGCCATGGCTATCGAGGTGCCGGTTGTTACCGATCAAGGTATTTGATAGCTGGGGGTAACCAACTGGCTGATGGTGCCTGCACGGGGGTACTCTGGGCCGCCGCCCCTGTCAAGGGCGTGGCAAGTCCACTGACGTGACCCTTGACAGCGTCGGCGGCCCGGAGCCCAGAGCCATTAGGCCAGGCAGGCAAAGCCTTCCTGATTTGCACTAGAGCGCCGATCGGTTTGATAGTCTCAGGATGCATCGAGGGGACCTGTTCGACAACCGCTTTCAGGATGAACTGGAAGCCATGTACCGAGATACCGGAGCCGGCAAGCCCTCCTGTGCGCTGGCGCTGATGACGATGGCGGTAATGGAACAGGCTCAGCACGGTCTCCCGCATGTGGTAAGATGGAGCGATGGGATGGTCTGCGCGCAGGGTGACCGGCGCTCTGCGCACGCACGATCAGCTTCTTTATGACCTTCAGGTCGTCTTCAGAGGGAATAAAGGTATTTCTGGCGCTCTCTCCGAAGGCGTCGATGAGCGGCTCGTAGCGAGCCGGCAACGAAGAGATCCTGATGGGCCGGGCCATACGTGCTACGTACTCCGTCGGTGTCGACGTGTCAAGGTGGGGTCATCTCCTCACCTGTCTCGGGTGTCGGCGGGTCGCGTTCGTCGTCATCATCCATGCGTGCTACTGCGGCGCTCACAAGACCAGCATAGCGCCCCCAGCAGCCCCGCTGCCAGTCTTCGCAGACAAGCATGTTATGTTTACTCGCTTGTGCCGCCCTGCGCCCCCCGGCCCCGCTGTCCCAGAAACCCCGCCAGCCAAGCACTTGCAGGGACTGGAGCGGACGCGGAGCGAGGCCCTCGCGATCGTCCGGGTGCTTCAATCCCTGGTGACCCAGGCGATCGGACCCGCGCCGGGAGCCGTGATTCCAGACCTCCTGACACCCCCAGATGCCCGATGAATGATTAACGCAGCCAGAAGCGGGCCCGCTCCTCGGGAGGGGCGCCGCACGGCCCAGGAAATCATTCATCGAAATGCCGGCCTGGACCGATGTCTGTCGACGGGATGTCAGGAGGTCTG
>JBBRLA010000218.1:0-12004 GCA_038231615.1 Polyangia bacterium | reverse complement strand
GACATGTAGCTGAACTTGCCCTTGAGCACCCCGATCTCCGAGGTGAACTTGAGCATCGCCTGGGCGATGCCGAAGTCCAGGAGCTTCACCTCGCCGTTGTAGCCGATGCGCACGTTGGAGGGCGACACGTCGCGGTTGACGATGGACAGGGGCCGCCCCTCGCTGTCAACGTGGGTGTGGGCATAGTTCAGGCCCTCGCACATCTTGGCGGCGATGAAGCAGGCGTGGGGCACCGGAATGCGGGTGTTGGTCTCCTGGCAGCGCCGGAGGATCTGGGTGAGGTCCTTGCCGCCGATGTACTCCATGGCGATGAAGTAGCGCCCCTCCGTCCTGCCGATCTCATAGGTGCGCACGATGTGCTCGTGCTCCAGCAGCACTGCCAGCTTCCCCTCGCGCACGAACATCTCGACGAAGCGGGCCTCCTTGGCCAGCTGCGGGCGCATGCACTTGATGGCCAGAAGACGCCCCCCCAGGGCCCGGCCCCGGGCCCGGTACACCTCGGCCATCCCGCCCCGAGCGATCAACCCCATCAGCAAATACTTGCCAAAGGGCGTCGGGTCCGTCGGAGAGCCAGGTTGCAGCTTGCCAGGGGCGACGTCCATTTATGCTGCCGGAACCTTAACACACGTTCCATTCGTCAGGAACCCTGGCTTGCCGCAGGCTCGCCACTTGGGATATTCTGAAACGGCTGCACCCCCTTCATTCACCTCCAGACAAGGACGAAGAGGAACCTCACTGCATGGTCGGGCAGCCGAGTAGGGCAATCGTGATAGATCGCAACCGGACCCACGCCAGGCGACTCGCCAGGGTGCTGGGCGGCGCCGGATACCAGGTCGAGCTTCTCGATGGAGAGTCGGCGCAACTCCCGGATCCGCCACGGGCCGGGGAAGCGCCGTTGCTCCTCATCGGTGAGGCTCAGTCCCGGGAGCTGGTGTTCCAGGCCCTTTCGCAGGCCCCCAGTGGCTATGCCGCCGCGATTTACTATGGCCAGGGCACAGCGGATGAGTTCGATGGCACCGAGATGATGGCCGGGGCGGGATTGCTGGCGCTGCTGGGTTGCCGCGGGCCGCTGGCCGGCAGGACGGACCTGGAGGGCGAACTCCTCTGGGTGGCGCGGCACCTTCAGGGGATGCCCCTGCCCCCGCTCCAGGCGCACCTGCTCTGGGGCGCCCAGGCCTTCGGCACCGAGATCGCCAACATCGCCGCCCGCGACGCCGCGACCCAGCGCATCGTCGAGCTGTGCGCGGCGCAGCTGGGCACCTCGCGGCGCATCGCCGACGGGGCCGGTGAGGTCGTGCACGAGTTGATCACCAACGCCATGTACGGGGCGCCGGTCGACGAGCGGGGCAAGGAGCGCTACGCCCACGACAGGACGGCATCGATCCAGTTGCCGCAGCCCGACCGGGTCTCCTTCCGCTATGGCACCGATGGGCTGCGCCTGGCGGTCGAGGTGGAGGACCGCTTCGGGCGCCTTCACCGCACCGACCTGGTCAAGAGCCTGCGCCGGGGCGCCTCGGGGCAGATCAAGCAGGGCAGCGGCGGCGCCGGGATTGGCCTCTCGGTGGTGTTCCGGGCCAGCCGGGTGCTCCAGATCGAGGTCGAGCCCGGCACAAGGACGCGGGTGACCGCGGTGATGGACATCGAGCCCCGACAGCAGGACGCCGATGCCCGCCCGCAACGGAGCCTGATCCTATCTCGGGGCGCAAGCCTACCCAACGAGGGCGCTCCGCAACCTCAGGATGAGCCATCGCCGTGAGCTTCGAAGACCGCACCCACCTGCCCCCGGGCGCAGGCCCCCCGCCGAAGCTTTTCGTCGAGCGCCGCTCGGAGGGCCCGGTGACCTGCCTGCGCCTCTCGGGGCTGATCGACGAACAGTTCGACGGCCCTGGGCTTGCCCGGACAGTGGCGGCGCGCTACCTGCTGCTGGATCTGGGAGGCATCGATCGCATCTCGTCCTTTGGCATCCGCCAGTGGATCGACTTCGTCAGCGCCGCCGCGAGCCGGGTCAGCGCGATCTACTTCGTCGAGTGCTCGCCGAAGGTGATGGACCAGTTCAACATGGTCGCCAACTTCGGCGGGTCGGGCCACATCGTCTCGTTCTATGCCCCCTACCGCTGCGACGCCTGCGATCACGACCGGCGGCGCCTCTTCCGCACCGATGAGGAGAACCCCCTGTGGCGGGCGGGACAGGCGCCTTCGTTCCCCTGCCCCACCTGTGGCAGCCAAGAGTACTTCGACGAAAACCCAGCGACCTACTTCAGCGCCGTGGCCCAGCAGACGCAGGCGGCGCTGCCGGTGGAGGTGTCGGCCTTCCTGCGGACGCACCTGAGCTATGGGCAGGGCGGGCAACGCAAGCTCAAGATCGAGAAGCGGGTGGACGGGCGCATCACCCACATCAAGCTCTCGGGCGATCTGGACAGCGACATGCGGGCGCAGAAGCTGGCCGATGGGCTGGAAGGGGACGTGGTCTTCGATCTGGCGGGGATCCTCTCCATCGATCCGGTGGGCGCAGCACAGTGGCGCAAGCTGATGCAACTGCTCGACAGCAAGCCCGAGAGCGGCGAGCGCATTGAGGGCGTGCACATCCTGGGCGCCCCGGCCTCCTTCCTGGAGCGACTGCTGCGAACCGAGGACCTGCCGAAGCGGGGGCAGGTCCTGTCGGTGCTGGTGCCTTACAACTGCCCGCGCTGTCGGGCCATGACCCAGCGATTGGTGGACTTCGCGGTGCATGGGGCGGAACTCCGCGGCGGACGGGTGCCGCGCACCCAGTGCGCCGCCTGCGGGGGCCCGGTGAGCTGCATGGTCACCGAGGGCTGGGTCGCCAGGCTGGGGGCGCTGCCGGTGCCCCGCCTGAGCGAGGAGTTGCAGCGCAACCTGGCGCGCATCTATGGCCCCCTGCCGGCGCGGCCCAGCATCGCACCCGCTTCTCCAGCAGCCTTCGGTCAGACCCCCCAGCCGATGCTGAGCGCCTTGCAAGGAGTGCCGGTGCCGGTGGCCCCGGAGTCCACGGAAAAGAAGTCCATCTCGGGACCCGGCGCCCGGCAGGCGGCGACCCTCGACATGCCGCACCTGGGAGCGGGGTTATTGCGCATCCTGCACATCCCCGGCCTGGTGCCTGGCTTGCTGGTGGTCCTTCTGGCCATATCGGGGGCCTTCGTTATCCGCATCCTGGTGCCCCAGGGCGAGAAGGAACAGAAGTGGCTGGTGATCGACCAGTCCCAGCCCCGCCCGCCCTCGTGGCTGATCAAGCCGCCGGGGGGCAGGCTCTTCTTCGTCGGGCGTTCGATGATGCTGCCGGAGCGGCAAGAGGCCCTCGATCAGGCAGAGGCGGCGGCGCTGACCCAGGTGGCCGACCGCCTGGCGGAGGATCTGGCCAAAAACACGCCGTGGAACCAGGCGGTGCTGCCGCTCTATGAGGCCAGCCGGCGACAAGCACAGGCGGCGCTGAAACGGGAGTCCGGCGAGGGCCAGCAGGCCCTCACCAAGTCCAATGTCGCCCCCAGCGAGGGGCAGCGCGGGGTCCATGAAGGACAGCGTCGGGTGGCCGCCTCCCTGCGCCTGGCCACCGATGTTGCTTACCGAGCTTGCTGCACGTCGGCGATGGCCGACGCCGCACCGCTGCGCACCCAGTTTTACTGGGAAAAGCTGGCCCACAGCCGCTCCAGCCAGCGCGGAGCGGTCTACCAGGCGACCGTGCGCATCGAGTTGGATCAGCCGACCCTGGAACGCCTGGTCGTCTCTTACCTCAAGGAGGAGGCGGTGCTCGGAATGAGGGTGGTGCCCTACTTTCCCCTTCTGGCCTGGCGCTTCGACCTGGTCAGCGGGGCCATCGTCGAGGAGGAGGACCCCGACGGGCCTCTGGGTGCCATGAGAGGGGACGTGATCGTGGCGGCCTTCGGCAAGGAGGTACGCCGTCCGACGGACCTGAAGGAGGCCATCACTTGGGCCGGTGACGCCGGTGGGGCCATCCAGGTGCAGCGAGGGGATCAGATCTTGGAGTTGAAAGTAGCCGAACAGAAGGCAGCTCCGCGAAAGCGGATGCCAACGAAGGATCCCGCCACGCCGTCTCGCCGGCCACGGAACCGCCGCCAGTAGCCCCCGCAGTCAGGGAGCGTCACGGGTCAGAAAGCGGCAGGTACGGATTGTGTTTCCACGCTACTTGTTCCGCAGCAGGAAGATTCCCGCGATGCCCAGCAGCACCAGAGCCAGTGCGATCAGCACCCCCATCAGCCGCCACCCCTGCTTCAAGCTCCACGTGCTTGCCTGTCCTCCGGTTCCCAGCGACAAGGAACCACGCTGCTGGGTCAGGGCGTGGTACCGGTCGACCAGATCCTGCTCGTCCAGACCCACGGTGCGGGCGTAGCTGCGCACGTAGCCGATCACGAAGACCGGCGCCGGCAGCAGGTCCAGGCGGGCCTCTTCCAGCGACGAGATCCAGCGATCGGCGATGCGAGTCACCTCCGCGATGTTCTGCACCGTGAAGCCCCGCCGCTCCCGAGCCCGCCGCAGGAGGATGCCAAAATGAAGCTCCGCAGGCGGGCTTGTGGAATCCACCGACAAGGGGGTCACGCTGGCGCTGCGCACCGGGCGCATCTTTGGATCTGACTTCCGCCCTTCCCGCGGAAGCCGCACCGCATGTTCCGCATGGTGTGCCCTTTTCCTCTCTTTCACCCGATCACTCCGCAATGCGACACTCCTTGGCAATACAACTCTTCGGAGCCAGGCGTTGACACTGGTGAAACGCCTCTTCGGCCTGTTTGCGGTCCTGCCTGCGCAAGGACACCAGGCCGGCCAGGAGAAACGCTTCCTGGATGGGGCAGTTCTTGTCGTCCCGCAGCACCTGCAACTCCTGGCTGGAACGCTCGTACTCGCCCTCGTCGTAGTACACCTGACCCAGGCGCCACCGCGCCACGCAGAACTTGGCGTTCTGCGAGAGCGCGTCGCGCAGCACCTTGCCGCTCCGCAGGTAGTCTCGCTTCTCCCGGTAGGCCATGCCCTGGTTGGTCAGCGCGAACCAGGGGGTCTGGTAGGTCGGGTTCTCCAGCGCCTTGGTGCTATCGGCGATGACCTCGTCCCAGTGATGAAAATGGATCTCCACCGCCGCCAGGGCGTTCCACGCCTCCGAGTGGTTCGCCCGCAGCGCGCAGACCTTGCGAAAGATCTCACCCGCCTTGCGCATCTTGCTGTCCACGTCCTCCATCTCCAGCTTCGCCTCCTCCCGTGGCAGACATTGCGCCCGGACCGTCAAGTCCTGGGTCTCGACCGCCTGTCGAATGTAGATCAGCCCAGACAGGTAGAGCGCATCGACACTCTGAGGATTCAGCGCCAGCGCCCGTCGCAGTTCCTCCTGGGCGGCCGGGACCATCCCTTTCCCAAAATAGTCGGCGCCCAGAAGATAGCGCTTCTCGGCAGCCTCGACATCACTCTCACTTGGGACCGTTGCACAGGCGGCAAAAGACATGAGGAAAAAGGCCGCGACGGCCAACGGGTAACCCCGGAAGTAAATCGATGCCGCCACCCACGTTTCCGCGACATGCTTCATCTGGATCACACTGCCGGCGAAGCGGCTCTTTGCCGGCTGTTTGCCACTATTTGTTAGAATGGTTACCAAGTCTTGGCTACACTACGCTGACATGCTCATCCTGGTTTGTCAACCAAAGGCATCCACGCCGCCAGGTCCCGCCGACCCTTTTCGCCCGCCGACCCTTTTCGATAGAAGTTTGCGCACCCGGGGCGGGCCGGTTATAGTCTGTGAGTAGTGAAAGGCTAGTGACGTGCTCGGCTAGAACCGTGGCCGGCACAGTGCCTGGTCTTTGGTTTATTCTTCCAGGCGCCTCCTGGGGTAGATGGTTCACCCGATCCGAGAACGTAGTGGGAGCAGGCACAACGGGCATGTGCTGCGAAACAAAGGAGCACTCGATGAGTCGCCTTGTAGCATATATGGGCAGCGATCCTGAACGCCTGAGGGCAGCCCTTTCAGATTATCACGATCTTCTGGTGGTCGGGCTGAAACCCCCGCAACGGGCGGAGGCGGGAGACACCCTGGCCAGCACCGGGATCGGCTTCTACCAGGGCGGCGAGGTGCTCTTGCAGCGCCGTCCGCGCATCTCCGGCCGCTCGATCGACCTGTTCGAGGACCTGAAGGACCTGCGCACAGACACCTTCTTGGCGCAGGTACGGGATGCTATCGAAGGCCGCCTGGCCAAGAACGAGAACACCCCCCCCTTCCGCTTCCGATCCTGGAGCATGACCCACCAGGGCAGCATGCCCAGCTTCGACAGAATGCGGGAAGAGCTGCAGCGCCGCATCCCCGACTTCCTGAGACGCAACATCCGGGGACAGACCGCCACCGAGCACCTCTTTCACCTCTTCCTGTCCGCCCTCCACGAGACCGGCAGCGGCAACGTCGAGGACGCCAACCTGCCTCCGAGCGAAGTGCTGAAGGCCCTTTTGCAGGCCTGGAAGAACTTCGCCGTCATCGCCCAGACTCAGGGGGTCACCGACGGGCTGACCGAGGTACAGGTGGCGCTGACCAACGGTCGCTGCCTGTGCGTGCTGCGCAAGGGACAGGAACCCCTGTGGCTGCGCCGGCTGGGAGCCGTCATGGATGGAGGGAAATCGTATGACCACTTCCGCGGCTACCTCATCATGTCCGGGCTCGAAGCGTCGGCGAAGGATCGCGGCTTCGAGGAACTCCCGGTGGACCATGCCCTGCTCATCGGCCGCGACCTGAGCGCCCAGATCCTCCCGGTCTAATTCCGGCCCCGGGCTCAAGCCCTCCCCTCCTCCAGACGATGAACTGGGAGTTAGGAGAAGCCATGGCACAAGATCAAAACGAAAGTAGTCCCCAGCACAGCCCCGAACAGAGTGATCGGCAGCTAAAATCCCTGATTTCCCTGTTCAACTGGCTGGTCGGCGAGGTGATCACCGCCCGGGTGATGATTCTGCGGCTCGCGGGAGACATGGTACGAACCGGGGTGCTCACAGTCGAGGAGATCAATGGGACGCCGCTGACCCAGGACATCATCGACAGCGTCATGAGCAACTTCCCCACCGATCCCATGTGGCAGGCCCTGGGGCAACGGCTGCGGACTTCCTTGGACGCCCTGCGTCAAATGGATCTGGAGAACGAGTTGGACCCGGAGGATGGCGAAGACGACGCCCTGGACGACGACTTCGATGATGAATTTGACACCGCCGAGGAAGACCCGGCGCAGGTCATTTATCGCAGCCCCGGCCACGATGATGCTCCCAAGCGGATGTCGCTCTTCCCCCGGCCCAGCCGGGTCCCGGGCAAGCAAAACTGACCTGCCCCGTGAGCCCGCACGGGCCCTCACCGCTCAAATCCGCTGGACCGAAAAGACCCCTTGTATCTTCTGCAGCGCTCGCATGATCACATGCAGCTGATCCAGATCGCGCACGTTGAACGTGAAGGTGTTGACGGCGCGGCTTTCATCCGTCGAGCGGCAGTTCGCCTGAGAGATATTCAGGCTGTGTTCGTTGAACGTCTGTGAAATGTGAGCCAGCAATCCGGGTCGATTGGCGCAGATGACCTGCACCGAGACCGGCCTGGGGCTGTTCGCCTTGCCGTCCCACTCCACTTCGATTCGTCGTTCCTCGTCCTGTTCCAGGCTGGTCGGGCACACCTTGGTGTGGACGGTGACCCCGCGGCCCCGGGTGATCACGCCGACGATCGGGTCCCCGGGGACCGGCGAGCAGCACTTGGCGAAGCGCACCAGCACGTCGTCTTCTCCGGCGACCCGGATGCCGGTGGAGCGCTGCCCCGTCACCCGCTTGATGAGCTGGGCGATCGGGTTCTGCGCGGCCTGGGGGCTGACCTTGCGTTTCTCCTCGGGGATCATGACCTCGGCCACGTCGGCGGGCAGGATCTTGCCATAGCCGATGTTGATCAGCAGATCGTCGATGGAGTTCATCCGCAGCTCGTTGAGCGCGTGCTCCAAGTCGCCCGACCTTTCTGATTTGGCATAGGAAATCCCATACTTCCGCAGCTCTCGCTCCAGAAGGTCGCGGCCCAGGGTCCGGCTGCGCTCCCGCTGTTCGCTGCGCATGTAGTGCCGGATCTTGGCCTTGCCCGACGAAGTGGCCACGAACTTCAACCAGTCCTTGTTGGGCTTCTGGTTCGGGCTGGTGAGGATCTCGACGGTGTCGCCGTTGCGGAGCTGGTAGCGCAGGGGCACGATGAGGCCGTTGACCCGGGCCCCGGAGCAGTGATTGCCGACCTCGGTATGGACCATGTAGGCGAAGTCCACCGGGGTAGCGCTCTTGGGCAGGGCTTTCACGTCGCCCTTGGGGGTGAAGACGTAGACTTCGTCGGCGAAGAGATCGACCTTCACGGTCTCGATGAACTCGGTGGGGTCCTTCAGGGTCTTCTGCCACTCCATGAGCTGGCGCAGCCAGGCGAACTTCTTGTCGTCGCCCTCGCTGCGGGTCTCGGGACGGCCTTCCTTGTACTTCCAGTGGGCGGCGATGCCCTCCTCGGCGATGCGGTGCATCTCATGGGTGCGGATCTGGATCTCGACGCGTTCGCCGCGGGGGCCGATCACCGAGGTGTGCAGGGACTGGTACATGTTGGGCTTGGGCAGGGCGATGAAGTCCTTGAAGCGCCCGGGGATGGGGGTCCACTTGGAGTGGACGACGCCGAGGGTGCCGTAGCAGTCGCGGACGGAGTTTACGTGGACCCGGAAGGCGACGATATCGAAGAGCTGTTCGAGTTCGCGACCGGTCTTGACGGTCTTCTGGTAAATCGACCACAGATGCTTGGGGCGGCCGGAGACGGCAGCTTCGATTTCGTTGTCTTTCGGCTCCGGGGGGAGGATCTCGTTGTCCTTCAGCTCCTGGGTGAGGATCTTCACGACGTCATCGATGTACTTCTGGCGCTCGATGAAGTAGCGCTGGAGCTTCTCGTTTAGCTCCAAATATTCCTTTGGATAAAGGTACTTGAAGGAAAGATCCTCGAGTTCGACCTTGATCCACTGGATGCCCAGCCGGTTGGCCAGTGGGGCATAGATTTCCATGGTCTCCTTGGCGATGCGCTCCTGCTTGTCGGGGGGCATGGCATCCAGGGTGCGCATGTTGTCGACTCGGTCGCAGAGTTTGATGAGGATGACGCGGATGTCGCGGGCCATCGCCAAGAGCATCTTGCGAAAGTTTTCTGCCTGGCGCTCCTCCCGGGTGTGCCAGGGCACCTTGCCCAGCTTGGTGACGCCCTCGACGAGGAAGGAGATCTCGGTGCCGAAGAGCTTGCCGATCTCCTCGGTGGTGGCGCTGGTGTCTTCGACGCAATCGTGAAGCAGGCCGGCGCAGACCGAGGGGACGTCCAGGCGCAGCTCCGCGATGATGGCGGCGACGCCGAGGGGGTGAATGACATAGGGATCGCCGGAACGGCGGAGTTGGCCGTCATGAGCATTGGCCGCGAAGGAGTAGGCCCGCTTGATGAGTTCAAGATCTCCAGCCGGGTGATAGCTCTGGACTTTTTGCAGGATGTCGTCGAGACGGCTCACGGGGAAAATCTACCGCCTGAAGCAGAGGGGGGCAACCTAAAGGGCAGTCTAGCTGAATCTCTTGGGTCGATGTCTACTGGCTTTTGCTTGGGGACCGGGGGGACTGGCGCTGGCCGGCTGCGGGGGCCGGGCGCAGGGACTGGCGCTGGCCGGCTGCGGGGGCCTGACACCGCCGCGACCCAGCCCGTCGGCACGACCCCGCGTTGACGGACGCGGCCCGCCTCCCTATTCTCGCCCCATGATCGGCCCCTCCCTCGTAGGGAAACCCCGCTTGCCACCCGTGCTGCGCCAATCGTGGTTCTACGGGGTACTGGTGCTCTTCCTTTACCTCCTGTTCCCCAACCGCAACTACTTCTTCGACGCCGTCGACTATGCCTACTCGGCGCGCACCGGCATCGGGCTTTTTCACCCCCACCACCTGATCTACAACGCCATGGGCCACCTTCTGTACCGGGTCTTTTTGCCCCTCTCCGGCCCCGCCGGCCCCGATGCCCTGCTCATCTTGCGACTGGTCAACAGCCTGGTCACCGCCGCCATGGTGGGCCTGCTCCACGCCGTGCTCTGCCGCTTGACCCGCCCCGACCTTGCCGCGCTGGGCGCCCTGCTCTTCGCCTTCTCCTACGGCATCTGGTACATGGCCACCTCCGTCGAGGTCTACCCCATGACCCTGTTCCTGGAAGTGCTGGCGCTCTTCCTCTTCCTGCGGGCCCGCGCTGTCAGCGTGCCGCTCTGTATCGAGCTTGGCGCGCTCACCGGGATCGGGATGTTATTTCACCAGACCGGCATTTTCTTCGTCCCTGTGATGGCCCTCCTGATGTGGCGCCGGCTGCACTCCCAGCGGGCGATGCTCTTTTATTCAACGACAGCGGGCTTCGTCGCGGGCGTCCCCTATCTACTGGTCGGCTGGATGCAGGGGGCGCGCACGATGCAGGCCTACAAGAGCTGGATCCTCTCCTACGTGTATTCCGAGCAGTACCGAGCCGGCGTCTGGGGCGGCGGACTCTCCCCCGGCCGGCTGGCGATGGCGCCCCTCGGCTTCTTCGCCTCGCTCTTCTACCCTGAGTTCGTGGCGCGCTTTGAGTCCTCCGGGCAGTTCTTCATCTCGCCCCGCGAAAAACTGGCCCTGGTACCCGTCCTTGGCTTCGGCGCGGTGCTGGCGGCGCTCCTCTTCATTATTGCGGCACGCACGCCCGCCGCTCCGATGGGCCCGGAAGAGCGCCAGCTCCGGCCCGCCCTGTGGCTCTGGGTCGCCCTCTTCGGCGGCTTTACCTGCTATTGGGAACCCAGCAACCAGGAATTCTGGTTGCTGATCCTGCCGCCCCTTGGGGTACTGATCACCCTCGCGCTCCGGCAGGTGGACGCCGGGCCGGGGCGAGCTTTTCGCCGGACGCTCCTTGTGGCCTTGGTCCCGTGCCTGTTCCTGGGCAACCTGGGTACCCGCATCTACGCCGACTCCCGGCCCGGCAGCAGCGTCACCCTGGGCATCCTGGATCGGCTGAAGGCGGCGGGCCTGACCTCGGACGACTTCGTCCTGGGGAACATCAGCGAGATCTCGCCTTACGCCAAGTACTTCTGGGGACGTGAACTTCCCCTTCATTCCCTGGCCCACGTCAACTGGCAAGGACCTGGGCTGCCAGGCGACAAGGGCGCCGCGATGGCCGGCTTTCGCCAGCGCATCGACGAGGCCCTGTCCCGTGGACCGGTGTACCTGCTGGAACCGGAGGCCGACCCGACCGCGGCGCAGCTCTTCGCCTCGCCACAGTGGACCGCCGAAGACTACCACCGCTTCTACGCCGGGGACCTGGCCACGGCCCAGGTGCTGGGTACCTTCAACACCTACGACAAGCAGTGGAAGATCTACCGCCTGCACCCGCGGGGTCATTGAGGCAGGTGAACCGCGGGTGATGCGGTGGCCTGGTGAAACAGGTCACCAGCAACTGCTGCACCAGTTGATAGGTGGGCACAAAAAGCACCGAGTGGCCCGCCTCCACCAGGCAGTGGCCGATGGCGCTGGCGGCATGGCTCTTGCCGGTGCCGGGCAGGCCGAAGATCAGGATGTTGTACGCATCCTCCAAGAACTCCCCCTGCCCCAGGGTCCGCAGCTTCTGCATCAGGGCACGCGGCAGCAGCAGCGGGTCCAGCATCGCCATCGTCTTGCCCGGCGGCAGGTGCGAGGCCCGGCGCAGGCGGTCGATTCGCCGTTCCAGGCGATCCTGCGCCTCCAGCTCGAAGAGCTCCAGTAGCACCGGCAGCACCTCCCGGTGGCCGGCCTGCTCAAAGCGCGGCACCAGCTGGGTGGCCAGGGTGGGCAGCTTGAATTCGCCGCACAACGACACCAGGCGACTGTCTTGACCTTCGGCTAAGAATGAAATTCTGCGTCGATGAATACGTAATTCGACGCTGGTGTTAAAAAAGATCGCTAGGCGGCGAGAAGCATGATCTGCTGTCGCCATGGACGAGTATCAACCTACGCAGCCGTGGGT
>JBBRLA010000217.1:0-12012 GCA_038231615.1 Polyangia bacterium | reverse complement strand
GAAGTTCGGCGGCTTCAAGCGGGCCTACCACCTGGGCCCGCCGGGCGGGGCCCATCGCAACCCCCCGATCTCGCTGCCCGCGACGCTGGCCGCCGCCGAGGAGGCCATCCTGCCCCGGCTGGGGCTGCCCGGCTGACCGGGCGCGAATGGCCGGGCCCGTTCAACAAATTCATCCGCGGGCCGCACTTGTGATAGGTTTCGTCTTGTTTTGCTTAGCGGAGGACCCTGATTCGTGAAACCGACCGACACCTCGAACCCCAAATACTACCACAAGGTGGTTGATTGTCAGTGGGGATGTCCGGCGCACACCAACATTCCCGAGTACATCCGCCAGATCGGGCAGGGCCGCTACGCGGATGCGTACATGCTCAACCGCGAGTCCAATGTATTTCCCGGCATCCTGGGCCGTACCTGCGATCGGCCCTGCGAGCCCGCGTGCCGCCGCACCCGCATCGACGAGAAGCCGGTGGCCATCTGCCGCCTCAAGCGAGTCGCCGCGGACCTGGCCGGGGACATACAGGCCCGGCTGCCCAAGGTCCCCGAGAAGAAGAACGGCAAGCGCGTGGCCTGCATCGGCGCCGGCCCGGCATCGCTGACGGTGGCCAACGACCTTTTGCCGCTGGGCTACGAGGTCACGATCTTCGAGAAGCTGGGTTTGGGCGGGGGCCTGATGCGCAGCAACATCCCATCCTTCCGCCTGCCCGAGCGGGTACTGGACGACGAGGTGGACAACATCCTCAAGATGGGGGTGGACATCCGCTACAACGCCCCCATCGAAAGCATGAAGGCCCTGCTGTCCCAGGGCTTTGACGCGGTCTTCGTCGGCACCGGCGCCCCCCGGGGCAAGAACCTGGACCTTCCCGGCCGCTACGACACCGACAAGATCCACATCGGCATCGACTGGCTGGAATCGGTCGCCTTCGGCCACGTCACCGCCATCGAATCCACCGTGCTGATCATCGGCGTCGGCAACACCGCCATGGACTGCTGCCGCACCGCGCGGCGCCTGGGCGGCAAGGACATCAAGGTAATGGCCCGCCGGCCGCGGC
This sequence comes from Polyangia bacterium, assembly GCA_038231615.1. Classification (GTDB taxonomy): domain Bacteria; phylum Myxococcota_A; class Polyangia; order Palsa-1104; family JAEUJZ01; genus JBBRLA01. The sequence continues at coordinate 10,963 of JBBRLA010000217.1, read as the reverse complement.
GCTACTTCAAAGCTTCCGAATGGGAACTGGAGGACGCCGAGGAAGAACTGGTCCAGATCGTCATCAATCACGCGCCCAAGGCGTTCGTGCTGGACCACGGCAAGCTCACCGGGATGCAGTTCGAGCGCCTGGAATGGTTCACCGACGACAAGGGCGGGCAAAAAAGCCGCGTGCTGGACGTGGTGACCCTGCCCTGCGACGTGGTCATCCTGGCCATCGGGCAGGAGAACTCCTTCCCGTGGATCGAGCGGGACGTCGGCATTGAATTCAGCTCGGGGGACATGCCAAAGGTGGACAAGGGCACCATGCAGTGCTCGCGCCCCGGGGTGTTCTTCGGCGGCGACGCGGCCTGGGGCCCGGAAAACATCATCTGGGCGGTGGCCCACGGCCACGAGGCGGCGATCTCGATCCACAACCACTGCCAGGGGGTCCCGCTGACCGATCGCCCGGCGCAGGGCATGAATCTATTGACCCAGCGCATGGGCATGCACGAGTGGAGCTATAGCAACGATTACAACCCGGCCAAGCGCCAGAAGATGTCCCACGCAGACCTGAAAGCGCGCTTCGAAAGCCTGAACATCGAGGTCGAGCTGGGGTTCACCGCGGACCAGACCGCCCGCGAGGTGCAGCGCTGCCTGAACTGCGACATCGAGACCGCCTTCACCGACCGTCTGTGCATCGAGTGCGATGCGTGCATCGACGTGTGCCCGGTGCAGTGCCTGACCATCACCGAGAACGGCGACGAGACCGACCTGCGCGGGCGGCTGACGGCGCCAGCCGGGAACCTTTTGCAAGACCTTTTCGTCTCGGGCGGGCTGCCGCAGACCGCGCGGGTCATGGTCAAGGACGAGGACGTTTGCGTCCACTGCGGCCTGTGCGCGGAACGCTGCCCCACGTCCGCCTGGGATATGCAGAAGTTCGAGCTGCTGATCCCCTACGCCGGGATCCCCATCCAGTCGGCCCAAAGCACCCAGAGCACCAGAGCACCAGGTACGAGATAGATGAGTACAGACCGGATCAACGATTTCGCCTTCAAGCTGGCCAACGTCAATGGGACGGGCTCGGCCAGCTCCAACAGCCTGCTCATGCAGGCCATCTTCCGCATGGGCATCCCGGTGTCGGGGAAAAACCTTTTCCCGTCGAACATCCAGGGGCTGCCCACGTGGTACGAGATCCGGGTCAACCGGGACGGGCACACCTCGCGCCCTCACGAGTTTGACCTGATGGTCGCGATGAACCCGGAGACCTACGCCCGCGACATCAAGGAGGTGCGGTCGGGCGGCTACGTGCTCTATGATTCGTCGTGGCCGCTGGACGAGTCCCTGAAACGCGACGACGTGACGCTCCTGGGCGTCCCGCTGGCACAGATGTGCAATCAGGCGTTCGGCGAGTCCCGCGAGCGCATCCTGATGAAGAACATCGCCTACGCCGGGGCCCTGGTGGCGCTGCTCGACATCGACATGGAGCTCATCAACGGCATGCTTCTGGAGAAGTTTGCCAAAAAGCCCAAGCTCATGGATTCGAACAAACGGGCAGTCCAGTTGGGCTACGGATACGCCCAAACGCACCTCGCCTGCCCGCTGCCTTTCCGCCTGCAAAAAATGCACGCTACGGACCAGTCCATCCTCATCGACGGCAACACCGCCACCGCGCTGGGCTGCGTCTACGCCGGGGCCACCGTCGCCGCCTGGTACCCGATCACCCCGGCGACTTCCGTGATGGACGCCTTCAAAGAGTTCTGCGAAACCTTCCGCAAGGAGCCGGCGCCGGGCCCGGATCAAGGCAAAAACAACTACTGCATCGTGCAGGCCGAAGACGAACTGGCGGCGGTGGGCATGGTCATCGGCGCCGCCTGGGCCGGGGCGCGGGCCTTCACCTCCACCGCCGGGCCGGGCATTTCCCTGATGAGCGAACTGGTGGGCCTGGCCTACTACGCCGAGATCCCGGTGGTCATCATCGACGTGCAGCGCACCGGCCCGTCCACCGGCATGCCCACGCGCACACAGCAGGGCGACCTGATCCTTTGCGCCTACGCCTCCCACGGGGACACCAAGCACATCCTGCTTTTCCCCAGCAGCCCCGAGGAATGCTTCTACATGGCGGGGCAGGCCTTCGACCTGGCCGAGCACTTTCAGACCCCGGTGTTCATGCTCTCGGACCTGGACATCGGCATGAACGATTGGGTCATTCCGCGCCTGAAGTGGGACGATTCGTACCGCCCCGACCGGGGGCGCGTCTTGACCGCCGAGCAGCTTGCCGGGATGGACAAGTTCTACCGTTATCTGGGCGACGACGAGCCCGACTTCGTGGCCCCGCGGACCCTGCCGGGCATCCACCCCAAAGGCGCGTTCTTCACCCGCGGCTCGGGGCACAACAAGTACGGCGGCTACACCGAGAACCCCGACGAGTACCAGGAAGTCCTGGACCGCCTGGCCAAGAAGCACGCCGCGTCTGCGGATCGGGTGCCGGCCCCGGTGATTCACACCCAGGCCAGCGCCACCATCGGGCTGGTCTCCCTGGGCGGCTGCGATGCGGCCATGCGCGAGGCGGTGATCCTCTTGCAGGAGCAGGGCCTGATCGCCGACTACATGCGCGTCCGCGGCTTCCCCTTCTCCGGGGCGGTGGTGGACTTCTTGAACGCCCACGACATGAACTACATCGTCGAGCAGAACCGCGACGGGCAGCTCAAGACGCTGCTCATCGCCGAGACGCCGGTTGCCAAGCACCGGCTTGAATCGGTGTTGATCTACGGAGGCTTCCCCCTGAGCGCCAAGCCGGTGGTGGACCTGATCAAGGACCGGGTACGGAAACCGACCCGCGACACAGCAAAGGGTGCGGCATGACGTACATCAAAAAGCCCGTTGTCATTCACCCCGGCCTGCCCAAAAACGCCCTGGGCCTGACCCTGCGGGACTACGAGGGGAACATGTCCACCCTGTGCGCGGGGTGCGGGCACGATTCGATCACCGCGGCGGTGGTGCGGACCTTCTTCGAGCTGGACATGCCGCCGCACAAGGTGGCCAAGCTCAGCGGCATCGGCTGCTCGTCCAAGACCCCCAGCTATTTTCTCAGCGGGGCCCACGGCTTCAACTCGGCCCACGGCCGCATGCCGGCCATCGCCACCGGGGCCAGCGCCGCCAACCAGGGGTTAGTGCTCATCGGCGTCTCGGGAGACGGGGACTCCCTGTCCATCGGACTGGGGCAGTTGTGCCACGCCATCCGGCGCAACCTGCGCATGCTTTATCTTATCGAGAACAACGGCGTGTATGGGTTGACCAAGGGACAGTTTTCCGCCTCGGCGGACGTCGGCAGCAAGAGCAAGCGCGGCGAGGCCAACTCCATGCGGCCCATCGACCCGGTGCTCCTGGGGCTGAGCCTGGGCTGCACCTTCATCGCCCGCAGCTTTTCGGGGGACAAGAACCAGCTCGTGCCGATCCTCAAGGCGGCGATGCGCCACCAGGGGTTCGCGCTGGTGGATGTCATCTCGCCCTGCGTGACCTTCAACGACCACGTGGGCTCGACCAAGAGCTACCTGTACACCAGGAAGCATCAGCTTCCCGTGATCCAGGCCAGCTTCGTCCCCGAGGCCGAGGAGATCACCACCCAGTACGCCGAGGGCAGCACCACCGCGGTGACGATGCACGACGGCAGCGTGGTCCGCTTCAGCAAGGTGTCCAAGGACTATGACCCGACGGACCGGGACAAGGTCTACGCCCACGTGCGCGCCCGGCAGGAGGCCGGCGAGATCCCCACCGGCCTGCTCTTCCTCGACGAAAGCCTGGGCGACATGCACCAGTCCGCCGGCACCGTGAGGACCCCGCTGACCCAGCTCCCCTTCGAGTCGCTCTGCCCGGGCAGCGCCGCCCTGGACAAGTTGCAAGAAGACTACCGGTAGTCACAGAGGGTGGTTTTCATCGGGCTCCCTTTCGGCTCAGGTCGATCACCGTGCATAGGACCGCTCAGCGCTGCTGTTCGTCCAGATACGCCCGACCTGCCCCGACACTAGGGCCTGGTTCAGTGGCCGCCGGGGGCCTGCGCCCCGGCCTGGCCGCCGTCGTGCACAGGGGCGTGGCCGTGCTGCTTCGGGTCCACCGCGTGTTCCGTGGACGGATTCAGGATGACGTCGGTGTGGGCCCGGACCTCGTCCAAGGTGTGCTCGACGTACGCCACGGTATGCGTCGAGTGCTCCTCGGCGATGACGAAGTTGGCAAAGGGCTTGCCGCCGTCTCCCACGAGGTAGCCCTTCATCCCCACCGACGCGCCGCTGCGCCGCCCGCGGCCAATCATGATCCGCGTCTTGCCCTCGGCGATGGAGATGTCGAGGATGCGCGCCTTCATGTCCGGCAGCGGCATCGCCGACTTCGGCATCGCCGACGGGTTCACCACCACCTGGTTGTACTGGCTGATGGTGTCCACCGTGACGTCGGTCACGGCCCAGGCCGTCCGCGCCGTCACGCTCTCGACGTAGAAGTCGGCGATCATTCCCGCCCCGCCCTTGATGTAGCCCGGCATGTCCATTTCGATGCCCTGCGTCCGCCCCCCGCCCAGGAGGATGTGGGTGTTCCCCCCTTCGATCTTGACCGCCAGGATGCGCGCCTCGACATCGACGCCCACCGGCCCGCTGTACCTGCCGCCGTCCCCCTCGACCAGTTCGTGCTTCTGGTGCTGCGAGGCGGAGTGGGCCGCCCCGTCCCCGGCATCGCTCTTGTGCCCCGGGGCGTCCGGCTCGGCCGCCCGTTCGTGGTGATTCTGATCGTGTCGTTCCTGCTTGTCTTTTGACATCCAACCGCTCCCGAAGTCGTCAATTCTCGTCGTTCTTGTTGTTATCGGGTCCCGCCGCCGGAAAGTTGCCCCCGCTGCCCGGCCCCGAGGACGCGCCCCATCGAAGCGTATTCCCCCCGCGCCGCCCGCGTCATGTGCGCCTGGGTGATCGCCGACCCCTCCGCCGCCGCCAGGAACGCCGCCGCCAGCACCGCGTTGCGGATGTTCGCCCCGGTCATTTCCGGGAACGCGCTGGACAGCGCCTCCGCGTCGATTTTTCCCCCGATGGGTGCATCGGCGCTCAGCATGCGCAGCCACAGGCGCTCGCGTTCTTCCGGATCCGGCGGCCAGAACACCACGTGCCCCGCCAGCCGCCGTCGCAGCGCCGGGTCGATGCTGGCCTCCAGGTTGGTGGTCAGGATGGTGACCCCGCCAAAGCTCTCGATGCGCTGCAAAAGGTAGTTCACCTCCAGGTTGGCGTAGCGGTCGACCGCCGACTTGACCTCCGTCCGCCTGGCGAAGAGCGCGTCCGCCTCGTCGAAGAGCAAGAGCGCGTGCCCGGCCTCCGCCGCCTCGAAGACCCGCGCCAGTTGCTTCTCCGTCTCGCCGACCCACTTGCTGACGATCTTCGACAGGTCCACCTGATACAGTTCCAGGTCCAGCTCCCTGGCGATGAGCCCCGCGACCATGGTCTTCCCCGTCCCCGGGGGCCCGCTGAAAAGGGCGGCCATCCCGCTGCCCTTGGGCAGCTTGGAGGCAAACCCCCATTGTTCCAGCACCAGGTGGGCGTGGCGCACCCGGGCGGTCAGCGCCTTCACCTGATCGAGAATGTCGGGGGCCAGGACCAGATCGTCCCAGGTCTGTCGCACCTCCTGCCTTTGCGCCAGCTCCCCCAGGCGTTCGGCGATGTGCGTCCGCACCCCCTCGACCAGGTGGGCCGTGGACAGCGGCGCGGTCCCGGCGCACAGACGCGCGGAGCCCACCGCCCGCCGTACACCCCCCGCGCCGAGCGGGTAGCGCATGGCCAGCCCTTGCAGGTCGGCCGTCGCGGCAGCATCGGCGCTTGCATCGGGTCCGGGCTTCTCGCCCGCGGGCATTTTTTCCCCTAGCGCCCGTGCCCACAGGGCCCGCCGGGTGGTGGGATCGGGCACGTTCCAGCGCACCCGGCAAAAAGGGCGGGTGACCGGGATCTCCGGGCTCGTTTGGGAGGCGGTGATTACGAAGGGTCCGGGCATCTCGTCGATGGCCCGCCCGAGCGTCCGCAGGTTGGCCGCCGCGTCCCTGTCAGCGTCGCCGATGGGGGAAAGTTCGTCGATGTCGGCGACCACCGGGATGGCGTCGCGCAGGCGGCACTCCCGGCGCAGGGCAGCAAGGGCCGCCTCCAGTGGGGCGCGCCCCCGAGGCAGCCGGCGCAAGTCCAGCGACATCACTGCGCGACCCAGCGGGGCCGCCGCCGTGGCGATGGCGGTGTGCCGCCCGGTGCCCTGGGGGCCTTCGAGGATCAACAGGGCCGGGGGCTGCGCCGAGAGCACCCCGGGCAGAAGTGCCGCCGCCAACCGTTGCCGCGGGTCCAGCTCGACCGGATGCGGCGCCTCGACCAGTCGCCCCGCGCCCAGGAGTGCCTCGTCGGGCTCGTCGGAGCCGGCCAGCCAGGCGATGGTGCGGGCCGGGGCGTAAAGCGGCCGGGCCGCCTGGGCCTGGGCCTCGGCGGGCCACAGCAGGATGTGGTCGCGCAGGAGCGGGTGGGGGCCGAGCAGCCGACGGCACAGGGTGCGGGCGCGCTCGCCGCCCAGGTCGGCGATGAGGGTGTAAAGGGCCAGCGAGAGGCCGCGGCGGGCCTCGGTGCCGCCCAGTACCTGGGCGTGGGGCAGTACACGGGGATCGGCGGCCACGGCCACCGTGGTCCACAAAAGGTCCAGGTCGTCCTCGTCGAGGCCCAGGCGGCGGCACAGATCGGCGGCGCGGCCCAGCGGGCGTTCCTCCGTCAGCAGCGCGTCGAGGCGGGCGATCTCCGCGCCGGCCCGTGCCACCACCTGGGGGTCCGGGCCTGTCCCCAGCCTCTCGACGGCCAGAAGGGCCCGCAGACGGACCCGTTCCAGCTCCAGGTGAAAGAGATGTGCGTGGCGCTGCATGGGGAACCCATGAGCCTAGTTCGCGAAGGCCGCCGTCGCAAGGAAAGATGCTGGATGGCAGCGGTCCTTGAACGACCGGTGGGCCTACGGCATGGTCGCATCTCGGTGCAACAAGATGGTGGGTAAGAGCATCAAATACCGAAGAAGAAATGAAGGGGCTTTACCGGCAAGCCCGATTCGGGGCCTTCGGGGCGATAGGGCCGAGGAGGTGGCGCGGGCCCGATTGTTCTAGAAAGGCGGCCAGATCAGGGACAGGTCCAACGCAACTGCCTGGAAGGGTTCTGCGTGTACCGTCTTGTTGCCCGCGTAGGTCCCGACGGATTCCCAGCCCCTGCGCCCGAGGGCGTAGACTTCCAAGAGTTCATCGATCGGGTCGACCATCCACAGGTGCCCGACCCGCTGCTGAGCATAAAAAGGCATCTTGGTTTCTCGGTCAAAAACGCGCGTACTGGACGAGAGAACTTCGCAAACCCAGTCGGGGGACAGGCGGAAGGCGGCGTCCCTGGTGACCTTGCCAAGGCGCTCTCGGCGCCAGCCGGCGATGTCCGGTGAAACCGTGTCGGTCCCGAGTTTCAACTCGGGCTCGTGATAGATGAACCATCCTCCCGGGCCTCGGTCGCCGCCTTTGAACCCGCCGAACCGGTAGTTCACTTCGGTGTGGAGCTGGCTGGCCGTATGCGTATGAGGCTGCGCGGGGCGGGCGGCCAGGAATTCCTGACCCCCGATGACTTCAAGGGTGGTCGTGTCTTCAGAAACCACAGGGTCTTGGTCCGGGGGTTTTCACAGCGAGAGCGTTCATGGGCGGAAGTCTACCATCCGGCCGCAGCCGGGGCCAGGCGGGGTGTGGCGGCGGCTTCGAGGAGGGCCAGCCGCATGCACAACGCCTGGAGGTAGCGCACTGGCACCGCGCCCGTTGAGCAGGCGTCCCAATTCGCGTACCCTCTGGATGGTGCGTTGGCCTGCCGGGCGGTACCGACGATAGACAAGGACTCATCGGCGCTTCGGTGGAGCCGGCTTGCCGCCCCCACTTCTTCGCGATAGACTGTCTATAATGGACCTGTCCCTGCTAGAAAAAGCCAAGGCACTGCCGCTGGAAGAGCGCGTGGTTTTTGTGCAGGCACTGTGGGACAGTCTGATCCAGGATGGCTATGAGCCAGCTCTTTCGGTAGAAGAGGCGGCGGAGTTGGACCGTCGTTTGATGGATCACGCAGACGATCCATCGGCGGTCATCCCATGGTCCGAACTCAGAATAACGAAAAGTCGATGATCAGCCGGCTCCATGTGCAGAATTTCAAGTGCCTCCGCGATGTCCGGGTTGATCTGGCGCCGCTGACGGTGCTGATTGGCCCCAATGACAGCGGCAAATCCAGCATCCTGCAGGCGATTGATGAACTCAGCATGATTCTTGGGAGTGCCCAGATCGCGCTGCCTGGGGCTGACGATTCCTATAACGAGAAGGTATTCAGGAGGGACCCGCAGCGGGACATTCGGTGGCTCGTGGAAGAAGGCACTACGGGCCAGACATTCAGAATGACGGTCCTCGGGACGGACAATCCGGCGGATTTCGTCGCCAGGATGACGGCGGCCCTGAACGAATTTGTTTCCTCGGGGTTCCTGGCCAGCTTCGACAACCAGGATGAAGTGAAGGGCATCCCCTTCAAGCTGGCCGAAGAATTCGATGTTGCCGTCGATAAGATCGTGACCGCACATCCTTATCGCTTCCAACCCGATCGTCTGCGGCGGAAATCTCCACCGGCCCCCGAGCCGGTGCTGGAAGAGGATGGGGCCAACCTGGCCGCGGTGCTGGAGGCGATGATCACCGGCCCCGATCGCGCCGCACTGCACGAACTGGAGCGCACGCTTTATCAGACCATCCCCACCCTGCGCGGCATTTCGGTCCCGACTATCGTGAGCAAGAAAACCGCCAAGCACCCGTCTGAGCCACTGAAGGCCCTGCGCTTCGTGCTGGCTGGCAACGAGCGACCGCCGATCACCATCTCGGCCGAGCAGGTCTCCGACGGCGCGTTGCTGCTCACGGCATACCTGGCCCTGGCGTACAGCAACACCGCGGAGATCATTCTCATCGAGGAGCCGGAAAACGGCCTGCACCCCTCTCGCCTGAAGATGATCATCGACCTGCTTCGCAAGATGACCACGGGTGAAGTCGGTCCGCACAAGCGGCAGATCATCATGACGACGCACAGCCCGCTGCTGCTGAACTACTGCCAGCCTGACGAGGTCCGCGTGGTGACCCGTGACGCTGAGGGGGCGACCCGTGTCACGCCCCTGGCCGAAGTCCCCAATTTGCCACCTCTTCTACAAGAGTTCGCCATCGGCGAACTGTGGTATCTTTTGGGGGAGGATGCCCTGCTTCGGGGAGAACGGGGATGAAGCTCCTATTCGTTGGCGAAGGACCCCACGACATCGGCCCTCAGGTGGCTCCGATCGAGACACAGAATCCTGCTGCCGGCGTGGTAGGTACGTTGGCCTGCCGGGCGGTACCGACGATAGACAAGGACTCATCGGCGCTTCGGTGGACCCAGCTTGCCCGATTTCATCCAGACGCGAGAAAAAGCGGTTTTGCCGCCAAGGTAGCCGCGGCCATTTTGATCAGTGGACGTAAATTCGGTCTGGACGGGACAATCTGCGTCGCGGACCAGGACCGGGATCGGGGCCGACTCGCCGAGATGCAAGCCGGGCGCGAGCGAGGTCTCGCCCTTCTGTCATTCCCGCATGCAGCGGTCTGCGCCGTGGCGGTCGAATCGATCGAGGCATGGACGCTGGGCGCGCATTCGGCGCTGGCTGCGGAATTGGGCATTCCTGTGCCGGTCCTCAAGAGTAAGCTTCCTTCAGATGTTGAGGATTTGTACGAATCAAGCGGCAAGCTGGACAAGCGCCCCAAACAACTCCTCCAACGGCTTGCCGCGGAGATGCATCGAAACGATGGCGTGGACCTGCGCACCGCGGTCGCACAGAGGACAGATCCAGATGAACTGGCGGGGGCGTGCCCGCGGGGATTCGCCCCTTTCCTGGCCAGGCTGCGGAGCGAGCTTTGTTGCCCCTCGGGATGAGGAGCGAAGACCCGGCCCCGAAGGGGCAACAGGGGGCCTGTCGGCAAGCCCGGTCCATCGCGATGCGACGGTTGGGGGATCAGGGGGATTGGGCAAGGTAGGGGGCACAGGTATGGCGGGCTTCTTGGAGGAGTCCGGGCTGGTAGTGCAAATTTCGCAGGAACTCGGAGTCTTCCGGCTGCCACATCTCGGGCTGGCCGCGCAGGAGGTTGCAGGCGATGCCAAGGAAGGCGGCTGGGGTGATGGGATATACCCATGCTTCGTTGCCGCCCAGCCCCGCCAGGATTTTTGTGCCGTCGGGTGAGAAGGAGGTGAAGTAGCCTCCTGGGGAATTTTGTGGCAGGGGAGGATATACCCTCAGGGTGAACAGCTCCTTGCTGCTTTTCACGTCCCACAGCTTCGCCGTGTGATCATTACTCGCCGTGACCACCTTCTGACCATCGGCAGAAAATTCCGCTGCCCTCACCCTGTTGGAGTGGCCCCTGAGGGTGAACAGCTCCTTGCCGCTTTTCACCTCCCACAGCTTCGCCGTGTTGTCATCGCTGGCCGTGACCACCTTCTGCCCGTCGGCCGAGAACGCCGCTGCCCCCACCCAGTTGGAGTGGCCCTTGAGGGTGAACAGCTCCTTGCCGCTTTTCACGTCCCACAGCTTCGCCGTGTTGTCATCACTGGCCGTGACCACCTTCTGCCCGTCGGCCGAGAACGCCGCTGCCAACACCGATTCCGAGTGCCCCTGGAGGGTGAACAGCTCCTTGCGGTGCAGCATGATTTGCGGCCACAGAAAACTGTTCCACGTGCCCATAAAACTGATGAGGCTGAACGCGCCGATCATCGGGCGCGAAATGGGCATCACGATGTCCCAATAGATGCGAAACTCCGAACAGCCGTCGATGCGCGCCGCCTGCAAAAGTTCGTCAGGAACACGGACGATGGATTGGCGGAACAGGAAAATGCCGAACACGCTGACCGCGCCGGGAATCAGCAGGCCCAGATAGGTAT
>JBBRLA010000216.1:0-12069 GCA_038231615.1 Polyangia bacterium | reverse complement strand
CCGGGCATTGGTGTGGTTTGACCAAGTGGAGGTACCCCGTCTCTTTGCCCCGCGCCAGTTTCTGCTCTCCGACGACCCCTACGCAGGGGATCCGCGCCCAACACCGAGGGTCCAGCTTTCGTGCTGCCCCCTCGCATGATATACAAGGGGCATGCCCGTCAACGACACGCTGCGTGATCTGGTCAGCCATCGCGTCACCTTCGAATACGAGAACGGCGCCCGCCTCACCGGCTATGTCGCCGCCTGCCGCCCGGCGCAGGGCCCGGTGCTCTCCATGTCCCTCACCCGGGTCGAGATCGCCGACGAGCGCGGCCACATCTTCGAGCGCCACAGGGAGCTGGTGGTGGTCCCCGCCGTCATGATCGGCTACCGCCTGACCGAGGGGCCGTCGGCCAGCCCCAGCGCCTAGCCCGCATGGCCGTGCCGATAAAGACCGATGTGGCCCTCTTCGCCCACATCGTCTGCCGTCCCGAGGAGGAGCTTGATCTGGCCCAGGCCGCCCTGCTCCTGGCCGAGCCCGAGTACCCGGGCCTGGACCTCGCCCACTACCTCGGCGTCCTCGATGACCTCGCTGTGCAGGCGCGCACCCATCTTCTCGGCTTCGGCGATCCGGTCACCTGTGCCAGTCGCCTGGTCACGTACCTGGCCAAGAAGTTCCGCGGCAACACCGCCCACTATGACGACCCCCGAAACAGCTTCCTCAACGAGGTGCTGGATCGCCACCTGGGCATCCCCATCACCCTCGCCGTGGTCCTGATCGAGGTTGGCCGCCGCGTGGATGTCCCTCTGCAAGGAATCGGCTTCCCGGGCCACTTCCTGGTCCGCGGCGGCGCTTCGCCCGAGGGCGAGGGCGAGCAGTACCTGGACCCCTTCGATGGGCGCACGCTTACCCGAGAGGACTTGCGGGACCTGGTCCAGGTGGTCAGCGGCGAGGTACGCGACCCCACGCCGGAGGAACTGAAGGTCGCCACCAAGAGGGCGATCCTAGTGCGCATGCTCAACAACCTGCGCCACATCTACACCACCCAGGGGGACGCCGTCCGCCTTCGCCTGGTGATGGAACGCTTGCGCGTGCTGGAGTCATGGGCCAAGAAGCCGGTGCGTGGCAAAGGCCTCGTGCATTGATCGCGAAGCGCCGCAGGAGCCGTGGTTCTCCGATCGCGAAGCGCCGCAGGAGCCGTGGTTCTCCGATCGCGAAGCGCCGCAGGAGCCGCGGTCCATTGAAGCACCTGACCGGTCGTGCGTTACCGTTGCTGGCGTTACTGGCGCGGGGCTTGCCGTTGCTGGCCCTGGCGGCGCTGCTTTCTTGCAGCGGCGGGACCCACGGGGCGGCGCCTCCGTTCCGCGCACCCTCGGCGCGGGAGATGGCCACCGAGGCCGTGGTGGTGAACTACGCCCCCCGGCGCCTCCGGGTCTTCCCCGATCGCTCCGCTGAGGGACGGCGCCGCTACGTGATCCTCGCCAGCGAGCGCCCCGAACTGCCCGCGACCTGGCGGCCCCTGGGGGTCAGCGAGCGGCAGCCGTCGCTTTCGTTCCGCCCCGTGGCAGGGGACTTCGTCTGGACCGGCGACCATGTCATCAGCAGCGCCGCCGCCATGGGGGCCCCCTTCGACAGGACGCCGGGACCGCCCCTTCTGCTCTTCGACCGCGACGGCAAACCCGCCGGCCGGTCGGAACTGCCGCTGCCTGCCCCTTGCACCGTCACTGATCCGCCCCTCCTTCAGGCAGGCCGGGCGCAAGCGACAACCTATGCCCTGCTTCGCTGCGCCAGGGAGGACCGGGCCTATCTGCTGACCCTCGACGATGCCGGCCACGCGACGCGGGTGACCGCCGTGCCCGGCGCCGGTGCCACCGAGGTGCTGCTGCACGACGACGACGGCGACTACCTGCTGGGCGGGAGAAAGGTGCTGCGGGTGGACAGGGACGGGCGGCAGACCATCGGGACCGTGCCCCCACCGGGGGGCGGTGCGGACACCCGGGCGCTCCTGCGCCTGCGCGACGACCTGCTGGTCATCATCGATGGCGCCATCGGCAGGATCATCCGCATGGACCCGCGCACCCTGAGCTGGCGCGGGGAGACTCGCTTCTCCGTCGGGCCCGGGGTGGAACGGCTGCGGGCGGTGGCCAGCGGCGATCACCTGATGCTGGTGGTGGCGGAGCACGCCGGCACAGGCGTCCAGCTCTTCGGCATCGCCGCGCCGCTCACCCCGCGCCCGGGACCTGAACCGCCGCGCCTGCTGCTCGGCACCGGGCCGTCCCCCAGCAACCATGAGCTGGTGCCGATCGACGATGCTGACGATGGTGGCGGGGCGCTTCTTGTACGCACCCACCCGGGCAACACCGGGCCGCTGGTCGGCCTGGTCCGGCTGCGCTTCTGACCCGCGTTTCACCACAGGCCCATTCTAAAAAAGAGGAGACATCAACGTGAGCCAGGAACCCACCGCCACCCGCACCGAGCGAGATACCTTCGGGGACATCGAGGTCCCTGCCAATCGCTACTACGGCGCCCAGACCCAGCGCTCCTTGCAAAACTTTCGCATCGGGGGCGAGCGTTTCCCGCGGGAGTTTATCTATGCTCTGGGCATCGTGAAGAAGGCCGCCGCCCGGACCAACGTCAAGCTCGGCAAGCTCGACGCCAAGCTGCTCCCGGCCATCGAGCAGGCGGCGGACGAGGTCATCGCGGGCACGCTGGACGATCACTTTCCCCTGGTCGTCTGGCAGACCGGCAGCGGCACCCAGACCAACATGAACGCCAACGAGGTCATCTCCAACCGCGCCATCGAGATCCTGGGCGGGGTGCAGGGCAGCAAAAAGCCGGTGCACCCCAACGACCATGTCAACATGTCCCAATCCACCAATGACGCCTTCCCCACCGCCATCCACGTTGCCCTGGGGGACCGCGTCCACCGCCGCCTGGTGCCAGTGCTGGGGGCGCTGGCCGGGGCGCTGGAACAGAAGGCGCAGGCCTTCTCGCGCATCGTCAAGATCGGCCGCACCCACCTGATGGACGCAACGCCGCTGACCCTGGGACAGGAGTTCTCCGGCTACGCGGCGCAGGTTCGCGGGGCCATCCGGGCCATCCAGGCCACCCTACCCGGCGTGCACGAGCTGGCCCTGGGCGGTACCGCCGTGGGCACGGGGCTGAACAGCCACCCGGAATACGCCGTGGCCGTCGCCGCGGAGATCGCCCGGCTGACCGGGCTGCCCTTTATCACCGCGGAGAACAAGTTCGCCGCGCTGGCGGCCAACGACGCGGTAGTGTTTCTTTCCGGGGCGCTGAAGACCTGCGCTGTGGCGCTGAACAAGGTGGCCAACGACATCCGCCTGTTGGGCAGCGGACCGCGCTGCGGCATCGGGGAACTGCGCCTGCCCGAAAACGAACCCGGCAGCTCGATCATGCCGGGGAAGGTGAATCCCACCCAGTGCGAGGCGCTGACCATGGTGTGCGCCCAGGTCATCGGCAACGATATGACGGTGGCAGTGGCGGGGGCACAGGGGCACTTCGAGCTGAACGTCTTCAAGCCCGTGCTGGCCTATGCATCCCTGCAATCGATCCGCCTTCTGGCGGACGCCGCCGAGTCCTTCCGCCTGCACTGCGTCGAGGGCATCCAGGCCGACGAGGCGCGCATCAGCGAGCTTTTGCACAAGTCGCTGATGCTGGTGACGGCGCTGGCGCCGACCATCGGCTACGACATGGCGGCCAAGGTGGCCAAGACCGCCCACCAGAGTGGCAAGACCCTGCGCGAGACGGCCCTGGAAATGGGGCTGATCACCGGGGAGCAGTTCGACGCGGCGGTGCGACCGGAAGAGATGATCGAACCTCGTCCCTGATGATGCATTCCGCGCGTATCGGCCAGCTCGGCGAGGGAGGGCAAGGGGAGACCTACCGGGATATCAGCCCGTCTTCGCCTTCAGCCTGCGTTCGGTCTTGGAAAGTTCCCGGGTCCAGGTGTCGCGATAACGATCCCAGCGCGGGTCCAGAAGGAGCTGCCGCGCTGACTTGATTGCCGCCCCTGCCTCCGGGAATCGTTCGTCGGCCACCAGGGCGTCCGCCAGATACACCGTGTTGCCAGGAAACCCCGGGTCAAGCTGCACTGCCCGCTGCAAGAGCTGCACCGCCTTGCTCGAATCCCCGATGGACAGCGGTGGCTGCGGCGCGCGGGCATAGATTGCCCCCAGCACCCGGGCCGGCCCGGCATGGTCGAACTTGGCATCCGCCTTGTCCGCCTGCTCCGCCAGGCTGACCAACTCTGTCACCAGCTCCTTGTCCCCCTTGTGCACCTGCGCCGAATAGCCCAAAAGCTGCGCCAGGTAATAGGCCCCCTCGACGCCGTCCGGCGAGAGCATCCGCGCCTTGCGCCCCGCGGCGATGCCAGCGTCGCTGAGAGCGGTCTTCTTGTCCTTGTCGTCCACCGCGGCCAGCTCGGAGTAGGCCCGCGCCAGGCGCCAGGCGCCAGTGTAGCCATCCTTGCTAGCGGCCCACTCGGGGTTCTTCGCCACCGCGCGCTCCATAGCGGCGCGTGAGTTCTCGACGCCAGCCCCGCCCTTGTCGAATTGCTGGTCGGCCAGGGTGACCAGCGTTTGCGGGTCCGTCGGCATGGATTCGGCGCTCAGGGTCGCCTCGGTGGGCTTCAGCGTCCCCGGGCTGGCCGGGCAGCCGGCACAGCAGAAGAGGGCAGCGCTCAGCAGAAAGCTGGCCGAAGAGGTCAGGAGACTGCCCCTTTTTGCAGCGTCACACCCGCGGATTCCGCGGGGTTGCGAGGTCATTGAGGTCATGGTTGATTGTTGGACCGCGGCGCTTCGCGATTGTTGGACCGCGGTGCCTGATCGTACCGCCGTTGCGCCTCGACGAAGGCTGCCGTGTTGACCGGGGCGAACTTGCGGATGTGCATGTCTTTGCAAACCTCTCCTCCTTTGGGCGTGCCGCACATGTCGAGCAGGACTTTCACCAGCTTCTTGCGCTCGTCCGGCTTCAACACCTTGCCGAACGCTACCACTGGCAAGGGCGGCAGGGAACTGGCGTCGTACACCGAGTGCAGCGCCGCGCCGCCCTCCAGCTTCTTCGCCGCCTCCATCTGTCCATCGTCCAGCAAGGTGCCATCGCTCTCGTCGCGCAGTACCGCGCGCACGCCCTTCATGGCCTGCCCCACGTGCTTGAACGCGAAGGGCATCTTGCCGGCGAAAACGATGCGCGACAGGTATTCGGGGAAATCGGACAACAAGGTCGAGATGGTCTTCCCCGAAAGATCCATCGGCGCCCGCACCGCCGGGTCCTTGACCAAAAGGTGCAGCTTCTCGGTGACCAGGTCGGCGCTGAGGACCTGCGCCACCGGCTCCAGCCCCTGTTCCTTGCGCAGTTCCAGGTAGAGCGCCGGCTCGATGACGCCCAGGCCGGGCTTTTGCTGGTTGATGAAGGCCAGGGCCTCCTTCTTGCTGTCGACAAAGGCCCCCTTGGCGGAGCCCTTGGGCCAGCCGACCTCGGCTTGCAGGTAGGTCACGAACTTGTCGATGTACGGCTGCGCCGACTCGGGATCTCCCCCGAGGCGGGTCACGTAGATGACGAAGTCGTGGGGCCCGGCCTTGGCCGAGGTTTCCGTGCAACACAGCACTGCCGCGCCGGCCGCGATCACTGCGTAAATTTTATTCAGGGTGCGCATGGCTCTTCTACTCAACATAAGCCGGCGACAGCGCCGGAAGCCAGATTTCGTCGTTCAGGTCGATTTCGTCCGTCAGTCAAGCGCCCGCAAGGCGGTGGCCAGGCGCGGCAGCATGGCCTGGATGTCGTCGGTGCTTACCGCACCCACCGACAAGCGCATCCAGCCGGTCTCGTCGCGCATGCCGAAGGCCTGGAAGGGCACCACCCCCAGGCCGGCGGCGTCCAAAAGGTAGCGGCGGATCTGCTCGTTGGTGGCGATGACACCCCCGCCATGTTCCGCGGGCAGCCGGCGCCCGTGCAGGGGCAGCCGCACAGACAGGTAGATCGCCCCCTGCGGGGAGATCGCCTCGACTCCCAGGCCCTCCTGACCCATGCGCTGGAACCCCTGGTAGAGCAGGTTCAGACGGGCCTGCACCTTGCCGCTCATCTCCTGGTGGTATTCGGACAGGGTCGCGGCGTCGACCAGCACCTCGCCCGCGGCGATTTGCTCGGGGCGCGGGGCCCAGGCCCCGATATGTCCCAGAAGGTCCCGCATGCGGGCGGCGATGTAGGGCGGGGCGGCAATCCAGCCCACCCGCAGCCCGGTGGCGCTCAGCGACTTGCTGATGCCATCGACGAAGAGGGTGTAGGCGGCCATCTCCGGCACCAGTTCCAAGGGCGTCACGTGGCGGGCGCCGCCAAAGGTCAGCATGAAGTACACTTGATCGTACATCAGGTACAGCAGGCGCTCGCCGCTCTTGCGCCGCCGCCGGTTCTCCGAGACGATCAGCTCGCAGATGCCGCGCAGCTCGTCGGCAGCGAGCATGGTGCCGGTGGGGTTGAGCGGGCTGTTCAGGCACAGGAGCCGCGCTCCAGGCAAGAGCGGCTCGATGGCCGCCGCGGTGGGCATGAAGCGGTCCTCAGCTCGGGTCTGCAGGGGCACTCCGACGGCCTCGGACAGGTGGACATAATGGTTGTTGTTCCACGAGGGCAGGGGATAGATAACCCGGTCGCCCCGCTCGACCAGCGCCCGGTAGGTGCCATAGATGGCCGGTCGGGCGCCGCCGGTGATGATGATGCCCGAGAGCGGATAGTCGAGGCCAAGCTCCCGGCGGTAGAAGGTGACCACCGCCTCCCGGGTCGAGAGCACGCCGTCGGAGGGCGGGTAGTTGGTCTCGCGGCGTTCGTAGGCCCGGGTGATGGCGGCCTGCAAGGCCCGCGGGATGGGGAACTGGCTGGGGGCGAAGTCGCCGACGGTCAGGTTGCAGATCTGTACGCCGCGCTGCTGCATCTGGCGGATCTCGGCGGCGATCTTGAGGATTTCGGAGCCGACCAACGAAAGGGCCACTTGGGCCAGGCCGGCTCGGGCCTCGTCTTCCTCGGCGGCGGCGCCGCTGGGCAGGTGGTCGATGCAGGACAGGACGGGGGTGGCGATCATCGGCTGCATCATAGCTTCAACTGAAGACGACCGCGACCTCCCATGTAGCCAGAAAAGGCCGGACCCACCGGAGGATAGACCCACCCGGAGGCCACCCGGAGGATCGAGTAGTGGGAGGAGGCTGCCTTTGGGGCGTCCCCCTATTATCGCTTTTACCGGGCTGCCCCCACCAGCACCCGGTGGGCCGCCTGCCCGACTGCATCCTGCCGCAGCGCCAGGTCCCGCAGGCTGGACAGGACGCCGCCGGGCCGCTCTTCTGCGCCGGCCTGGGCGAGGTGCTGGATGAGCCGCTTTTCCGCCTGCCGGCCCCAGGGCCCCACCGAGCCGATCACTTCCAACAGGTCCACTGGGCTGCAAAGGTCCGGCGGCGGACGTGAGGGCACCGACTCGATGGCCTCGCCCAGGCGGGACAGGTCCGGTCCCGACAGACGCACCGCCCGCCAGAACACCACCGGCAAGGGCTCGCCGTCCTCGCCTAACGGGTAGGCGCTGGCCGGTGGGTCCACCCCGAAAGCCAGGTAGCTGGCCTCCCCCTCCGAGAGGATCAGGTCCCCCCCGGGGCTCCACTGCCGTTTGGCGTAGCGCAGGTCCACCGCCGCCAGCCGCTTGCCGCGATCAGGCGAGAAGGGGGGGCGCCGACGGTACACAAGCTCCAGCAGCGCCCCGTCCGCCCGCACCACGCAGCGATCGAGGTAGTAGCGGTCCCGGCGGGCCAGCGCCCACGAGGTCAGCACCAGGGGACCGAAGGTCAAAAGCGCCACCGGGGCGTGGGCCGCGGCCAGCAGCAGCCCCGGCAGCACCACCATCGGCGCCAGGAGCTGTGCCTTGTCGAAGCGCAGCGGGCGGGCCGCAAGCTCCACCGCCGTCATCGGGCCACCGGTGTGCCCAGATGGGCTTCGTCCATGCGCGGCGGCCGGGCCGCAAGCTCCACCGCCGTCACGGGATCGGGCTGTCGCGATTCTCTTGCGGTTCGGCAAAGGGCAGGTCGGCGACGATGGCCAAAAGGCCCGAGCCCTCCGTTTCCTTGACCTCTTGCCCGGGTGGCGCCCCGGTCTCGCCCGCGCCGGCACCCTCACCGCCTGCCGAGACGGTGAGGCGGGTACCCGGTTGCCACACGCTGCGGTGGACGTAGCCCAGGGCGATCACCCCGTGGCGCGGCGAGTACACCGCCGTCATCACTGTGCCCGCGTCGGGGCGGGTCTCGTGGGACAGCTTGGTGCCTCGGGGCGGCGGCGCATCGACCCCGGGGAAGCGCAGACCCACCAGCTTGCGGTTGATGTGGCCACGAGCCGTCACCCGCGCTACCACCTCCTGTCCCAGGTAGCAGCCCTTGGTGAAGCTGACCGCGTCATCCAGCCGGGCCTCCACCGGCAGCCGGTCCTCGTCTATGTCCAGGCCGTAGCGCGGGACGCCGGCCTCCACCCGCAGCACCTCCGCCTCGTCTTCCCCAAGCTTCCGGGCCCCCGCGGCCAGCAGCCGCGACGAGAGCGCCGAAAGCGCCGAAAGCGCCCCGAAGACGTGATAGCCCGCGAGGCGCAGCTCCACTGTCGCCGCCACCCGCAGGGCCCCGCCTTCGCCGCCGGGGACCTCCACATGATGGTAGGGCGCTTGCGGGAAGTCCACGCCGGCCCCGATCGCCGCGTGAAGCGCCGCCGCCGCCCCTTGGCCGTACACCCCCAGCTCGCCCAGCTCGTCGGTGACATCTTCGATGGTGACATCGTCCATGACCAGATATCGGTAAAGCGCCTCACGGATCTTGTGCCGCAGCGGGCCCTCCATCTCAAGGAGCAGGAAATCCTTGTCGCCTGATAACGATGGCGACTGCGACGTGTCCTGCCCGCAGGCGTGGACCGCCATGTCGGCCAGCATCTTGCCCTTCACCGTCAGCATTGCCGCGTGGCAGCCGTGGCCCGGCGCGAGCCCATTGATGTCGTTGGTGACCATGCCATGCAAGAAGCGCTTCCGGTCGGGGCCGCGCAAGATCAGGCGGGCCCGGTCATCGAGGGAGCGCAGAAAGACGGGAGAATCCATGAACACAACCTACGGCCAGCAGCCGGCAGGGTCAACCGTAGCATGCGCCGCGCTGCCCGTTCACCCGCCGCGAAAGCGAGAAACTTGGCCCGTGCGTCAAGCTGCCCTAGCCTGCGGATGCCTGGTGGTTTGCGTTTGCTGAAGGAAACAATTTGATGAATGGACACTTCATTGTCTCGCGCGGGGCGCGGGACGTATTTCTCACCGAGCAGGAATTGTTGCAGCAGGCCAGCGCCGGTTTGCTATCGCCCATCGACCGCGTCTACCATCCCTTGAAAGGCTGGCTTTATGCCCGCGAGGTGGCCGAGGTCGAGGCCGCCCTGCTCGAAAGCACCCTCCGCGGCAAGCGCGCGCCGCCGGATTCGGTGGTGCTGGTGCCGGTCAACCGCTTCGCCATCGCCGGCTTCCTCCTGGGGGCCCTGGGCGTCGTGCCCTTTCTCGGACTGATCTTCTCGGGGCTGGGCCTGTATTGCTCTGCCCGGGGCCTCGGCGCCTCACAGCTCACGTACGGCAGCGGGTACGGACTCTCGGCGGTGGGGCTTTTGCTATCGCTGCTCTTCTTTCTGACCCAGCTCGGCGCGGCGTTCTACCTGCGGGTGTGATCACGGCGCTCCGAACACAGAAGCGCGAGGGCGGCGAGATCGTCCGCTGCCGTCGGCGTTGTCTCCGGAACCCGCGCCTCGGGGAATGACAGTGGCCCCTTGCCGCTGACCAGCAAGAGCAGCCGCGCCTCCTCGCGCACCACCGAGGTCAGCACGTCCCCGTGGACCTCGCCGTCTTCATGCAGCCCAAGGAGCACCCGGCGCAGGAGCGCCTCCTCGCGGAAGGTGAGCCCGTGGTCATCATCGCTGGCGTTTTTTTGCGTCACCGCCGCGCCCATTGGCGCCTCATAGACCACCTGCGCCTCCGGCAAGGACAGGTCGATGCGTAATACCCGTTGCAGGCCCGGGCCGCCATGTCGGGCCATGACGCGCAGCCAGCGCAGGTGCCGAGCGCCGGCCTCTCCCGGCAAAAGCCCCGCGGGGAACCGCTCGACGATCACCGGCCGTCCCAGCCCGGGGTCATTGCCCAGGGCCAGGGTGCTGTGGGGGGTGTGGAGCAGGCTCACCTCGCCGTCGATCCTCATTCGCCCGGGCGCGGAGGCCGGCTCTTTTTCGTTCCCTGCGTCCCCTTTATCGGCTTCGTCGGCGCCCGAGGCCCGTCGGGCGGGCACCCGCGCGGTCGGCCCATGCTGCGGGAGTGCCTCGATGGACCGCTGCACCTCCTCCAGATCGGCGAAGCGGTCCTGCGGGCGCTTGGCCAGGGCGCGCAGGCAAAGATCGTCCCACGCAGGGGCCAATCCGGGCAGTACCTGGCTGGGCCGAGGCGCAGGTTCGCCCAGATGCTGCCCGACGAAATCGGGCCCGGTGAAGGGCAGCCTGCCGGTGGCCATCTGAAAGGCCGTGACGCCGAGCGAATACAGGTCGGCGGCAAAGGTCAGCCGGCCGCCGGAGATCTGCTCGGGGGACATATAGGCCAAAGTGCCGATAAAACCGGCGGTTTGCGTGGCGCCCAGCTCTTGCAGATGGGCCACGCCGAAGTCGCCGAGCTTGGCTTCTTCCGCCAGGGTGAAAAAGATGTTCTGCGGCTTGATGTCCCGATGTATCACCCCGGCGCGATGGGCCACGCGTAGCCCGTCGAGCACCTGCAGGAGCACCCGGCGGGCGAAGGGCGTGGGCAGCGGGTGGACCCGATCGGCCAGAGTGCCGCCGGCCATGTATTCGAGCACCATCAGGCCGTCTGTCTCATGGAACTCGATCAGCCGCACGATGGCCGAGTGGCTCAAATCCTGCACCACGCGCGCCTCGCGGACGAATCGCTGGTAGCTGTCCTGGTGCGCGTCGGGGGGGGGGCAGGAAGGCCGAAGGGCGCCCTGTGGCGGCGACATCAGCTTGACCGCCACCTGCACGCCGTGAAGCTGGTCCTGCGCCAGGTACACGCGGCCCATGCCGCCGGATCCGAGCAGACGCAAAAGGGCATAGCGCTCGAGCAGCACGGGAGGGGCATCCGGGCCGGCGGCGGCATGATGAGCGGGCTGCTCGATATGTTGGGCCAACAGGAACGCATCCAGAGTGGCCGGGACGTCCGGTGCGTCTTTCCGCAGCCGGGCGAACACGTGACAGGCGGCCCCGGGGAGTCCGATGGCGTGGAGGCCGACGATCAGGTCGCGATCGATGTCGGCGAGGACCGGGCGGAAGCCGGGCAGGTCGACCTCCTGTTGCCGGGCCTGCTGTAGTTGGCGCACGGCCTGCTCGGTCTTGCCGAAGCGCCGGAGGATGCGCGCCAGGCCCAGGCGGGCACGCAGGCGTTCGCTGTGGCTGCCATCTTTGGGGTCGGAGTGGTGGCTGTCTCCATGTCTGGCGAGAATGTCCTCATAGACCAGGCTGGCGTCGCGGTGGTCGCCGAGCAGCTCGGAGACCCGGGCGGCGTCGAGGAGAAGCTGGGCCTTGCGAAAGTCGTCCCTGGCGCGGGGCAGGTCGCCGAGGGCCTCGCGCAAGGGGGCAGCATCCTCCCACATCTGGCGCTGCTCCAGGAGGTCGGCGGCACACTGGCGTTCCTCCGAAGTGGCGGGCCCGGCGGCCAGGGCGGCACATAGCTTGCGAGCGCCCGGGATGTCGCGGAGGTCGAAACGCAGGCGGATCCACTCTGAGCGATCGGTGAGGGGAGTGTCGGTCATGTCGTGTCAAGGAGCAGGGGCCGTCGCTGGACGAGGCACCCGGAAGTTTAGCACGAGCTGACCCGTGCGGGCAGAACTTCCGGCGGCGGCGGTCAGATAGTTGACATAATATACATTATCGGCAATTTTGCTATTGATACGGCTCCTGCTGGCCATCGCCACTCCAATTGGCGATACTAGACTGATGCAACGTCATGCTCGTGCCCCAGCTCTTCGGTATTTTTCCGTGGCCGCTGGGTTGAGCTTGCT
>JBBRLA010000215.1:0-12156 GCA_038231615.1 Polyangia bacterium | reverse complement strand
CCGCCTTCGCCCAGCATGCCCAGGGAAGAATCCAGCAGGCCCTCCTGATCGGCGGCGGACAGGGGCGGGCCGTTGTCGTGGACCAGGACCACCGCCTCGTCTCCCGCGGGGCGCAGTTCCACGGTGACGGCGGGAGAGGCCGCCCCCTGAAGCGCGGCGTCCGCGGCGATGCGCAAGAGTTCGCGCCATGCCTGCAAGAGACCGCGCCGGTCGCCCCGGATGTGCACCGATGGCCCGGTCAGGGTGAAGGCCACCTGCCGGGCCTGGATCTCGTCCCAGGCGCGGTGAAGGATGTGGGACAGGTCGAGATCCTGGAGGGATTCGAGCCCGGGCTCGGCCCGTTCCGCCGGGGCCAGGGCGGGCTGTCTGGCCTGGGGCGGGGCTTGTTCCCTGGCCTGGGGCGGGGCTTGTTCCCTGGCCTGGGGCGGGGCCGGGGAGGGCTCCCTTGCTTCCCTGCCGGGGGACGGCGACGATGCGACAGGGCGCTGGGGCGCGGGTGACGCGGCTTTTGGGGCCGTCTCGCCCGAGACCCCGGTGGGCTCCGCGGCGGCACGCTGCCGCTGGGCGATGGACACGGCAGGGCGCATCGTCGAGCGCGGCGGCTGGGGCCGATGGGGCGACGGCTCGGCGGGGCCCCCGGGCGTCCGGGGCCGCGAAAGACCGCTGGCCTCACTGCGCAAAAGGAGGGGCCGCAG
This sequence comes from Polyangia bacterium, assembly GCA_038231615.1. GTDB lineage: Bacteria > Myxococcota_A > Polyangia > Palsa-1104 > JAEUJZ01 > JBBRLA01. The sequence goes on along the minus strand of JBBRLA010000215.1, from coordinate 11,461 downwards.
GGATTGTTGTGTTTGCTCCGCGAGCATCGCCTCGGCGATCCGCAGCACCTCCGAGGGCGGGTCGCGCAACACCTTGTGCAGGGCCTCCTGGCCCTGGGAGACCAGGCGGTAGCGACAGGCGTGGCGGTCGTCCTCCTCCAGCTCCACGGCAGGCTCACAGAGTCCCAAAAGGGTCAGCCGCCGCACTCGGCGCCAGGGGAGCAGCCCCTCGGGGTCCATGATGCGCCGGGCCTGCGCCGTGGTCGGAACCTCGAACTCGGGGTTTGCCAGAAGGAAGGCCAGCGCCCGTCGCGGCGTGCGCCAGCGGTCGGAAGCGCCCGCAGACTGCAACATCTCCAGGGCCAGAAGGTAGGCCGACAGGTTGTGCCGCGGCATGCGGATGGCCGTCTCGCCCAGCAGGGTACAATCGGTCTTGCCGTTCGAGCGCGAGAGCAGGCCGAGTTCCCGGGCATAGCGCCGGGCCAAAAGCCGCATGCCCAGCGGATCGGCGTCGCCGTTCCCCGGCGTCGGGTGGAGTTTTGTCACGGTATCCAGCAAGAGCAGGTCCGAAGGCGACAGGTCCGCCGGCACCCCGAGGATGCGCAGCACCCCGGCCTGGAGCAGAGCGTCCAGGTGCTGCTGCTCGGACACCGCGCCCAGTTCGAGCAGGCTGTCGCGCACGTGGTGCAGGTGCTCATCCACCCATCCATCGGTGATGCAGGTGAAGGCCCAGATGGCCACCTCGCGATCGATCTGCCCCGACTCGCTCAACCCGCGGGCCTCGCGCATGAGCAGCGCGCGATAACAGTCCACGTCCACCGAGAGGGTGTCATCCAGCTCGCCAAGCCGGTTTTGCGGCGCCAGCAGGCCCGCGAGAAGCCTTTCAACAAACATGCGGGCAGCATATCGTCCAGGATCGAGTGCGTCAAAATTGCGCAATTCTTTGTGCGCGAAGCACAGGGGACGTTCCGTCGTTAACCCGCGCCAGGGACGCGCGGTGGGGGGAGGCTGGCTCGGTTTGCCGAGCCAGGCCAGGCCATAGGCGACGCGACGGGAACGCCCCCCCTATTTAGTGGGAGTCGGTCGAGCGCAGCCCCCCGCTGCGGTTGGTGCTGTCGCGGGGCACCAGGCGCAGGCCCCGCACCCGCTCTTCCGGTTGATGGAAGAGCTTGGCGCTGACCGCGGCGGAGAACCGATCGAAGAAATACTCCAGCGCCGCGTGCAGCACCCGTACGCTCTGGACGCTGCTGATGCTGGGCACGCCCAGGATGCGGCGCTCCCGGGCCTGCGCCAGAATGACCCGCCGCTGCGCCGACAGGCCGTCGAGCTGCTTGCGGGACAGGCCGGTCTCCTGCAGGTACTCCGGGTGGCGCACGGCGCCGTCGAGGAACCTCTCGATGCCGCTGGCGACCTGATCCGGGTTGCGCACGTCCAGGGTGTCGCCGATGCCGAAGCGCTGCCGGGCCAGGAGGCCTCGCGGGCCCAGGGAGACCCGGCGCACGGCATCCCGGTAGGCGGTCAGCAGCAGCGCACCGGTGGCGGTGGTCTCATGGGGTGGGGACTCGGTGCGGGACACCCTGTCCAGCGCGCTGGACGGCGCCGCCTGAAGCTCCGCGGCGATCTGCTCCACCGCGGCGCACACCTCGGCCCCCAGGTTGGCCTCGGCGAAGACCTCCTTGCGGGCGTGGATGAAGGTCAGTACCGGCACCAGGGCATCCAGGTAGAGTTCGTAGGGCAGGCGAGGGTGCACCCCATCCTGGACCAGCTCCTCGGCCCGCTTCAGCAGGTAGCGCAGGGCGGCGTCCGCATCGGGAAAACCCGGCCTGACCAGGATCAGCGAGGGCTTTTTTGCCGCGCTGGCCACGCGGGTCCTTTTGGCCGTGCCGGCCTTGGCGTTCGCCTTCGACCTGGCGGTCGGGCTGGATCTGGCGGACTCTGCCTTTTCCGGGGCCCGGCTGGCGTTTCTCTGGCGCATGGCGGTGATCCTGCCCGGCACCGGCGGTGCCGCGGTCTTTTTGCGGGTACGCTCCACCGGCTGCGCGCGCTTCTTGGGGCGTGCAGGCTCGGCGTCTGGCTTCTTCTGGGTGGGGCGCTTGGGGCGATTCGGCATGTGTGCTCCCGACGAAATTCTTGGCATCCAATTGTCGCCCTAGGAAAATGCAAGGCGACGGGGCCTGCGTCAACGGAGATAGTTTGCACGTGGGACCGACAGTGTGTGCTTCTCTTGCATCGTTGAATCCAGGCACTTGGTGCGCAAGAAAAGGCATAAGCCATAGCCACAAATCCTCCAAATTATCCGATCGTTTCCGTCGAGACCTCTGCATCGCGTCAGATCGCGGATCCCGCCGGAAAAGGACTTTTCCCGGCCGCGCGGGTGAAATTATCGATGTGCGGAAACGCAGGACAACGCGGGTTGGGCGGCTTTTTGCCGGGTGCGGGTTGGCCCGATGCTGGGCCGGCGACGGGGATCAGGGCAAAAGGAGGCGCACGCCCCGGGCCGGAATCGACACGCTGGGGCCGGTCAGGGTCTCCCCCGTGAGCGGGTCGTGGAGCGGCCCGGTGGGCAGTCCCGCCACCGTCTTGTCCCCGTCGCCACGGTTCACCGCCACGTACACCGTGTCGGTGCCCTCGACCATCTTGTAGGCCCAGGTGTCATTGTCGAACGACAGGGTCGTGCGATCGCCATGGCGCAGGGCCCCATGGGCGGCCCGCTGTGCGGTGAGCTTCTTCAGGCGTCCGAGCAAGGCCGTCTGCCCGGCGCTGTACCCGTCCCACTGCATGAAGCGCCGGTTGTCCGGGTCGCCGGCTCCGGGCAGGCCGACCTCGTCCCCGTAGTAGATGAGGGGCACCCCGCGGTTGGTCAAAAGCACCGCCATGGCCACCGCCACCCGCTGGTAGGCCTCCATCTCTGAGACCAGGCCCGGCTGGTGGGTCCAGTTGTGGTCCTTGCCGTCCACCCAGGGGTCGTTCCACAGGGGGGTGTTTTGGGCGAAGTGGATGATCCGCGGCACGTCGTGGTTGCCCAGGAAGGTGGACATGACCCCGCTGCCGTAGAAGCCGGTGTTCTTATCCATGAAGTCGATGAGGTCCTTCATGCTCCCCTGGCGCATGAGGATCTTGCTGTTGATGGCGGCCCGCAGGGGGAAGTCGAACTGTCCGTCGAGCTGCTTGCACGGGTCGATGAAGCTGCGGATGAGGTTCTGGTCCCCGCTGAAGGTCTCGCCGACCAGGTAGACATGCTCTTTGGTCACCGGCTCGACGTCCGTGGAAAGGCGGCTGCGCAGGTCGGTCAGCCAGGACAGCTCGATGTGCTTGATCGCGTCCAGGCGCAGGCCGTCGGCGCCGGACTTCTGCACCCAGGAGAGGGCATTGTCCACCGAGTACTTGCGGGCCTCGGCGTTGGCGAAGTTGAAGTCGGGCAGGTAGTCGGCAAACCAGCATACCTTGGCCTTGTCCCCGTCCCAGCCGCAGGCGGCGCTGCCGCAGATGCACGGGTTGCCGGCGGGGCCCAGCGGGTTGAACCAGCCGTCATTCATGTGCGCCTGCCACACCGGCGAGTCCTTGTGGACGTGGTTCATGGCGTAGTCCAGGATGATGCGCAGGCCCGCCTTGTGGGCCTCGTCCGTAAGGTTCTTCAGCTCGGCATCGCTGCCGAAGCGGCGGCCGGGCTGGGTCAGGTCGCGGGGCCAGTAGCCGTGGTAGGCGGTGTACAGGTGGCCGTCGGTGCCCAGGCCGGTGCCGTCGGTCTGGTCCATGGGCACGGTGAGCCACAGGGTGTTGATCCCCAGGGAGGTGAAGTAGCCCTCCTTTATCTTCTTGGTGACGCCGGCCCAGTCTCCGCCCTGCCAGTTGGCGGCGGCGTCCAGGTTGGGCGCGCTGACCGGCATGTCGTTTTTGGGGTCGCCGTTATAGAAGCGGTCGACGAACACGAAGTACAGGACCGCGTCGCGCCAGTCGAAGGCCCCGGGCATGCCGGGCCCGCTGCACATGGGCTTGTCCGCGGCGCAGGTCCACTTGGCGCAGGTCACCCCGGTCAGCAGCGAATTTTTGCCCCCCAACCCGTCGTCCACTTGCTCGGGGTTTTGCGGGTCGGGAATCCACTTGTCGGACAGGTTCTTGTAGACCAGGCGGAACTTGTAAAGGACCTTGCCGTTCCACGGGACCGGCACGATGACGCGGTAGACCTTGCCATCGAAGGTCATGGGGTTGCCGGCGGTCCATCCGTTGGCCGCGTAGTCCCCGTGCAGCTCGACGTGGTCGATGTCGGGGGAAAGCGGCATCATCAGGCTGCCCTGGTAGACGAATTCGTGGCCGCAGCGGCGCTCGGATGGGTCGCACATCGGCGGGGTATCCATGGGCATTCCGCCGGAGCCGGAGCCGCCCGAACCATAGTTCCCCGGCGGCGGGCGCTTGCCCGGGTCGAAGGGATCGTTGGGGGTGCCGTCATCGGGCGAGACGCCGCAGGCGGCCAGGACCAGCCCGAGCAGCAGCACGGAACAGCCATGGACCGCGGCGCCTGCGGCGCTTTGAGAGCCATGGACCGCGGCGCTTTGCGAGCCATGGACCGCGGCGCCTGCGGTTTGCGATGGGGAAGGAGCGGGGTGGCGCATCATTCGTCCTTTCTGGGTCACTGGGGCTTCAGGGCTTCAGATTCAGGGAGTCGAGCAAGGGCTGGTCTCGGGGATGAAGATCGCGGCGGAGAGGCGCGCCAGGGTAAGCTCGCCCAGACCGTTCGCGCCGACGTTCAGCCGGGTCTGGGACAGGACATCGCGGTAGCTGCCGGGAGGGAGCCCGGAGATCGTCTGGTGGACCTGGGCGGCCCCGCGGGACAGGACCGAAAGGGCTGACTCGCCGCTGCCATCGGGCAGTCGGTGCAGCGCCACCGTATGATCCGCGTCCGTCCACAGGGGCTGGCGCAGCCCCCGGCGCAGCGCCGGCAGGCAGGCGCGCAGGCGCCCCAGCAGCGCCACGGTCCTCAGCACTTCCCTCTGCGGCGCTGGCAGCGAACCCGAGAGCACGTCGGGCAGCGGGCGCCGCGAGTCCGGGTCCCCCCCGCCGGCCAGGGCAACCTCGTCTCCATAGTAGAGGATCGGCAACCCCGGCAGGGTCATCACCAGGGCCATGGCCAGAAGGTGCCGCTGGTAGGGTTCCTGGGCCGTCGGCTGGGCCGGGGCCGTCCCGTTCCATGGGTCGCCCCCCGCGTCGTTGGCCGCTTCCGAGACGAAGCGCGTGGTGTCGTGGTTGCCGGCGATGTGCGAGATCACCGCGCCCGAGCCGGCCCAGGCCCGGTCCCCGGCCGCGATCTCCGCCTCCAGCGTGTCCATCCCCCCCTGTCCATGGGCGATCACGTTGCGCATCGCCCACATCAACGGAAAGTCGAACTCGCTGTCCAGCCCGTCCAGCTGGCTGCCCAGGTAGGAGCGGATCTGTGCCCGTCCATCGTCTCCCGGCCCGGTATAGGTCTCGCCCAGGAGCAAAAGGTCCAGCCCGTCGCGCCGCATCATCCCCCGCACGTCCCGGGCGATGCGCCGCGTCGCCGCCCTGGGCATCATCGGCACCGCGTCGATGCGCAGCCCGTCGATGTCGAAGCGCGACATCCAGAACATCAGGTCCTGCACCCCGGTCTGCGCCGCCTCCGGCTGCCGCCAGTTCAGCGTGGGCAGGTAGGTGTCGAACCAGCAGGTCTGGATGTGATCGCCCCAGCCGCAGTGGACGTCGCCGCACACGCACGCCTCGGGGCCGTCGATGAACCAGCTCGCCGTCCGGGGGTCAGCGGCCTGGGCCACCGCCAGCGTCTTGCGCGAATGGTCCAGGTAGTAGGGATGCGATTCATGGACATGGTGCGGCACCGAATCGAGGATTACCCGGATGCCCCGGGCATGGGCATCGGCGATGAGCTGCTCAAGCTGGAGGTCGCCGCCGATCTGCGACTCGACGCCGCGCGCCGCCGCGGGCCAGTAGCCGTGGTAGCCCTGATACAGGTGTCCGTCGCGCCCGGGCAGCTTGCCTGGGGGGTTTTCGTAGACCGGCGAGAGCCAGAGCGTGCTGACCCCCAGCCGCTCGAAGTGCCCCGCCAGCAGCAACTGCCGCACCCCGGCCAGCGTCCCGCCCGCCCGGTTTCCCGGGGTCGTCGGTGAGGAGAGCGGCCCGTTTCCCCAAAAACGGTCGATCATCAGATGATAGAGGATGCCGTCCTTCAGCGATCGCTCCGCCTGGGCCGGCTGTGCCTCGACAAAGGCGCTGGCGGAGGCGGTCGCCATCCGCCCCTTGTGATCCGCCGCGTGGAACACCACCTGATACTTCCCTGGCGGAAGCCCCGCCGTTGTCGCCGAGATCCGCAGGTTGTCGTCACCCTCCGCGCCCGGGGTCACGCTCAGCGCCGGTGCCGCCAGGTGCTCCTGCCCGCGGAAAAGTTCGACCCTTGTCGCCCCCCGATCCAGCGCCGCGCCGTCTTCCCCGGCGACGAACGTGGCCTCGATCACCAGCCCCCCGGTGCCCGTCGTCCCCTGGCCCTGGCCCTGGCCCTGCGCCCCCATGTTGTTCACCCCAGGTGCGGGGGATGCCGCTATCTGGCTGACCGAGAGCAGCGGCTGGCTGCAATCCGCCACCTCGGCCACCGAGACCTCGGCGCCGAAGGGGTCGCCTGCCGCCGAAAGCGGGTCTGCGATGAAGGTGGTCTGCGGGTTCCGGTCATCGGTGACCCTCTGTCCCCCGACGACGATAACGTAGGTATAGCTCCCCGGTGGAAGCGGAACCGAGGCCGCCATCCACTCGGTCCCGGCGGCGTTCTTTCGCGCGTCCCAGATGAGCAGCCCCGGCCGGTGGAACCCGTCCCAGCTTCCGATGAGTTCCGGGTGCTCCGCCTGTTCCCGCGTCAGGTGCAGCGTCGGGTCCAGAAGCGCCACCTCCGGCCGGTACCAGGCCACCAGATCGCAGGTGCGCCGCGCCGACGTTCCTTCCATCGGTGCCGCACAGCCGACAAGCAGTGCCAGCAAGCCGCTCAAACGCAAATTCCGGGGGACAGGTCGTACCAGCGTGAGTAGGGTCACGGGACTCCTCGTGGCCCTTATACCAGGATCGTCCGCCATCGCCAAGGCCGCAAGGTCCGTGATATACCCGCTCCCGATGCGCTACTCCCAGGTGTTGATCCCGACCCTCAAGGAAGCCCCGAGCGATGCCAGGGTCCCGTCCCATGTGCTCCTGGTCCGCGCCGGCTACATCCGTCAGGTGGCCGCCGGGATCTTCTCGCTGCTCCCCCTGGGTATGCGGGTCATTCACAAGATCGAGCGCATTGTCCGACAGGAACTCAACCGCTCCGGCGCCACCGAGGTGCTTTTGCCGATGGTCCACCCGGCCCCCCTGTGGCAGGAGTCCGGCCGCTGGCAGGTCTACGGGCCTCAGCTCCTCCGTTTCCAGGACCGCAAAGGCTTCGACTTCGCTCTTTCGCCCACCGCCGAGGAGGTCATCTGCGCCCTCATCCGCGACGACGTCAAGTCCTACCGCCGCCTGCCCCTTTCCCTGTACCAGATCCAGGACAAGTTCCGCGACGAGGACCGCCCCCGCGCCGGCCTCTTGCGCGGGCGCGAGTTTATCATGAAGGACGGCTATTCGTTCCACGCCGACGAGACCGACGCCCGGCGCGAGTACAAGAACATGTACGACGCCTACGTGCGCATCTTCCGCCGCTGCGGCCTGGACTTCCGCGCCGTCGAGGCGGACACTGGGACCATCGGCGGCTCCCTGTCCCACGAGTTCCAAGTGCTGGCCGAGACCGGCGAGGACAGCATCGTCTCGTGCGACCAATGCGCCTACGCCGCCAACGTCGAGAAGGCCGTCCTCCTGCGCCCCGCCCCCGTCGCCCCGCCCACGGCGTCCACCGCGCCGAGCGAGCCCAGCGTCCGCACCGACATCTACACGCCCAAGGCCGGGCGCATCGAGGAGGTGGCCGCCTTCCTGAAGGTCCACCCCTCGCGCCTGGTCAAGACCCTGCTTTACATCGCCGATGGCAAACCCGTGGCGGTCCTGCTCCGGGGCGACCGCAGTCTTAACGAGCCCAAGCTGAAGGCTCTTTTGGGCGCCGGGCAGCTCGACCCCGCCAGCGAGATCCAGGTGGTGGAATCCACTCGCGCCGACGTCGGCTTCGCCGGGCCCGTGGGTCTTGCCATGCCCATCTACGCTGACCATGAGGTCGCCGAGATGGGTCCGTTCATCGTCGGCGCCAACCGCACCGATTACCATACCCGGGACGTGGTCCTTTCGCGCGACTTCCAGGCCACCCTCGCCGATCTTCGCGTTGCCGCTGCCGGCGACCGTTGCGGGCGCTGCGAAAAGGGCAGCTACCGCCTGCACCGCGGCATCGAGGTCGGCCACGTCTTTTTCCTGGGCAGCAAGTACAGCGCCCCGATGAAGTGCGAGTTCCTGGACAAGGAGGGAAAGCTCCGGCCGATGGAGATGGGGTGCTACGGCATCGGCATCACCCGCGTCGCCGCCGCCGCCGTCGAGCAGCATCACGACGAGAACGGCATCCGCTGGCCGCCGGCCATCGCCCCCTTCCACGCCACCGTCGTCGCCGCCGGACAGGAGGAGAACATTCTTACCGCCGCCAGCCGGGTTTATCAGGACCTGCAGGTCCGCGGCATCGAGGTCCTCTACGACGACCGCGACGAACGCCCCGGGGTCAAGTTCAAGGACGCCGACCTTTTGGGCATCCCCCTGCGCATCACCGTGGGCAAGAAGTCCCTGCAGGACGGGGTCGTCGAGGTCCGCCGCCGCGACGGTAGCCTGGACGTGCGCATACCCCTCGACGACGTGGTGGGCTACGTGGTCACCCTGGTGCAGCGCGAGCTGGAGCTTCCCATTGCCCAATATTGAGGCAGGCCCGAGGGACACCGCGGAGCGTCTGATTGTCGCCCTAGATTACCCGGATCGTGCCAGCGCCCTTGACCAGGTGCGGCGCCTCTCCGGCCTGTGCAGTTTTTACAAGATCGGCCTGGAACTCTTCCTGGCCTGCGGCCCTTCCCTGATCGCCGAGGTCCAAAAGCTCGGCGGGCGGGTCTTTCTGGACCTCAAGCTGCACGACATTCCCGAGACCGTCGCCCGAGCCGCCCGCGTTGCCGGCAGCCTGGGCGTGGAATTGCTCACGGTCCATGCCGAAGGAGGTCTTGTCATGATGCGCCGTGCCGCCGAGTCGGCCCACGAGGCCGCCGCCCGCGTCGGCACTCCCTTGCAGGTGCTGGCGGTGACCGTGCTGACCAGCCTGGAACTGCCCGATCTGGCGCAGGTCGGCGTCCGCGCCGCCAGCCTGGAAGAGGTCGTGGAGGCGCGGGCCCTCCTCGCCAAAGAGGCCGGGGTCGACGGCGTGGTGGCCTCTGCGAAAGAGGTGCGCCTCTTGCGCCAGCGCTGCCCCGGCCTGTCCATCGTCACCCCCGGCATTCGCGGTGCCGCGGCGCGGGTTGTCGGATCCGGGCCAAAGGATGACCAGCGGCGCACCGCCACCGCCCGGCAGGCCATCGCCGACGGCGCCGATCGCATCGTAGTGGGCCGGCCGCTGCGGGACGCTCCCGATCCCCGGGAGGTGGCGACCCGGCTGATTGAAGAGATCGAGCACGGCCTGCTCGATCTAAATGGGCTTAATGGGCTTAATGGGCTTCATGAGCGCCCCGGGAGCAGGGTCTGATGTCCGCGCTCGGCGACGGCAAGCGAGTGGTCTATGGGGTGCATGCAGTACATGAGGCCCTGCGCACCAAGCGCGGCCAGGTCTCCGCACTGATCTTGCAAAAAGGCATCGAGGCCAATCAGCCCGGCGACTCCCTCCAGCCGCTCCTTTTGGAGGCGCGACGGGCCGGGATCCTCCCCATCGAGCACTCCCGCGGCGAGCTGGACCGCATCAGCGGCGGTGGCGTCCACCAGGGCGTGGCGGCCATCTGCGGGGAATACCAGTATGCCACGGTGGCGGACATCCTGCTCCGCGCCAGCGCAGGAGAGGACAAGGCGCCGTCCCTGGTGCTGCTCCTGGATGGCGTGACCGACCCCCAGAACCTGGGCGCGCTGGTGCGCAGCGCCAGGGTGCTGGGGGGGCACGGAGTGATCCTGCCCCAGGACCGCGCCGCATCGGTGACTGCCGCGGTGGTCAAGGCCTCCGCCGGGGCGACCGAACTCATGGCCATCGCCAGGGTGCCCAACCTGGTGCGGGCCATGGGCGAGTTGAAAGAAGCCGGCCTTTGGCTGGTCGCCGCAACCACCGGTGAAAAGGCGCAGCCGCCGTGGGAGTTGGACCTGCGCGGGCCGATCGGCCTGGTCTTGGGCAGCGAGGGCAAGGGCCTGCGCCCGCTGGTGCGCAAGACCTGCGATCTTCACGTCGAGGTGCCCATGACCTCCGGCCTCCACGGCGCCTCGCTCAACGTCTCCGCCGCGGGGGCACTGCTCCTTTACGAGGCCCTGCGTCAGCGGCGCACGCAGAAGTAGCGGCCTGGGTAATCTCCTGTTGCCGCCGGGTCTGCTGGACCGACGACACGGGACCTCTGCTAAGCCGCGGGTATAGTCGCCAGCCATCTCAGCACGTCCTCGCGCAGGTTCGACAGCACCCGGGTCCGAGCCGTGGCCGCACAGGCCCGGCTGTTAAAGCTCGATGGTATGAACATGGGCTTCCCTGAAGGCGGATCGACAGCACCGCGGCGTTGCGCCGCATCGACAGGCGGGCGGCCTCCCGACGGCAGGACAATGCTTGACAGCATCGATAGCGGCCTCTCATCATGAGCCTGTGAAACAGCCTGTTCTCGATCAGTTGATCCAGCGGATTGTTGGTGAACTCGCGCCGGAGGAGATCTGGCTCTTCGGCAGCCGGGCAGAAGGCCGGGCCAGGCCGGACAGCGACTATGACTTGCTGGCAGTGCTGCCAGATCATGCCTCCGAGGCCCTGCTAAACCCGCTCAACACCTGGAAGCTGGTGGTGGGCCTGGGGGTGGCGGCGGATATCATTCCCTGCACTCGATCGGACTTTGAAGAAGAAAAGCATGAACTCGACACGCTGGCGCGGGCGGCGTATTTGAGAGGGAGTCGGATCTATGAGCGCGCAGCGTAGGCTCTCGGCGTTCTTCCACCTGATCGAGCAGGACATCGAGGCAGCGGAAACGCTGGCGCAAAAGAAAAACCACTATGCCGCGATTCTCTGGAGTCCGGCCTTCCATTGGTGAGATCGCGTCCCGTTGGAACTGCCGGAGTCGGCGAGGATCAGGAGTTCATTCGCGGTGGGGTGGAGCCGGCATCCAGCAACTCTCCACCACGTGTGGATGGCATTGGATGCGAAGGCGGGCGTATTGTGAGACGTCCCAACGACGACGAAGCCGTCGCCCCTCGTCACATCATAGATGCCATAGGGGATGGCGACGCCGTCCGCGTCGCTCGGGAAGTCGTAGATGCCAACATCGGTCGGCTTCTTGCGCCAAGTGCGCTCCTGGTTTTTGAACAGTCCGACAAGTTCCCT
>JBBRLA010000214.1:0-12203 GCA_038231615.1 Polyangia bacterium | reverse complement strand
TACGACGTGGTACTTGCACTCCCATTTCGTGTGGGCAATGCTGCTCAGGTCGTCCATGACGACCTCCCTTCTCGTGTGACTTTGAGCGGTTCACGGGAAGGGAGTCTTTGGCCGACTCCTGGAACTGTCAAACTCTGCGAGTCGCCCGGCAAAGCCGGGGGATTCCCCAATTATTGACGGAAAAAGCTTTCCAACATAACCGCTCTGAATCTGTAACCCCCCTCCCGTCCACCACCACGCCCGACGCCCCGCACCTGCGGCTGGTGCCACCCCCGGATGGTGGCCAGCCCGACCCCGCCCTGCGTATCCTGGGCACCCTGGCCTACCTGCCCGGCGAAGGCGGCGGCTACCGCCTCGTAGGTCCCGGCGGCGACCTGGTGGCGAGCGGCCGGCACCTGGTCGACCTGATCCAGGGGCTTCACCGCGTCCGCCCCTACCTGCCCGGCGTGGGACGCCGCGCCTCGATGTTCGTGATGAAGAGCAAGGTGCTGCGCGGCGCCGATGCCTACCGGGATGAGGGCGAGAGCCTGAGCCAGTTCATCGCCGTGGCGTGTCGGCGGGAGATCGACCGGCGGCGGGAGCAGGAGATCGCGGAGATGGAGCGGCTGGAGAACGAGGCCATCGAGGAGGCGCGGCAGGGCGCTATCGAGGCGCTGGAGATGGAGCAGGTAATCGCGGCCGGCTGGAAGGCGCTCGCGACGGTTCAGGAGGTGGGCCATGCGTAGCGATGGCGCAAGGCAGGCCGTGCTGACGGCGCTGACGATGGGCCTGGCGTTCTCGTGGTTGCCCCCGTGCCTGCTATTGCTGGCAATGGGGCCCCTGCCGCAGGCCGTGTTCATCGGATGGTCCTCTGTCTGCGGCATCGGCGGGTTGCTGGTGCTGGGGACGCTGCTGGCCCGCTGGAACTGAACCTCTCGACGCTGGAACTAAACCTCTCGACCAATCAAAAGGAGATGACCATGAAGAAGACCTCGACAAAGACCACCAAGCGCACCGTCGCGTCACGCCGAACCGCACGGAGGCCCACCAGGGCCTGCGCGAGTATCGGCTTCCCGTCTCGGAATCCGTGGCCGCAGCGACCGTGGACGTGTCCGCCTCGACTCTCGCCCTGTGTAACTTCGCCCTCATCTCCGGCAAGGCGTCCGCCATGTTCCCGCAGGATTACACCATCGGCGAGTTCATGGCGGACGCCATCCACGAACGGGCCTGCATGCTCACCATTCACCGCTTCCTTCGGAACCTCGACTAGGCCCGGCTGATCAAGGCCGACGAAAAGGTCCCGGACGCCTTCGCCGCCGCCCGGTTCCACCCCCTGGAAGGCCTGTCGGCACAGCCTCGGAACGCACCTGGCCAAGGAGACCCGTGGCAACCTCGACGTGGTGGCGAAGATCCTCGGCAACGGCCACGGCCCGCACGTCGCCAGCGTCACCATGGGCTACGTCCACACCGCAGACCTCGACTATATCGCCGCCGAGCTGGCCCAGCTCAGCTATGTACCGCAGGCATCGGCCCAGGTCATTGACCTCAACAGCAAGCGCGAGCGGCGCAGCGGCCCATAGAAATCAGAGACTGAACGGGAAAGCAGTAAAAATGGTCTATCTGCTACGCTTTTGCTACCGCGAGCGTTGGAAAGCGGGGCAGACTCATGATCTCACGTCGAGGAAATAGGATGCCTGCCACGGCTTACTACAAGTTGGAAAAGTACGGGATCGGCCAGTGAAGTCTCAGAAAACTGAGGCCCGGCGGCGTCGGGAGACGCCGAAGGGACGAAAGATGGCCGATTTTGGCCGAGCTGTCTTCTGGCATATGAGTTGCATTAATCCGTAGCCAGAGTTTGATGAAGCGTTTGACCTACATCGTCGCCGTTGCCGTGCACCTGACCGTGGGTCTCTTTGGCGGGCTGGTGATGCTGACGCCGGCCCGGGCCGCCGAGGTGCATTCCGCCAAGGGCGAGCCTGCGGGTCCGCCGGGCGTGCCGGCACTCTCGGTGGAAGTGCAGCGGGTGGAAGGGGAGGTGGGCCGCATGGCGGCGGCGCAGCGGCGGGACGAGGAGGTGGCCGCCCGAGAGGCCGCGGAGATCGAGCGACTGAAGGAAGCGCCGCCGAGCGTGGGGCGGGACCTGCAACTGCCGGAGCGTCTGGCGCGGGCGCAGGCACAGGCGGCGGAGTTGTCCCAGAAGGCCGTCGGGCTAAAACGGCTGGCGGCGCAGCTCGTGGGGGCGCGGCAGCGGCTCATCGTCGCCTGCGATCGGGCGCTGGGCGAGGGGACGGCCCTTTATGCCTCGCAGCGCCTGGACCTTTTGCGGGTGCGGGCGCTGCAGGTGGAGGCCCTGACCGTGCCCGATCGCGGCCTGCCCGCGGCGACGGTGCGTTCCGCGGCGCTGGTGGCCGAGGAGGCGCGATCCGACGATCCGGCGGTCCTGCGGGAGCGCGCGGACCTTTTGCGCGACTCGGCGGATAAAGTACGACAGGAACTTTCGCGCCTGACCCAGCGGGCACAGGAGCTGCAGCGGCGCCGCCACCTGCGCGAGCGGGCGTCGGTGGTCGATGAAGACCTCTTCGCCGAGCAGGTAAGCAGCCGGCGGGTGGGGACTTCTCAACAAGGCAGGCAGGCGGATACCGCAGCCGCTGGGCCGGCTGCCCCCACCACGCCAGGCCCCGGGCCCGCGGGACCCGGGCCGACGTCCGCCCCGACGGTCGCGCCGCGGATCGGCCTGGACCCGGCCACGCTGGACCTTCTGCGCCGCAGCGACGACACCTCCGACCCGGATGTCAAGCTCCAAGCCATGCGCCGGGCGCAGGCCGAACTGGGGCGCCTGGCCGACCAGCTAGGGGCCCGCGCCGCGAGCATGGAGCGCCGAGCAGACGAACTACGTAAGCGAAAGTAAACATGGGTATGCTACTTCCGTGATCTTCCTGGCCGGCATCGCCGCCTTCGTAGCGGGCCTTTCTCCGGCGGCAGCGCTTCAAGGCGCGTTGAGCGTGGCGACGGGGCTGGAGTACGACAGCAACGCCAACCGGGCGGAGACCGCGGGGCCGGATGCCGGGACGCCGCAGGGATCGCCGCTCCTGCGCCTGATGGCGATGGGGCGCTTGCAGCAGCGCGGGCCGCGGCACCTTTTAAACCTGCAACTGACCGCGGGCGGGAAGGTGTTTTTCTTCCCGCAGGTTTTCGACCAGAACATCGGGGTGGTGCAGCTCGGATACGAGGAGGGTGCCCAGTTCCAGCGGCTGCGGATCTCGGCGGTGCTGGACTACCACGATGCCTATCAGGCGCCGACCTCGGACAGCCTTCGGGCGCGGGACTTTCGCGCCGCCACTACCGGGATGCGCCTGTCGGGGACCACGGCGGTCTCCCGCAGCCACCGTCTGGACGCGACCCTGGACCTTTCCGGGGTGCTCTTCATGTACAAGCCGGCCAGCCAGGAAAGCTTTGTCGCTCCCTCGGCGCAACTGCGGCTGGCCAGCCGATCCCATGCGGGCGACCCGGAGCTGGGACACGACATCGAGGTGGGCCTTTCCGGGCGCTTCGACTATCGGGGTTATTTTTACGGCAGGCAGGACGACTTTATCCAGACCGGGGCCACCCTGGATTGGGCGGGCCGGGTGCTGCTCCAGATCGGCTACACTTTTCAGCTCAATCTTTCGAACGTGAACCAGGAAAGTTACCAGCGGCACCTTGTGCTGGCGAAGGGGGTCGCGGCGCTCCCGCTGGACCTGACCTTGACGGTGAAGGGCCAGATCAACCTGCTCCGGTCGCACGATCCGTTCCTGGAAACGCCCATCGGCAGCATCGACGAGGAGAACCGCAGCCTGGCGATGCTGGACCTGGAACGCCCCCTGCGCCGGGGGTTCTCCCTTTCGGCGCGGTACACCGGCTACTTCGACGTGGGCACTGTGTCGGGAAGCGACGCTGCTTACCAGCGGCATACCGTGTGTCTGACCGCGACCTATCGCTACACGGCCCGGCGCAAGCCCTGAGGCCCGACCCGACGCGGCCCTTGCAACTTCGGGGTCCCTATCGTAGAAGAGTAGGATGCCCGCGCGCAGCGTCCACGACGAGAAAGGCGAGGCGGACCTGAGCGCCGGGGTGCTGGCGGGCAGGTCCGGGTCCTGGGCCACCTTCTTTTCGCGCTACGAACGCCTCATCATCTCGTGCGTGCGCAAGGTGCTCCTGCGCTACGGGGCCTACCACGCCGAGGAGGACATCGAGGACCTGGTTTCGACGACGGCACTGAACATCGTCAAGGACGACTACAAGAAGCTCCGCGCCTTCGACCCGAACCGCGGCTACCGGCTGTCCAGCTGGATTGGCCTTTTGGCGACCAACACGGCCCATGATGCTTTGCGGCAGCGCCCGCCCGCCTCGATTTCCCTGGATGCCGAGGAGGGGGCGGGCCATGATCTGCCCGCCACCGAGGAAGATCCCGCCGATCGGCTGCTACACGACGAGCGCGCCCGTCGCCTGGAGCAGGTAGTGGCGCAACTCTCGACGACCGAGCAGCTTTTTGTCCGCTACTATTTCGAGGAAGAAATGGAGCCGGAGCAGATTGCCGAGTTGATGCTGATCTCCGTAAATACCGTCTACAGCCGCAAGAACAAGATTCGTGAAAAGCTGCGTCGCCTTGTCGGAGGGGAGGGTACTTGGGAAGATGGGCCGGTGGACCCCCGTAAGAACCGGCAGGAGGATTGAATGCCTACTGGAACCGCCAGCAAGAATGGTGCCATTTCTACTACGGACGGTCGGGACGCACTGGATGCGGCCATCAAAAGAAGTCTCCAATCGCGAAGCGCCGCAGGCGCCGCGGTTGCACGAAGCGCCGCAGGCGCCGCACCAGTCAGGTCCCAG
Organism: Polyangia bacterium; assembly: GCA_038231615.1. Lineage (GTDB taxonomy): Bacteria > Myxococcota_A > Polyangia > Palsa-1104 > JAEUJZ01 > JBBRLA01. Next base: position 7,355 of record JBBRLA010000214.1, on the reverse strand, counting down.
GGTCGCCCCCCGCAGCCCTCCCAGCGTCTCCCTTCCTCCTTCCACTCCCCACAAACCTCCCCCCAATCAGATGCCGCCCTTGATGATAGCCTCCTCGGGTATATCGACGGCTCCCTGGACTCCCAGGCACATGCGGCCTTCGAGAAGCGACTTCTCGCGGAGGATTCCGTCCGGGAGAAGGTCGTACTCCTCAAGTCCGCCCTGGCCGAAGCCAGTCTCGGAGAACCTGAAGCAGCCCCCGCCGCAGAGGCCGACGCCAAAGCCCAAGCAGGGGCCGAAGCCAGGGCCCGCTATGTCTTTCATTTTATCCAGGGAACGCTCTTCTTCCTTCATGGCTCCGAACCCTGTGACGGGGCGGACGAAAATGGCGCATTTCACTTCACCCACCCCTTTGGTTTCCGTTTCATCTCCCTACGGGTGTGGTGCACCGGCGCGGCCGGCACTGCCAATCGACTGAACCTGGCCCTCTCCGGCAAAGAACGTCAGCAGCCCCTTTGTGCCCAGGTCCACCTGTACAACGGGCCCACCGAGATCGCCCAGCGCGCACTCCTGCCATCGAACGATGCCAACCCTGCCGTCGTGTTTGCCGATCTTCCCGGTGGTCACTACGAGTTAAGGGTAGTACCCTCCACCGGTGAGGTCGTCAAAATCATCGTCGATTGCGCGTAGCGCAACATCGTGAAATCCCGCGCTTGCGTACGGGCCGAGGATGGCCTACGGTGAGACGTTTCCTGCGAGGTAGAATGTCCCCTGGTCGTGCTCTTCCATGGCAAACGTCGTAATCGTCGGCGCCCAGTGGGGCGATGAAGGCAAAGGCAAGGTCGTCGATCTCTACACCGAGTTTGCGGATGTCGTCATCCGCTTCGGTGGCGGGGCCAACGCCGGCCACACCCTGGTGGTGGATGGGCAGAAGCTGGTCACGCACCTCATCCCCTCGGGCGTGCTGCGCGGTCGTGGCAGGCGCTGCGTCCTGGCCGACGGGATGGTCATCGACCCGGCGACCTTGCTGGAGGAAATCCATTCCCTGCGGGCCCGGGACCTGCTCACCGACGACAAGGACCTGATCATCGGGGACCACGCCCACGTGATCCTGCCCCACCACAAAGAGATCGATCGGCTCAGGGAGGCCGGCAGCGGCGCCCTGGGCACGACCAAGCGGGGCATTGGACCGGCCTATGAGGCCAAGATGGCCCGGCGCGGGGTGCGCATGGGCGATCTGCTCCATCCACAGCGCCTGAAGGCGCGCATCGGGCAGCAAATGGAAGAGGCCGCTCCGGTCCTCACCCAGCTTGGCGGCCAGGTGCCGGACCTGAATGCCGTGACGGAGCAATACCTCCGTTACGGCGAGGCGCTCTCCCGCTCGATAAAGGACGCCACCCGGGTGCTGCACGACGAGATGAAGCGCGGCCAGCACCTCCTCTTCGAAGGGGCGCAAGGGGCGCTTTTGGACATCGACCACGGGACCTACCCCTACGTGACCTCCTCGACCACGCTGGCCGGGGGCGCCTGCGCCAGTTGCGGCGTAGGGCCCACCCACATCACAGCGGTCATCGGCATTGCCAAGGCCTACACCACCCGGGTCGGCGCGGGTCCCTTCCCCACCGAGATGGAAGGGGAAGTCGGGGCCCGCCTGCGCGAGGCCGGCGCCGAATTCGGCGCGACCACTGGGCGTCCCCGTCGCTGCGGCTGGCTCGACGTCGCCGGACTGCGCCTGGCGGTCCGCTGGAACGGCCTGGCCGGGCTGGCCCTGACCAAGCTGGATGTCCTTTCGGGGCACAAGCGGGTCAAGATCTGCGTCGGCTACAAGATCGCCCCCAGCCCGGGAGGGGCGCTCGGCATCGATGTCCGCGACGAACTGCCGATGGATCCCGACGACATCGCCCGGGCCACCCCGGTCTACGAGGAACTGGACGGCTGGGAACCCGAACTCCGCGACGTTCGGGACGTGGATGACCTGCCCGCGGGCGCACGTCGCTATGTGAGCCGCATCGAGGCCCTCCTGGGAATCGACTGCTACCTGATTTCCGTGGGCCCCGGCCGGGTCGAAACCATCATGCTGAAAAACCCCTTTCGATAGCCCCGTGGACCAGCCCAGGCCCCGCGAGGCACGGCAGGCTTGCCCCGCCACCCGGATGACCCCTATAATTCAAGGTCCGATGAACCGCGGCGCTTCGCGATCAATGAACCGCGATCAATGGTTACCTCCCCAGCGCCCATAGAGGGGAAGATCTGCACATGAAAATCGTTTGCGACAACTGCGCCACCAAGTACTCGATTGCCGACGAAAAGGTCGTCGGCAAGGTCTTCAAGATCCGGTGCAAGAAGTGTAGCCACATCATTGTGGTCAAAGGCACTCCTGGTGAAGCGGCGGCGGCGCAGGCCGTGGCTGATGGGGTTGCTGCCGGACAGGACCCGGGGACGATCGCCCAAGAGCAGCCCGCGGCAGTCTGGCACCTGGTCATCGACCGCGAGCAGGTCGGCCCCATGACCGTCGAGGAAGTCCGGGAGAAATTTCGCGGCGGACAGATCGACAACGAGACCTACGCATGGCGGGAGGGCTTCGACGACTGGTTGAAGCTGGCCCAGATCGACGAATTCCGCGATCTGAGCGCGCCGCCCCAGAACAACACCGACGACCAGGCGACCCGCCGGTCGAACTCCGCCGACCTGTTCAACCAGGCCTCCAGGGAAGAGGAGCCGGCCCCGAGCGCCGACCTCTTCAACAGCGCGGCGCCGGTCAGCGAGCATGTGCGCACGTCCGCACCGAACGCCGCCACCATCATGGCCAGCACCCACACGGACGAGTATGCGCCGCCGGCCTCCTCGGGCCGTTCGCGACCTTCGCCGGATGACGCCGCCCTGTCCGCGGGCGCGGACATCCGGCCGATGACGGGCGCCCGGAGCGAGAACTCCGTGCTCTTCTCCCTGAACAACCTTCAGGCCCTGGCCACCGGGGGGGGGCCGTCGTCGCAACCCAAGCCGGGGTATGCCAACTCCCAGTCCGAGGGTTCCGGCCTCATTGACATCCGCCAGATGGCGGCCCAGACCCTTTCGGCGAACAGCTTCTCGATGGGCAACGCCAACAAGCCCGACGAACTTCCCCTGCCGAATGACGCCCCGATGTTCTCGGCGGTCGCTCCGTCGGTCCTCTTGCCGTCGGCCGAGCCGCAGGGCATGCCGAAATGGGTGTGGGGCGTGGTGGGCCTGGGCGGGGCCATGTTGGTCGGCATGATCATCCTCCTGGTATCGGTACTGAAGACCCCCACGCAGGCCCCCCAGATACCCACGCAGGGCACTACCTTACCCGTGGTGGACCCCGTGGCGCAGAATGCTCATCCAGGGACCCCTCCCGAGAAGGGGGCTTTACCCGGCCCCACGGAGAACCCCGGCGTCGGCAAGACGTCGCCCAAGGAGCCGAACAACCCCACTCCCGCCGTCGACCCTGGCGAGAAGAAGCACCACACCCGCGGCGATCGGGACAAGGGCCCCAAGGCCAATTCTACCAAGGACAAGGAGCCCGGGACCCCGCCCGTGCAGCCCAAGGTCGAAGCCCAGGTCGAGACGCCGAAGAAGCCCAAGGTGGTCAAGCCCAAGGACGACCTGGAGACCCTGCTCGACAGCGCGTCTCCCGGTGGTGGCGGCAAGCCCAAGGCGGAAGCAGCCAAGAAGGATGCCCCCGAGCAGCTCAGCATGGACATGATCAAGTCCGGCCTCAAGGGCGTGAGCAGTGCGGTCCAGGGGTGCAAGACCCCGGGGACCTACATCGTCAAGCTGACGATCGGCAAAAACGGCAAGATCAGCGATGCGTCCGTGCCCGGAAAGAGCGGAGACCCGGCGGCCGACTGCGTGGCCAAGGCGGTCAGGTCGGCGCGCTTCTCCGAGTTTACCGGCGACCCCCAGACCCTGAGCTATCCGTTCATCCTCCGATAATCCCCCGGGCGCGCCTTCGTCTCTGCCAGAACCAAACAACGGCCAGAAGCCCCCCGGTAGCCCCCGTGGCCAGAAGGCCCGAGGGCCACGACCGGCGCGGGGGGACTTTTGCCTGGAAGCGCAAGGTCACCGAACGATCCGTGAGGGAAGACGGCACTGGCCCAAAGAACTGAAAGCGCAGGCGCACCGCCGGGTCACCGGGCAGCCGCTGCGCCCCCTGGTACACCTCCGAAAGGGCCGTGCCGATGCTGTTCTCGATGACGACCTCCACCTCGCCCACCGGATCAAGCTGCGCGTGATCGTCATAGCGGAGCCGGTTCTCCGACAGCGGGGGCAGCGAGATGAGCGCGCTCAGGTCGATCGAGAACGACCGCAGCGACACCGCGTCATCCGGGGCCGTCCAGGTCGGCTCCTCGAAGGACAGGGGGACCGGCTGGCCGTCGATCTGTAGCTCCACACCCTTCTGTACCCGCTCGCGGACCTTGGCGGTCATTGCCGCCCCTTCTGTCTGACTGACGTGGCCGTCGTCATCCACATCGGCGCGGCGGAGCATCTCGAAAGCCGGGATGTCGCCGACCATCACCGTGTACAGAAGCCGGACCTGCCCATGGGGCAAAAGCGCCAGCCTGGTGTACCGGTTGATGGTCGCCACGGCGAACTGAGCATGTGCGTCTGCGACAACAGGGCTCAGCAGGACCCCCCCAAAGGCCAAAGCCAAAGCCAACAGGGCGGGCCGGCCTACGAACAAGCGCGTCTTTGCGGGCGGCATGGGACCCACAGGATAGCAGGTGCGCCGGTGTCAAGGACGCCGCGGTCCTCCCATGGCCAGCAGCACCAGCAAGGCCGACAGGGCCCCCAGCCCCCCGCAGAGGTCCCAGAGCAGGGTGGGGTTTTTCGCGAAGATCAGTGCCCCGAGCCAGGGGCCGAGCATCATCCCGATCGACCAGGTGGCGCTCCACAGCCCCATGTAACGCCCGCGCAGGTGTGACGGCGCCAGGCTGGAGATATACGTCCCGGCCATCGGGGAGCTGATCATCTCGCCAAACGTCCAGATGACCACCGTGGCGGCCAGCGCTGGCACGGTGAACGAGACGCCAGTCAGGGCGAAGCCGCAGCCGGACAGGAGAAAACCCAGCGCCAGCATCCAGCGCGGCGGCAGCCGCCGGGTCACCGCGGTGACCGCCAGTTCAAAAAGGACGATGAGGATGCCGTTGATGGCGATCAGGTTGCCGTACGTGGCGCCGGAGAAGCCGGCCCGCTGTACATGAAGGGGCAGGGCCGCGCCCATCTGAAAGTCCACCAGCACCACCCCCAAAGAAGCAATCAGGAAAGCCACGAAGCGCCGGTCGCCGAGCACTGCGGCGTATCCCTGGGTGATCGATTCCTCTTTCACTCTGGGGTGGCCCTCGATGATGGGCAGTGCCAGCCAGGCGACCAGGCCGAAGAGTACCGAGGTGGCCGCGTCCCCGGCGAAGAGCAGGAAGAAAGAGCGTTGCGAAAGGAAGCCCGCGGTGGCCGGGCCGGCGGCGAAGCCGAGGTTGATCGCCAGGCGGTACAGGGCCCATGCGGTGGCCTGCTGCCCCGGTGGGCACAGGTCGGTCAGAAGGGCGCTGCTGGCGGGCCGGTACAACTCTGCGCAGAGGCCTGCAAGGAAGGTCAACGCAAAGATCGCCGGCAGCCGATCCGCCTGCGAGAGCAGCAGCATCGACCCGGCGGACGAGAACATCGAGAGCATGATGGTCTGTCGCCGCCCCAGCCGGTCGGCCAGGTGCCCGCCCAAGAAGGATGCGGCCAAGTGCCCGACGCCGTAGGTGCCCACGGCGGCACCCGCCTGCCCGATCGAATAGCCCCGCCGGATCAAGTAAAGCACCAGAAAGGGCATGACGAACGTGCCGAAACGGTTCAAGAAGGTGCCGAAGAACAAGATCCAAGCAGCACGGGGCAGCGAGCGGATGCTTGCAAGAAAGGGCAACGAGTTCGAAGGCATTCTCAGTATGCTCTTTATACAGCGTCAAGTTGATGAAGATCCATTTAACACGACTGCGTCATCTGATTCATGCTTCTCGACGGAGAAACGTGGAAATCAACGCAGTAGTGTTAAGGATGAAGAGCCATTTGAGAAAGAAGCACCTGGCCGGAGCAGATTTGGGCGCACGCCCGCAACGACTGAGGGAGCGTACTACTGTACGTGACCGAGGAAGCGAGGACGTACGCCCAAAGCTGCCCGGTCCAGGGGCTTCTTTCAGTCGTTGTCGGGGGGGAGGACGGATGTGCCATAGGGCGGCTCGACGCCGCGCACTGCCCGCCACAGGATGCGGCCCAGGGGGGCCGTGTCCGGCCGGCTGAAGTCGATGCCCAGGGACTCTCCTGCCAGGGGCGCATCCCGTGGGTTCAGTGCCATCGGCGTCTGACGCGGGAGCGCGGTGAAAGGGGTGAAGTCGGGCTCCGTGGTGAAGGCGTCGTACATTCCGGCGCCCTGGGCCATCAGCGTGTTTATCGGCGAAAGCCCCAGAAGCAGCCCGATCGTCCGCCACAGGCTCGGGTCATCCTGGTTCACGCCGCTTATGTAGCCGCGCTTCACCCACGGGCTGATCAAAAGGCAGATCGAGCGGTGTTGATCCACATGATCGGCCCCGTCGGCGGGGTCGTCCTCGATCACGAAGACGATCGACTGCCCCCAGTAAGGCGAGTGTGAGAGCCCATCGATGAAGCGGCCCAACCCGTCATCATTGTCGGCGACCATCGACTGCGGCGTCTCTTTCCCCGGCGAGGTGCCGAAGGTGTGGTCCCGCGGAAAAAGGATGTAATGAAAACGCTCCAGCTCGACGGTCGGATCGGTCAGCCGCGACACGATGTAGTCGGCGCGGTTGCGGTCGGTCTCGTTGAGGTTGAAGAGCACCCCGGGATACATCGGGTCGAACTTGGTCTTGGCGTTCGAGCTGTTCACCAGCTCGCCATAATTGTGGTAGCTGACCTGTGCCCGATCCAGCGCCTCGAACATCGATCCTCCGCCGCCTCGGGTCGCGTACTCCGCGCTGGGGCTGCCGCCGAACATGCTCTCGGGACGTGAGCCCCGGCCCCAGGTGGTGAACCACGACTTCTCCGTCAGGTCGTTGGACATGGCGCTGGTGGTCCATTCGTGTCCCTGGATCGACGCGTCGGCGTTGGCGTAGAAGTTGTCCAGGTTGGTGAAGGCCGTGGCCAGGGCGTGCAGATTGGGCGTGTTCTTCTGGCCAAAGAGGACCAGGTCCGACCGCCCCCGCCCGGTGGTCAGATCGCCGAGCAGGCCGTCATAAGTCTTGTTCTCGCGCACCACCAGGACCCGGTGCTCGATGGGGTTCTTGACTCCAGGCTAATGGGGCTGGGGGACGCGCTGCCCCTCGCCGGCTGCGGGGGTGCAGGTGGGGGTGGCCTGGTTGGCCGTG
>JBBRLA010000213.1:0-12204 GCA_038231615.1 Polyangia bacterium | reverse complement strand
CGATCGCGCATCTGGACCAGCCCCTCGCGATAGAACTGGAGCATCAGCAGCGCCGGCAGGAGTTCCATCTCCCGGTCGAGGTGAAAGTCCAGGTCGGCGGTGAGGTCGGCCGCCCCCTTGACCTGGGTGAGGACACGCTGGGCGCGCTGAATGGCCTGAGACTGCACCTTGAGATAGGTGTCGCTGGCCATTTGGGCGAAGTGCTGCAGGCAGTCGCGCAGGAACAGCCAGCCGTCGGCGCGCTCCTGGTCGGCCCGCAACTCATCGCCGCGGGCCGCGAGGTCGGCGAACAGGTCGAGGCGCCGCGACAGGGCCTCGGCCACGGCGGCGACCAGCGCGGCACCGTTGGGAAAAAGGAAGCCGCCGAGCTGGCTCCTGGGCATCCCGGCGAGGTCGTCGAAGGGCAGGCCGGAGACAGTCCGCAAAAGGACCTGGCAAATAGAGAAAAGCTCGCCGAGGTCGCCGTGCGACGGTGGCGTGAGGGACGTTCTAAGCATCATGGGCGCTTTTTAGCCCGGCATCAAGGGCGTGGCAAGCAAAAAGACGCTGCGACAACCAGCCATGCCGCCGCGCAGGGATGACACGCCCTGGCAAAGGCATGGGACGGCGTGCCAGAAGGGTAGGAGGCCTTTGCAGACGCGTTTGACCCATTTTCAGAGGGGTCGAACGCCTTCAAGAGGGCGTGCCAGGCTGTCGGGCCGCTGGGTCGGGCCGCTGCACAAAAAGTGGGGCCGCCCGGGTGGCACGTTCTCTGCTTTGCGCCCTCATCAGGGCAATCGGTGGCGGCTAAGGGTGCCAAAGTGGCACTGCCGTGCATGACAGCGGGCGCCGGCGGAAGAATAAACGCTAGGCATTTCCGGCATTTCCGGGGCCACTGCGAGGATTTTCACCACCCCCCAGAGGCCCCGAAAAATGCCGACTTGACGAAGAGCCGGATCAGACCGGCTTCCTTACGCCCCTCTCGGCCCGCAGCACTCGGCAGACTCCGACATCAGTGGCCCCCCTTGCCGTAGTCCCCATCGGTTGGCGCGACCACGTGGCCCTGGATGACTGCGGATGCGAACTCATAGCGGAGCAGCCCACTTCGAGCGAGGTGTTGCGGCGCAAGGAGCAGAGTCTGTGGGCAGTACTCCCGCGGCTCTCGGATGCACAAGCCCACGCCCTGCTGATGAAATATGAGGGCGCGCCGCTTTCAGAGATTGCGGCGGCGCTGGGTCGACATGAAGCCGCCGCATCGAACGTGCTGTATCGCGCCATTCGGACCCTGAGCGCCGCCGCCCTGAAGCAGCCGCTCGAGCCCGAGCTACCCGAGCCCTTTGTCGAGGACATGCTCACCCAGGAGGTGATCGAATCGGCCGACCGCAGAGGGGGTCTCGGCCAAAACTCCTGTTTCAGGTTCGCCGCCGCTGAGGGATAATGATCCTGAATGCGTCTTCAACCTTGGCTTGTGGCATCTATGGTCGGCCTGCTGCTGGCGCTCCTTTCGGGCTCGGGCCTGACCGGCGATCCCGATCTTTTCTGGCACCTTCAGATTGGCAGACAGTGGCTTTCCGGTGCCGATCTGACGACAGATGTCTTCTCCTACACCTTCGCAGGTGCAAAAGTGGGCCACATGGACCTGCTGGCAGAGGTGATCCTGTACGCGGGCTTTTCGCGTCTGGGTTACGCCTGGCTGCTGCTGCTGAAGGCGCTGTGCGCAGGCACCATCCTCATCGCGTACACGCTGGCTCTGCCGCCGAAGCAGCGGCATCCGATGCTCGGCCTTCTTTCGGGTGGGGGCATCCTGTGCATCGAGTTGCTGGTGGAACGGCCGAACCTTTTCTCCATGGCGCTGATGCCGCTGCAGCTCGCGCTGATCGAGCGGGCCCGCCGCGGTGCAGCAACAACTTCCCCGGCTGCCCTGGCACGGCTCTTCGGTCCACTCCTGGTGCTGCAGGTGGGCTGGGCGGCGCTGCACCGGGCCTCGATGTTCGGTCATCTGCTGCTTGGCCTGCTGGCGCTTTACCTGCTGTGTGTCCACGCTACTGCGCGCCAGCCCCGCCTGAGCCGTGCCCTGGGTCCGCATGCCAGCCGCTCCGCGACGGTTGCCGCCGCCCTGACCGCTGCGGTCGCCCTATTCGTGCAGCGCTTCGTGCTTCCCGGTGGGGCCGCCGCCCTGCGCACGGCCTTCGCCTACCGGGCGGGCGGTGAAGCGGGCTGGCAGCGCCGCTACATCAGCGAGTTCCTGCGCCTGGGTCCGCGAGAACTGGTGTCCGCCTTCCCGGCAACCGCGGCGCTGGCTGCCCTGGCCCTGGTGCTGGTGGCCTATCATCTGATTCGGTCGTTGGTCCGGACGAACGTTGAAGCCGATGGAGATGAACCGGAGAGGCCGCTGGATGCGTGGCACGCGGGGCTTTTGGTCATGACCCTGGGTCTGAGCCTGGACAGCGTGCGTTGGGTACCTTACCTCACCAGGGTCGCGATGCTTCTGGGGGTCCTGTCGCTGGGTGCCGGCCTGCCCTGGCTGGGCGCCCGGATGATCGGCGGGGCCCGGCCGCACCGTCCGGCGGGCTGGCTGGGTTCGCTCCTGGGTCCGCTTTCAGGCGTCATTCTGCTGCTGATCCTGTATCTGCGCCACCCTTCCCCTCTGATGCTGGGCCCGGATCCTGAACGGGTCCCGCTGGGGGCCTTCGCCTTCGCCAAGCAAAACCGCCTGCGCGGGTCCGTGGTCAACGCCTTCGAGCTGGGCGGGTACACGATCTTCTACCTATGGCCTGATGTACGGGTGATGGTGGATGGCAGGAACGACACCCTGTACCCACCGTCCTTCATGATGCGAGCGCTGGATTCCGACCGCGATCCGCGGCTTTTCGCCCAGATGCGCAAGGAGGATGGGGTCACGTGGGTGCTAGCGGTGAACCGGCCCAACTATCAATCCCACGCCTACCTGGCTCACGATCCTGCGTGGGCCGCGGTGTACTGGAGCGACACAGCGATCATCTATGTCGAGCGCCGGCACCACCCTTTGCTGATGGCGCAAAGCTTCCAGCTTCTGGACCCGAGCGCGGTGGATCGTTCCGTGGTCGATCGGCTGCAGCGGCAAGGTGGGGATGAGCGGCTGGTGGCGCAGGTCGGCGATGAACTATTGCGCATGCTGCAAGAATCTCCTGAGAGCTTGCGCGCCAACGTGGCGCTGCTCCTATTCTACCACCTGCGGGGTCCGGCGCATTGGGCAGAGCGTGATCGGGTGCGCGATCGGCTGCTGCAGCTGGCGCCGGATCATCCGGCGGTGCGTGAGGTGCTGCGTCGGCTGGGGCGGTGACTCAAGAGCCGCCTTGGCGCCGGTTCGCCAGGCGCAGGCGCAGCACGTCGTAGGCCATGCGGGAGGCGTCGCGAACCAGGCGGACCTTGGAACGTTCGACGTGGTGCCAAAGGACCGGGACTTCGGTGACCTTGAAGCGTCCCTGGGCGCGCAGCAGGATCTCGACGTCGAAGGCGAACCGATCGATCCGGGTGTCGCGGAACAGCGTCTGCGCTGCCGTGGCGCTGAACAACTTGAAGCCGCACTGGGTGTCGCGCAGATCGAACGGCAGCAGCAGCCGGATGAACAGGTTGAAGCCCTTGCCGAGGTTTTCGCGCAGAGGGTGCTGTCGCACAACCACCTGGCTGTGGTCGGCGGCGCGCGAGCCGACGGCGATGTCCGCGCCTTGATCCAGCGCCGCCTCCAGGCGGGGCAGTTCGGACATGGGCGTGGCCAGGTCGGCGTCCATGAACAGGCGCCGCTGCCCGTGTGCCGCCAGCATCCCCATCCTGACCGCAGCGCCTTTGCCGCGGTTTCGTTGCAGGCGCAAAAGGCGCAGCCCGGGATCGGCAGCCTGTGCGGTCTCCACCACGGCCGCCGTGCCGTCCGTGCTGCCGTCGTCTACAACCAGCATCTCACAGGTCTCATGCGTCAGCCCCCGCTCGCGCAGATGCTCCTGTGCGGCGCGCAGCGTTCCCGGCAGGCGGGCTTCTTCATTATAGGCGGGGATGATGATGCTCAGGCAGATCCGCACGGTTTGATCATATCACGCGGCCAAGCTGCCAGATCTATCGGTCGGGTCGATCGCTGTCCCTACCGCGATTGCCACGCCAGGGTGGCCGGCCGAATTAAAGACAAACGAAATAGTATTGACCCACGCATGGTTTAGACGATACGATACCCGCGCTCTACTCTAAACTTCATGCTGGAGTTCGACCTATGAAGCCCCTCGCGCGACACATCGACCTGCCCTGTACCGAAACCGGAGGAGAGCTGGTCTTCCGTGACCATCATCACAACGAGATCCATCGCCTGAGCGCGCTGGTCGCCGTGGTCTACCGCCACGCAGACGGCCACACCTCGGTCACGGAGATGGTGGCCCTGGCCCGCAAGCACCTCAAGCGCGCGGTGAGCCGGGAGATGATCTTCTCGTCGCTCGATCAGCTCAGCGAGGCGGGCCTTCTCATGCCCCCGCCGTCCTCGGCTTCGCGCAGGATTGTCGTCCCGGTCGAACTGCTCGCATCCGAGGCCTCGGGGTAGTCCTTACCTGGGCGGGGCCCGGAAGGTCCCGACAATTTTCTGATAGTCTGGGACTTGCGCGGCCCGCTTCTCGAACTCCGGGTAGCGGCGCCGCTTGATCTGCTGGCGCATGCCGACAAGGGTGTCGTGGGGGACCTGCCGGGTCACCCGGTTCATGATCCAGTCCGGCAGCCTGCCGCCAAGATCGACGTGGATCTGGTACTCGGCCCGGGTCCACTCGCCACCGTGTTCGGGCCACAGGTACCAGTGCCCGCGGAGGAAGGGCATGCGCACCACCCCCTTTTTCACCGGGTAGGCCGGGTGGGTGGTCGAGAAGATCTCCACGCGCACCTGGTGGGCCACCGGGTCGAAGGTCGTAGCGGCCTGGCACACGATGTCCCGGTGGGCGATCGGCCAGGGCGCGCCGGTACGGCTGTAGAAGATCTCGTTCAAGGGATCGATCCGCTGGACACGGGCATTGACGATCGAATCCGTCATCCACTCCTTGCGGTGGTCGGAGTCGTCCAGCACCGCCAGCACCGAGGCGATCGGTGCCTGGATGAGGCCCACGCCGCGGAAGGCGTGCAGGCTGCTGCCGGCGACCTTGCAGCGATGGACGACGATGCCGCTGTCACTGCGCACCAGTTCCCACGGCCCTCTCACCGGGCCGGGGGCAGGCGCCTCCGCCCTGGCAACAAGCGGGCCCAGCACCACGGCGCATAGCAGCACCAGCGGAGCGCGTTCCTTCCACTGCCCTACACTCGCACTCACTCGCTCACCCTACCTGGAACATCCGGGCCGTCAAGCGGCCCGCGCTTAGCGAGCACCGCGGCGCTTGGCGCTTCGCCGCGCCCATCAGCCGCTGCTCGAAGCGGTGGCATTGGACAGGCCCGTCGGGGCCCCCTTTTCCTTGTAGCGCTGGTAATGCTTCAGCACCGCGCGGACGTAGGACTGGGTGGTGGCATATGGCGGCACCCCGCCGTACTTGCGCACCGCCCCGTCCCCGGCGTGGTGGGCGGCAATGGTCAGGACCAGGTCGCCCTTGAAACGGTTGGCGTGCAGCCGCAAGAGGCGTGCCCCCCCCAGGATGTTCTGGCGGGGATCGAACACGTCGGTGATGTGCTGCTCCCGCTCCTCGTCCGGCATGATCTGCAAGAGGCCGCGGGCACCGGCGCAACTAACCACCCGGGTGTCAAAATCCGACTCGGCCTTGATGACCGCCCGGATCAGCGTCTGCGGGATGGAGTAAAGGGCCGAGGCCTCGGCGATGAACGCGTCGTAGCGGGTATAGCGATCGGGCCGCCGGTCAGTGGCCGGGACCACGTCGGCACGAGACTGCCGGCAGCCGGAATAGCTGGACCCGCCCTGGCCGGCGATGGCCGGCGAGGTGGTCTGGGCCTTGCCGGGGCCGGTGCGGTAGCTCACCTGCCAGCGATGGGCGGTCTCGCCCCGGGGCTGGATGTTGGTGAAGTGGATGACCCCATCCTTGTCCTCGTACGACCACACGTCGGCGCGGGCCGGCAAGGCCGACATCAGCCACAGGGCCGGGACCAGGAGCCGTAAAATGCTGCGAAACACCACCTTGATGATACCACAGGGCGACGGTACCCGCCGCAGGGCATCAGTACGAATAGCGCCGGATGGACACGTTCATCAGCAGGCCCAGGACCATGAGCACCGTCAGCAGGCTGGAACCGCCGTAGGAGATGAGGGGCAGGGTCACGCCGACCACCGGGGCCACGCCGCTGACCATCCCGATGTTGATGGTCACGTGCCAGAAGAGCAGGCTGGTGCAGCCCAGGGTAAGGTTGCGGGCGAAGCGGTCGCGGGCCTCGTTGGCCAGGTTGAGGGCCCAGATGAGCAGCACCAGATAGCATATAAGGAGAATCAAGCATCCCACCAGGCCCCACTCCTCGGCCCACACTGCGAAGGGGAAGTCGGTCCAGTGTTCGGGCAGGAACTGGAGCTGGTTCTGGGTCCCCTTCATGAACCCCTTGCCGAACCAGCGACCGCTGCCGATGGCGAAGATGGCCTGTCGGGAGTGCCAGCCTGCGCCCGTCGGATCGGCGGCGGGGTCGAGAAAGGTCAGCAGCCGCTTCTTCTGGTAGGCCTTCAGCCCGAAAAGGAACACCAGCGCGGCGGCAGACAGGTCGAAGCCGATCACCGCCGCCTTCACCGCCGGCCGCAGGCGCACCACCACGAGCATGGTCGCGGAGATGAGGACACAGATCAGCGCCGTCCCCAGATCCGGCTGTTTGAGGATCAACAGGGCCGGCACGCCCAGGATGACGTGCCAGGCCAGGGCGTAGCGCCAGGGGCGGAATTCCAGGTCCAGGGGGTCGCCCGAGAAAAGCCTGGCGTACGCCAGGATCAGGGCTATCTTCATAAGTTCCGACGGCTGGATGCCGAAGTTGCCAAGCCCCAGCCAGCGCCGGGACCCGTTCACCGTCTTGCCGCTGAAAAGCACCAGCAAGAGCGCCAGCACCACCAGGGCGTAGATCGGCCAAACGTAACGCTGGATGATCCGGTAGTCGATGGCCGCGACGGCCACGAAAAGGACGGTCCCGATGCCGTAGAAGAAGAGCTGCTGGACAAAGAGGCCCCTGGGGGCCACCCGGGTGGCCGAGTACAGGTTCACCAGCCCGATGGTCACGATGGAGAGCACGGACAAAAAGAGCGGCCAGTCGAACTGGACCTTGAGCTTGCGCAGGGCGTTCCACATCAGCTTCTGGTCACCGCACCCCGCTGGCGGTCGGCAGGGGGGTCTTCAGGCGCACCGGGTTGTCCTCCAACACCACCTTGGGCCGCTGCTCCCGGGCGACCTGGTTGAAGTAGCCGCGGATGATCTCCATGGCGGTCGGGGCGGCCACGTGCCCGCCCAGGCCGCCGTGTTCGACCAGCACGGCCACGGCGATCTTGGCGTGGCGGGAAGGGGCGAAGCCGGCGAACCAGGCATGGTCGTTCCCGGTGTCCCAGCCAGTGGCCTCGCCCTTGTGGTTCTTGCGCACCTGGGCGGTGCCGCTTTTGCCGGCCACGTCCAGCCCTTCGATGTGGGCCGTGTAGGACGTGCCCTTGGGGTCGTTCACCACCCCATGCAGCGCCGCCCGGATGCGTTCCATCGCGTCCGGCGAAGCCGAGAGGCGGCTTTTGAGTTCGGGGGAATACTGCTCGACCACCGCCCCGGAGGGGGTCTCGACTCGATCGACGATCAGCGGCTTGTACAGGCGCCCGCCGTTGGCCATGGCGGAGTAGGCCATCGCTAGTTGCAGCACCGTCACCTTGACCGAACCCTGCCCGATGGCGGTGTTCAGGGCATAACCCACCCGGAAGCCGCCGTGCTGCTTGTAATAGTCCACCGTGGGGACGAAGCCGGGCACCTCGCCCAAACCGAAGCCGGTGGGTTGGCCGAAGCCGAACTGCTGGGCGGTCTTGGCCATCCGGTCGATCCCGACTTTTTCCGCCAGGTGATAGAAGTAGACGTTGCACGACTGGACCACGGCGTCATGGAGGTTCATCGGGCCGTGCGACTTCATACAGTGGAAGGCGTGCCGGCCCAGGTCGTAGCTTCCCCGGCAGACGACCTTCTCCTCGGGGTTGATGAGGTGGTCCTCCAGCGCGGCCAGCGCGGGCACGATCTTGAAGGTCGAGCCGGGGTAGTAGTTCTCCCTCAGGGTCTTGTCCAAAAGCGGGTGGAACAGGTCGGTCGAGAGTCGCTCTGCCTCGGCGAAGCTGAGCCGCCCGGTCAGGACGTTGGGATCCGGCCCGGGATAGGAACCCAGCGCCAGCACCCTGCCGGTCTCCACCTCGACCACGGCGGCGGCGGCGGACTGGTGCTTGGCCAGGGCCCCTTGCAGGATCTTTTGCAGTTCCAGATCGAGGGTCAGCACCACGTTGTTGCCGGGGGCCGGGTCCTTGCGGGTCTCGCCGCCGCCGATGAACTTGATCAGCTCGGCGTTCGACTTGCGCTGCCCCCGGGCGTCCACGATCACCTTCTCGGACCCGGCGGCGCCCCGCAGGTGCGACTCCAGCAGCCGCTCCAGGCCGGATCGGCCGATGTAGTCCCCCGGGTGGTAGCTGCCCGCCTTGTGCTGGGACAGGTCCTCGGCGCTGATCATGTTCAGATAACCCACCAGGTGGGTCGCCAGGGGGCCGAGGGGGTAGCTGCGGTGGGCCCGCACCTCGACCTCGATGCCCGGCAGGTCCTGCTTCTCCGATTCGAGCATGGCCATCTGGTCGCGGGTGATGTCGTCGAACGCCAGGACGGCGCGATAGCGTTCCAGCCCCTTCTTGCTCTCGATCTTGTGCCAGAGGGTGGCAAACTGGTCGTCGGAAAGGTCGAGGTAATGCCGCAGGCGCCGCAATGCTTCGTCGGTGAGGTAGCGCGGGGTGACGGAAACGCCGTAGGACGGGCGGTTTTCGGCCAGCACCTTGCCGTTGCGGTCGCGGATCTGCCCGCGCACCGCGGGCTGCTCGATCTCCTTGACGAAGTTGTCGGTGCTGCGGCGGTAGTATTGCTCGCCGCAGAAGACCTGCAGGTAGATGAGGCGCCCTGACAGGAGCACGAAGGTCGCGAGAATCAGCAAAGAGGCTTGCCTGAGGCGCGGGTCCAGACGATTTTCCCCAGCGGGAATGGGCCCGCGTCCGCGCAACCGCCCCCCCAGGGTGCGGTGGGCGTCCTCGGGCTCGAAGCGCAGCTTCTCCCCCTTGTGCTTCAGCTTTTTCATAGGGAGAGTCCCCGGGATCGCGGATCCCGCCAGAGCCGTCGATCGACGCGGCGGAGCAGGGCAAAGACCAGCGGCGCGCAGAGCGCGGTGGCTGCCACCTGCCCGGGAATGGCCAGAAGCCCCGCGAGGCCGAGTTGTGGGTCGGCAAAGGACCGCAGGGCGCAGAAGAGCAGGCCGTAGCCCAGGGCGCACAGGGCGGAGAAGGTCATCACGAAGCCTACGCCGCGCACCAGAAGTTGCGTCGCGGCGCTGCGCAACACCAGGATGAAGACCGTCAGGCCCAGGGCGTTGAGCCCCTTGGGACCGCCGCCCATGAGGTCAACCAAGTAGCCCAATGCAAAACCCAGGCCGGCCATCGCCGCCGGGCTGGCATCGCGCACGGAAAACGCGGACCCGCCGCTTCTGCGGCAGGTCAGCCCGGCGTGCATGGCGACCAGGAGCCCCACGTCGGGCATGGGCACGCGCCCGGGCAGAAGGACGGGCAGGGTGGTGCACAAGAGCAGCCCCAGGAAGGCGGCGCAAAGAAGCCCCAGTGCCCGGACAAGGTTCATCGGCGGCCTTGGCCCATGGGGTTCATCGGGGCGCTCCAAGGCCGCGGGCCTCGTCGGGAGGGCGCTTGCCGGCGTCGGGGTCCGGCGGCGGGGGCGGGGCCAAAAGAATCAGCACCTCGCGCAGCTTGCCGAAGTCCACGGAGGGTTCGACGGTCACTTCCTGATAGAGGCCGAAGTCCTGCTTGCGAATCTGTACCACCTTGCCCACCGGGAAGTCCGGCGGGAAGATCGAGCCGAGCCCGGAGGTCACGACCACGTCCCCGAGCTTCACTTCGTCCTGGCGCAGGAGGTAATCGATCTTACAACGATAGCGGTCCTCGGAGGCGTTGCCCTTGAGCACGCCGCGGCTGCCGACCCGGGGGAGCAGCACGTCGATGGACGAACGGGGATCGACGGCCAGCAGAACATCCGAGTAGGGACCGAAGGTGCGGTAGATCCGCCCGATCACGCCCCCCAGGGCCAGGACCGGCATCCCGGCTTTCACATCGGCGCTGCCCCGGTCCACCCGGACGCGCATCACGCGGAACTTAGCGGTCTCGACGCCGATGACCCGGGCGGCCACGGTCTCGGCGGTCAGTTCGCTGCGCAGGTCGAGGAGCCGCTCGAGCCGGTCCCCGCGGTCGACCCGCAGGGAAAGGACCTGGAGCTTTGTGCGCAACCCCTGGTTTTCCCGTTCCAGCACCTCGTTCTTCTGTTTAAGGTTGACCAGTTCGAGGTAGTGATGCCAGATGTCGGTGATGGCGGCGAAGACCCGAATGAGGCCCGACTGAAGGGGCGCGGTCAAGCGGAGCACCGAACGATCGAGGGGGTTCAGGTTCTCCGGCGCCTTCACACTGGCACGCAAGAGGAACGCGGGCAGCACAAGCAGCCCCAGGACGAGCAGAAATTCCCGTGCTCGCCGTGACAGCGTCAACGGTCCTCCTTCAATTCCCGTGTGGGCCAGATCGCGTCACCGCTTCACGATATGGTGACTTCCTTGAGCAGCTTCAGCTCATCCAGCGCCTTGCCGGTGCCCAGCACCACGGCGAGCTGCGGGGTCTCGGAGACCATCACCGGAAGGCCGGTCTCTTCCCGGAGCAGCACGTCGAGGTTCTTGAGCTGCGACCCGCCCCCCGAAAGGACGATGCCCTTGTCGACGATGTCGGCGGAGAGTTCGGGGGGGGTACGCTCGAGGACCACGCGAACCGCCTCGACGATGGCATTGACCGGCTCGGCCAGGGCGTCGCGGATCTCGTCGGAGTTGATGGTCAGGGTCTTGGGCACCCCGGCCACCAGATCGCGGCCCTTGACGTCCACGGTGAGGATCTCGTCCAGGGGATACGCCGACCCGATCTGCTTCTTGATGTCCTCGGCGGTGCGCTCGCCGATGAGGAGGTTGTACTTGCGCTTGATGTGCTGGATGATGGCCTCGTCCATCTTGTCGCCGCCGACCCGGATCGACTTGGAGACGACGATGCCGGCCAGGGAGATGACCGCCACCTCGGTGGTCCCGCCGCCGATGTCGACGATCATGTTGCCCGAGGGCTCGGTGATGGGCAGGCCGGCCCCGATGGCGGCGGCCATGGGCTCCTCGATGAGGTAGACCTCCCGGGCCCCCGCGGCCAGCGCCGAGTCGCGGACGGCGCGCTTCTCGACCTCGGTGATGCCCGAGGGCACACAGATGATGATCCGCGGCTTGACCAGGGTGCGCCGGTTGTGGGCCTGGACGATGAAGTAGCGCAGCATCGCCTCGGTGACCTCGAAGTCGGCGATGACGCCGTCCTTCATGGGGCGCACGGCGGCGATGTTCCCGGGCGTCCGGCCCAGCATCTCCTTGGCGGCGCGGCCGACGGCCAGGACCTTCTTGGTGCCGTTGCCGTTGCGCTGGACGGCCACCACGGACGGCTCGTTCGACACGATGCCCTTGCCGCGGACGTAGGTCAGCGTCGTCGCCGTCCCCAGGTCTATGGCGAGGTCGTTCGAGAAGAGCCCGTAGACCCAGTCTAACAGCATGGTTTTCGTGGAATTTTCAGCCGGATCGACCGTCTGGCCGCAGGGCCGGGAGAGGGCCACGTCTATCACGGCCCACCCGGTCAGCCAAGGCGCAGCGCTCTCGCCGAACGGGGCGTTCCCCTGTGCTAGATTCGCCGCCCCAACGTCCCCGTAAGTCAGCGCCACCCCGGAGGTTCTTCTTCATGCTCGAGCAGATGCGACGGTCGTCCCAGTCGCTCCTCATCTATCTCCTCTTCGGCATCGTCATTGCCGTGTTCCTCATCAGCTTCGGGCCGCAGTCGGTCAACAGGCTGGGCGGGGGCGGGCGAGGCCCGGGGACGGTCAGCGACACCACGGCGGTGTCGGTCAAGGGCCGCGAGCTCTCGATGAACGACTTCCGCTACGTCTACCTGACGACGGGCGCCGCGCAGGCCCCGGT
>JBBRLA010000212.1:0-12216 GCA_038231615.1 Polyangia bacterium | reverse complement strand
GGCGATCGCCTGATCCTGGGGGTTTCTGTTGTGGAGTGGCACTCAGGCCCCAAACCCGGCCTCGGGTAACAGAAGCACCTGGCCGGGCAGCTTTTGGCGTACCTCCTCGCTCCGTCGGTCACGTACAGTAGTACGCTCCCTCGGTCGCTGTGGGGGTGCGCCAAAATCTGCTCCGGCCATGTGCTTCTTGCTTGAGATGACTTTTTGGCACTCTGGATGGAGGAGGAGGGAAGGGAGCTGCGGACCTGAATAGGGGCTGGGGTCAGACTCTGCTGCCGACTTTTTTCTGCGAGGCCAGGGACTTGTCGTTCAGCCAGATGAGAATGGGGCTGGCCACGAAGATCGACGAGTACGTCCCCACGATGACGCCCACGTTCATCGCGAACCCGAAGTCCCGGATGACCCCCGTACCGAACGCCTGCATCGCCGCCGTCACGAAGAACACCGTCGCCGAGGTCAGGATGGTCCGCGACAGCGTCTCGTTCACCGAGATGTTCACGATCTCCGGGAATTTCTTGTCTCGCAGCTTGCTGGCATTTTCCCGGATGCGGTCGAACACCACGATCGTGTCATTCATCGAATATCCGATAACCGTCAAGATCGCCGCGATCGTCGTCAGCGAAAACTCCTTGTAGCTTATCGCGAACGCCCCCATCACCAGGATGGCGTCGTGCAAGAGCGCCACCACCGTCCCCGGACCGTAGCGGAAGTCGAACCGCACCAGGATGTACAGCATGATGAAGCCGATCGCCGCCAGCAGCGAGATGATCCCGTTGTCCCGCAGCTCCTTCCCCGCCTTCTCGCCCACCGACTCTGAACTGGGGATCGACTTCACGGCCCCCTGGCCAAGCTTGGCGTCCAGTGCCTTTCTGACCTCCTTGTCCAAACCCACCAGCACCAACTCGTAGACGTGGTCCTCCGGCCGCCCGAAGCGCTGCACCTGCTCGGGTGCCACTTCGATGCCGATGCTCCGCAGGTCCGCCGAGATCTGCGCCGGCTCCACCGCCTTGGACAGGCGCAGGTACGCCTTGTCGCCGCCCTTGGAGAACTCGAACTTGCGCACCGTCTCGTTCCCCAGCTTGGCCCGCAGCGTCTTCTCCGCCTGCTCCACCTGCTCTGGAGTCAGCGGCGATACCGCGGTGAAGCGCACCAGGAAGGAGTTCTGGAACTGCGGCAACGGCACCACTTCAGAATCCTTGAAGTTGCCCGCCTCCAGCGCCGCGCTGATCTCCTGCGCGTTAAAGGGTTTGGTGAACTCCACCTGCATCTCGGTGCCGCCGCGGAAGTCCACGGCGAAGTTCAGCGCATGCCCCCGGCTCTTGATGGCCGAGTTGATCGGCAGCATCAGGAACGAGAAGAGCACGAGGAGCGCCGAGACCTTCAAGAGCGGCTTTGTCTTGCCGACGAAGTCGAAGTTGTGGTCGGGCTTGATCAGCTCGAAGAATGTCGTTTTTTGGGCCATGTCCTCGACCTTAAATGCTCAGCGTGGAGGCGCGCTTGCGCCCGACCATCCAGTCGAACATCGCCCGCGACACCCAGACGGAGGTGAAGAGGTTGCAGACGATGCCGGCCATGAGCGACGCGGCGAAACCGCGGATCGGGCCGGTGCCGTACGAGTAAAGGACGATGCCGGCCACCAGGTTGGTGACGTGGGCATCGAAGACCGTCCAGAACGCCCGCCCGAACCCGGCCTCCACCGCGCCGCGCGGCGTCTTGCCCGCCCGCAGTTCCTCGCGGATGCGCTCGTAGATGATGATGTTCGCGTCCACCGCCATGCCGATGGTCAGCACCACTGCCGCAATGCCCGGCAGGGTCAACGTCGCCTGCAAGAGCGCCAGCACCGAGAGCAGGTACACCACGTTGAAGACCATGGCCACGTCGGCGATGAGGCCCGCGGTGCGGTAGTAGATGAGCATGAACAGAATGACCGCCAGCGTCCCCACCGCCATGGCGGTCTTGGCGCGGTTCACCTGCTCGGCGCCCAGGGTCGGCCCGACCTGCGTCTCGAACGTCTTTTTCAGCGGCGCCGGCAGCGCGCCGGTCCGCAGCACGGTGACCAAGTCCTTGGCCTCCTGCTGAAGCTGGAACGGGTCCTGAAACCCCCCCAGGGTGATGCGCGCATGCCCGCCGCCGATGCGGCCCTCCAGCGTCGGCGCCGAGGTTACCTTGTCGTCCAGGATGATGGCCATTTTGCGGCCGATGTTGCTGCCCGACACCTTCTCGAAGATGGTGGCGCCCTCGTTGTCGAAGGTGATCGACACCTCGGGGCGGCCGGTGTTGGAGTCCCACTGTACCTCCGAGTCGGTCAGGTATTCCCCGGTCAGCTCGGCGCGGCGGTGCAGGTAGTAGGTCCGCCAGATCTTGTCCTTGGTCTCGCTGTCGTCGTCGTTGCGCTTGGCGGTCTGTTCGAAGAGGATCTCGTGATCGGCCGGCACCGCCCTGTCCGGCGGCAGCGACTTGAGGAAACTTTCGATGACGTTCTTGTCCTTGGCCTTCAGGAAGTCGTCCTGATGCTGCGCCCCCTGCGCCGCGTCCTTCCCGGTCCAGGCGTCATAGCCCACATCCAGGCCCGGGAACTTGTCCTTCTGGCTTTCGGCATACGCCGCCAGCACCTTCATGTACTGGGTGCCGTCGTCGACGATCTTGAACTCGAGCTGCGCGGTCTTGCCGATGAGGTTCTTGACCCGCTCGAAGTCGCCCTGGCCCAGGCCCGCCAACTCGACGATGATGTCGTTCTGCTTGCGCTGGACCACCGGCTCGGACACGCCCATCTTGTCGACGCGCCCCTTGATGGTCTCGACGCCCTGGGCGATGGCGTAGTCGCGCAACTCGGCGATGGCGTCGGCGTCCATCTTGAAGACGATGTCGCCCTTTTCCAGGTCGCGGCTTTCCTCGGTCAGGTCGCGGGCGTACTTGCGGGAAAAGGCGTTGTCCACCTTCTTCAGGTCGTTCTTATCGGTAAAATGGATGCGCAGTTCCGACTCGGCGCCCGACCCGAAGTGGTTCACCTTGACGCCCTTGACGCGCTTGTTCTTGGTCAAATCCTCTTCGATCTGGGAGGCCAGGCGGTCGGCCTTGTCCGTGACCGCTTTTTCCCACTGGACCTCGTAGACCAGATGCAGCCCGCCCTGCAAGTCCAGCCCGAGGGCGATCTTGCGGTTCACCGCCTTCTTGAACCACGCCGGCAACTGGTTGCTCTTGTGGGTCCAGTCGGCGACGGACGGTATGAGGATGACCACGGACGCGACCGTGATCAAGGTATAGGCCAGAACGCGGTAAATCCAGGACCGCTCCATTCTCGAAGCTCCCTTAGTGGCTCACTGTGGGCCTGGGGGTTTTTACACCCCGTCGGGCCGGTTGGCCCCGTTTGCCATGTCGGCTCATCATGACCTGTAGCACCCTTGGATGGAAGCGACGGGCGGGTCCTACTTGGCCGGCTCCGCCGATGGCTGCCCGGGTGCTGGGGGTTTTCCCGAGATGTGGGTGCGGAGCACCTTGACGCGCACCTTCTCTTGCAGTTCCAGCGTCACGTACTGGTCGGTAAGGCCGGAGATCTTGCCGACCAGGCCCCCGGTGGTGACCACTTCCTCGCCCTTCTTCAGCGACTTCAACCAGTCCTGGTGCTCGCGCTGTTTCTTCTGCTGCGGCCGGATGAGCAGGAAGTAGAAGATGCCAAACATGATCAAGAGCGGCGTGAGCTGCCCGAAAGCGCCCAGGCCGCCGAAAAGCCCGCCCAGGCCCCCCGCTGGGGCGGCCCCGTCTGCCCAGAGGGCCCACACGGCAGTGCTCGCCGACGAGGCCAGCGGGATTGGACCGGACACACCGAGCAAACACGAGATCAAGGGAATGCCTCCAGAGGCCCAGGGGCCTGACGATGTACGCGGAGCGGCCGAATCGAAAAGAACGGCGACCGGGATGGGAGTGGGAAATCAAACAGACCGATGGTCTACCAGAGAGAGGCCGGATCGTCAACTAACTTCACACCCTGCATGCGTTGTACCGGCCCTGAAATGCCGCCGGCTGGCCGCCGATTGATAAATAAACCCACTTGACAGGGTGCGGATCCGCACCTTGCTGGCCCCGCGAAAAGGCGCTAGCGTTCGCGCTGACCGTGCTGACATCACGACGCTCTGGAATCGCCCGCTTCTTCACTGCTTTGGCAGGGTTCCCCGCGGCACATCCTCGGGCGACCCTATTTCTCGCCTTGCTCCTTATCGTGGCCGGCTCCGTGGGCCTGCGTCGCTTGCATGAAGAAGAGGACATCCTCACCTTCCTGCCCTCCGGCGAACCCGATGTGACCGCCTTCAAAGACGTGGCCCGCCGCTTCGGGGCGCTGCGCGTGGCCCTGATCGGCATCGAGCCGCCGCCGGGGCAGGCGGTGTTTTCGGCCGACATGCTGGGCCGTCTGGACCGCCTTTCCCAGGGGCTGAAGAACACCGCTGGGGTGGACCGCGTGGTGTCGCTGAGCACCATGACCGACCTGGTGCCCAGCGCCGGGGGTGTCGAGATCCGCCCGCTCGTCCCCAAGCCCATCCCCACCGATGAGGCCACCCTGTACAAGCTCGCCACCCGCGCCCTTTCGCTGTCCCAGGTCAGCGGCAACATCGTCTCGCGAGACGGCAAGGCGGCCCTGGTTTTGGTCTTCCTGGCCGATGGCGCCAGCACCCGCGGTGTGGCCCTGAATGCCCAGCGCATCGCCACGGCGGAGATGAAGGGTTCGCAGCTGTATTACGGCGGCGCCCCCTTCGCCGGGCAGGCAATCTACGACGCCACCCAGGTTGACGTCCGCCACCTCACCCCGATCTCGCTTCTGGTGTTCTTCGCCATTGTGCTCATTTCGTTCCGCGACTGGCTCGCGGTGGTCCTATCGGTGGGCACGGTCGCCGCCGCGGGCATCGTAGTCACCGGCGGCATGGGCTTCTTCGGCCAGCCCTTCACCGTGGTCAGCGCCATGCTCCCGGTGGTGCTCTTCGCCGCCGGCAGCCAGTATGCCATCCACATCCTCGGGCGCTACTACATCCTGCGCTACACCCACACGGGAGTGGACGCGGCCCGGCAGGCCGTGGCCATCGCGGGCCCGCCGGTCACCATCGCCGCCGCCGCCACCGCCCTGGGCTTCCTGTCCTTCATGGTGATGAACGTCCAGCCGATGCGATCCTTCGGCTTGACCTGCGCCGCCGGCATCGGCGTTTGTTGGCTGCTGGCACTGACCGTGCTCCCGGCGGCAGTGGCGCGCTGGCCGCGACCCTCCCAAAGGCCCTTCGAGCTGCGCTTCCTGGGGCAGGGGCTGCACTTTGTGTGGGACTTTGCCCAGCGGCGCCGGGTACCGGTGCTGTCGACCTGCGCCGTGCTGCTGGCCCTCTTCGCCCGCTACGGCAGCCAGATCACCGTGCGCATGGAGCCGAGCGCCTTTTTCCAGAAGGGATCGCCCCCGGCGCAGGCGCAGGTGTTCCTGGATACCCGCTTTGGCGGTTCCAAGTTCTTGCAGGTCGCAGTGAGCGGCGACGTGCTCGATCCCCTGGCCCTGCGCGAGCTGGAACGCCTGTCCGCCTTCGCCCGATCATTGCCGGGGGTGACCCAGGTGCAGTCCATCACCGCCCCCATCGCCATGGTCTCCGAGGCCATGGCCAACAGCAAGGGGTTGCCCTCCCGGCGCGATCAGATCGGCAACCTGATGGCCTTTCTCGATGGCGAGCCCTCGCTGAAGCAACTTCTCGACCCAGACCATCGGAACGCCCTGCTTCACGTGCGCATTGCCGGCGACCCGCGCCTGGCCCTGGCGGGGATCGAGGATTATCTGGCGAAGCGCTGGCCGTACAGCCTCCGCCCCCCGACCCTGGATGAAGTGGCGGACGAAGCCGTGTGGAGCCTCTCGCCCCTTTTCGCCCTGTCCTCCGGCGCCGCCAAGATGCGCCACGCGGTCATGGTCGAGACCCTGCGTCGCTTCCGGGCCGGCGCCGCCGCCTCGGGCACCGCCGCCGCCTCCCCCCGCGATGCAGCCGCCTACCGCAAGGTTTTGCGCGAAACTCTGGCCGGGGAGGATGGCACTGCGCTGCCCGACGCCAACCGTGCAGCCCTTCTGGCTGCCTTGGCCCAGGAAGGCACAAACAGCGGTAGGGACGCGGCCTGGGTCAGGCAGACCCTGCCCGGCGGCATGAGCGCCGATGCGGCGGCAGTGTTTTTGGCCGCCGTGGACGCGCGGATGGCCGCCGTCCGGCAGGCCGGTTTGCTGGATCAGGGCATCGATCAGGTGCTGGCCGCCGCGGGGGTCTACGCCGGCAACCGCAAGATGCCCATCTCGACCGGCACGAATGCGTCCCGCCGGGCCGCGGTGGAACTGGTCCTGGCCAACTTCCTGAACCCCGCCGAGCCGACCCGTGCCTCCGATGCCGGCAACGCCCAGGAGACCCAGTCCACCCTTACCGGTATCGTCTCAGGCGAGCCGGTCCTCGACCGCGGTTTCTCCCGGGCGGTGGAACGCAACCAGTGGGCCAGCCTGCGGGTCTCGCTGACCGCGGTGTTCGTGCTGCTCTTGCTCTCCCTGCGCTCGGTCGGCGCGGCGGTGATGTGCGTGACCCCGGCGGCGCTTTCCCTGGGGGCGGTCTTCGGGGTCCTGGGTTTCATCGGCCAGCCTATCGATATCGGAACCTCCCTGGTGGGTTCCATCGTGATGGGCTCGGGGGCTGACTTCGCCATGCACTATATCTGGTATCTGCGCCGCAACCCCCGGGAAGAGGTGATCCGCGTGGTGGGGCCCATTCTGCTCATCACCGCGGTGCTGCTGGCCGTCGGCCTGGGCGTGCTGGTGCTGGGCAACTCGCCGCCCCTGCGACTCTTTGGCGGCCTGGCCGGTGCCGGCCTGCTCTTGTCGGCCATCTTCACTTTCTTGCTGGTCCCCGCGCTTACGCGCACTGAGGGTCCATCGTGCCCGCCCTCTGCCTGAACCGCGTCGGATCGCGACCTGGATTCGAGGAGTAAACAACCCATGTCGATGTGCTCCCGCTCTTCCCTGAATGTCCCCTGGATGGTCCCCCGCTTCGGGCTTTGCCTGGGTCTCTGCGTGGGGCTTCTGTGGTTGGCCCCCGCGCTGCCCGGCACGGCCCGCGCCGAGGCCCCCGCGGTCGGCGCCGTCTCGCCCGATGAGATCCTGCGCCGCGCAGACAAAGCCAGTGGCGCCTTCCAGGACGCCTACTTTCACTTCAAGATGCTCATCAAGGAACCCTCGGGTCAGACCCGCGAGATCGAGTTCTCCACCACCCAAAAAGGGCCCAAGCGGATGGTGCGCTTTTTGGCCCCAGGGGACATCAAGGGCATGGGCGTGCTGGTGGAGAACGCCAACACCATGTATGCCCTCTTGCCGGCGTTCGGCAACCGCGTGCGCCGCATCGGGTCCAGCCAGGCCAACCAGAGCTTCATGGGCTCCGACGTCTCTTCCGAGGAGATGTCTTCCGTGGAGTTCAGTTCCCAATGGCAGGCGAAGCTCGTCGGCCCCGAAGGGGAAAGCCTGGTGCTGGAACTCTCCCCGCGCCCGGGACTGAAGCCCGAGTTCCCAAAAATGAAGCTGTGGGTCGATGCCAAGACCTACGCCATCACCAAGATCGAGTCCTACGACGCCACCGGCAAGAAGATGCGCACCCAGACCCGCGGCGAGTTCCGCGCCGACCCCGGGGCGCCTTTCGCTTCGCCCCACCGCCTGGTCTTCATCGACCACCGGCGCAACGATCACACCACCGAGATGATCCTCCTCGATAGCAAGTTCAACGCCGGGGTGCCCGACGATGCCTTCAGCGTGCGTGCCCTGCAAAAGGGCTAGGCCGGTTCGCCGATGAAAAACCTGATTTTTGCGTTGTCCCTGTTCACCGTTATCTTCCTGGGGGCCGCCCCGGCCTGGGGGGAGATCGACCTCAAGGTCACCGGGTGGATCTCCGCCGACATCCGCTACCGCATCGCCGGGGAGCCACGCTACGACGTGGGCCTGCCCTCGCAGTGGCAGCTTTTGAAGAACGGCTTCTCGCGCAACGAGAACCGCATCCGCGCCGCCCTGGCCCTGACCCTCTCGCCGAAGATCAAGGCGGTGGCCGATGCCGAGCTGGCGCTTTACGGGTTCTCCGACCTGAAGGACCTGGACTCGACCACCCTGCGCGAGCGGGTGGACCCCTACTACCTGGAAGTGCACGGGGCCTACATCGACATCAACAACCTGCTGCCCCACGTGGACCTGCGCATCGGCAGGCAGGTGGTGCCCTGGGGGGCGGCCGACAAGTTCAACCCCGTGTCCAACATCAACACGCTGGATCTGTCCGACCCGCTGCTTTTTGGCAAGGCGCTGGCGAACAACATGATCAAGCTCGACTGGAACCCCTTTGGGGATCTTATTTTCACGGCAGTGGCGGTGCCCATCTTCCGGCCCGCGCAGCTGCCGCGGAGCGCCCCGGTGGCGTTGCTGGATCCCCTGCGTCCGGCGCCGGTGACCGACCAGGCGGTGCGCGCGGCCATCGATGCCGAGCGGGCCATGGTCTACAACGGCGGCGGCAGCCTGACCATCAACGCCCAGGTGTTGCAGCCCGAGGTATCCTTCGCCAACGCACAGTACGCCTTGCGGGCGGCGGCCAAGCTGCTGGGACAGGACGTGGCGCTGTCCTACTACCACGGGCGGTTCGGGATTCCGACCTCGGCGTGGACCGTGGCGGACCGGGCGCCGGGAGGCAAGCCGTTCGATGCGCAGGTCATGACCGAGGTGGTGTACCCGCGGGTGGACATCCTGGGCGTCGAGGGGGCCGGGTCGATCGAAAAACTCGGCGGGGCAGGGTGGTGGGCCGAGGCGGCGGTGAATTTTCCGCAGCCGATCGGGCTGGCGATCTACGAGGGCATCCAGAACCCCTTCGGGCCACGGACGTACCTGGAATCGACGCTCGGGGCGGCGGGGGTAACGCTGCCGCTGGGGACACCGGTATGTCCGGGGAACGTGCAGCCGGTGCAGGCCGGCAGCGGCAAGAGGCCGACCTGCGTGACCCACCCCCTGGTGGTGGAGAGCACGCCCTTCGTGAAGGCGACCCTGGGGGCGGACTACGCCATCGGCGGGCACGTCTACCTGAACCTTCAGTACGTGCACGGCTTCATCGACGAGTTCGGGGCGGGACGGGCGGCCCGGCCGCGGCGCGACGCCACGGATATCGCCGAATCGCCTCGGGTGGAGTCGCGGATCGGGGACTACCTGGTGGGCGGGGTGGACGTGAAGGTGCTCTCCGAGCGGCTGCTCTTCCGGCTCTTCGCCGTGCTGAAGCTGCCCTCCTACGACGCAAACTCTGGGTTCTGGGATGATTATGCCCCGACCGGGGTGCTTTTTCCCCAGATCATCTGGCACGTGTGGGACGGCACCGAGCTAACCGCCGGGAGCTTCGTGCTTCTGGGGGACCGATCGACCAAGTTCGGCGACCCGGCAGCCGGGGCCACCGAAGTATTCGTCAAGGGCAAGGTCAGCTTCTGAAGAAGCAGGCACGGGTTGCCTTACGCGCGCAGCACGGTCACCGAGCGACTCTTGGGCGTCTGCGCAGGCTCGATCCGCACCCGCTCCGCCAGCGGGCCGCTGCTGCTGCGCCGGTCGAAGATGACCAAATAGCCCCCGGGCAATACCAGCCGGTCCAGGTACCCATCGAGTTGGTCAAGTCCCTGCTCCAGCGGGTCCTTCCGCTTGTCTCGCCAGACCTTCAGTTCCAGCGCCTCCTTTTGCCAGTGCCGCTTGCCATCCTCCTCGTACGGCCATTGGAGCAGCAGGTCGATCCGGTCGCGCCCCAGCCCGTACTCCCGCGCCACCTGCCCGTGGCCATTCACCACCCCCTGCAAGAACGCCATCATCACGAGCTGCGGCGCCACCTCATGGTACGCCATGTCCCCCTCCAGGACCTCGCCGTTCTCGCGGAAGAATACGGCGAAGCGCCGCAGCAGCCGCCCCATGTCGATGCGCCCGTCCGCGCCCAGGTACTCGCGCGGGTCCAGTTCCAGATCGCGTTGCACCGCGTGCCCCAGTACGCGCACGATGACCTCACGGTAGATGGGGTTGGCCACTCGCACCGGCCACCCCACTGCGAAAAGCCCCAGATCCTGAACATACTCGATGTCGTCGTCATACTGACTGGAGATGCGCGGCGCCCCGGCGATCACCGGCTCCAGCACGCGCCGCACCCGGTCTTCGCGCAGCCGCGCCACCAGCGAGTCCAGGTGCGTCTGCCGCGCCAGGATCAGCCGGTCCCTGGCCTGCTCCACGTGCTCCGCCGTCAGCACCGGATCGCGGACTTTCATCTCGTCGATGATCTCGCGCGCCAGCGCGTTGACCAGCCAGGGCTGGCCGCAGGTCAGGGCGAAGACCCGCGACACGGCCTCCGGGTTGAATCCCTGCCCGGTGTCGGCGCGGTGCTGCTCGTAGAGGGTGGCGATCTCGGCCTCGGTGAAGTCGCTCAGCCGCACCGATTTCAACTTGATGTTGAACGGGCTGGCAGAGCCGAAGCGCTCTGGGTCCTTGCCGGCGGCTTCGCGGTAGTCGCGGACATCGCGTAGGCCACACAGGACCACCGACCAGGGCGCGTAGGCGGGCCGGTTCTGAAAGCCGGCATGGAGCTGCGCCAGCACCGAACGCAGGGCCAACCCCTGCAGGGTGTCGATCTCGTCGAAAAAGAGCACCAGTGGGCGCGGCGAAGTCTGGGCCCAGGCGCGCAGCCCTTCACCCAGCAGGTTGAGATCGGGCGCCTCGGGCCACACCCGAGGCGGGCGCAGCGTTTCGGGCAGGCTCTGCTCTGCGCTGCTGCGGATCTGCTGGAGGAGGCTAAGCTGCGAGGGGCGTACCTCGCTGGCGGCGGCCTCGGCGGGCTTGCAGCTGAAGTACAGGGCCGTGTAGCGTCCGTGCTGCGTAAACTGCCGCGCCAGCGCCAGCAGCGTAGTCGTTTTTCCGGTCTGCCGCGGCGCATGGATCACGAAGTACGAGCCGCGTTCGAAGAGCATGTCCGCGTCGGGGAGCCTGGCCGCGGCCGGCAGCATGTAGTGCCGGTCCGGCTCGCACGGCCCCGTGGTGTTGAAGTAGCGCATCTGTGTGCCTTACCACACGTCTCCCCAGGTTGCACTTACGGCACATCATCAAAGCGGCAACCGCCAAGCTGAGCTCGGCGTTCGCTCTGTGATCTATGTACCGGGCCGAGTTTCAAGCAGTGTCAAGCTTCCCTTTGGCGCTTACCCGTACGCGAGTCCAGCGTCCGTTCTTGTCCCGCTTCCAGAGACGGCCCTTTCGCGCGTCTTCCGGCGCTTGCTCCAGATTCTTGAGCGTCTCACTACTCGCCAGAACATCGGACGTTTCCTGTAGTGCCTCGTAGTCGGCCATCGGGACCAACGCTCCAATCGGCTCTCCATCCTTGGTCAAGATGAAGGCCTCCCCATCCTCGTTCACTGCCCTGGCCAGTTCCAGCAGGCGGGCCTTCGCCTGGCTCACCGAAATGATCTTATGACGCATCAATGACCTCCGTAGACCGACTCGCGGCTCACACCATCGCCCGGGTGAACCCTCCGTGCATGAAGCGTAGCGGCCGGCAGCGCACATGACGCGCCCCCTGCTGCCACCCCGGGTCCGTGGTCTCCGTCGCCCCCAGCAGCATCTCCCCCGAGCCCAGCCGCATCACGTCTTCATAGCGGTGCCCCCGCAGGGCGCCCACCCGGGCCTGCGCGTGCTCCCAGATCGCCGGGCTTCGCTGGGCCATGATCGCCACCAGCCCCGAAAGCCCGAACAGTTCCTTGGGCACGCAGAGCAGGTCTTGGCCCATGAGCATCAGCGTCGATCCCCTGTGCCGCACCAGGCGCGCGGTGCGAATGAACGCCTTCCACGCCAGCTCGTCGTCTTCCAAAAGGTTCATCTCGTCCACCGCGATCAGGCGCTGGAACGCCCCATGCCGAAGGCTGGGCTGAAGCAGCCCGTTCATTAGCGCCACCACCAGCGGCGCCACCTTGCCGCGCCCCATGTGCGGACCCCCCAGGAAAACCACCGTGGCGCAGCCCGGCTGAAACAGGTCCCAGATATCCGCGCCTTCCTCCGTGTCCTCGAATTCGGCGAAGGCGTTCAGGCGCACGTGGGCGGTGCGCTTCTGGTTCACGTTCAGGTCCTCGGCGTTGTCGATGAAGTGGCGCAGCCCGGCGATGGTGACCCGCTGTCCTTGTTGCTGCGCCTCGTCGAGCATC
>JBBRLA010000211.1:0-12289 GCA_038231615.1 Polyangia bacterium | reverse complement strand
GCGCCAGCTTCCCAGTCCATCGCTCTCCAGAAGCTCGGTCAGAATCTCCTGGTTGCCGGCGAGCCGGCGCAGGGCACTGAAGGCCAACTGGTTCTTCGCCTGGCCAAGTTCCCATCTGTCGACCGGCTCCCGCGAAAGCCGGGCCAGCTCTTCGTCGACGACCCGCAAGAGGCCCAAGGCCGGATGGTCCGGCGCCCCCTCGGCGTCCACCGTGAACACCCCGGTGTGCCGCGACGAGACCTGGCGCACCTCGAACCGCGTCCCCAGATTCAGGCGCACAATGAGGTGCAACCTGCCCGCGGGGCCGGTAAGGAGCTGCGCGGCCACCTGCAAGGCCCAACTGTCCGCCTGCCGGAAGCCGACGGTGTGGAACTGAAGCCAAAGCCGGGGTGGGGTCTCCGCCTCGAAACGGTCGATGGCGTTGCCCGGTCTCTTGTCCCAGGAGTCCCACCGGATGTTTTTCGACGCATCCGCGGACCCCGCCGGATTTTTGCTCGGCAGGCGGGCCAAATAACGCCGTGCCAGCGCCAGCGCCTCCGCCGGATCGAAGTCCCCCACCAGCACCGCCGTCAGGTTCCGCGGCGTATAGTGGCGGCGGAAGTAGACCTCGACGTCCTTCCGCCCGAGCGAGAGGATCTCTGCCGGCCAGCCCGCGGTGGGGACGGCGTAGGGGGTGGGGCCGAAGAAGCGGGCGCGGAAGATCTCCTGCTGCCGGCCCAGCGGGGTCGAGTCGATGCGCTTGCGCCGCTCTTCCAGGATCACGTCGCGCTCGGGGTAGAAACCGCGAAACACGGGGTGCAGCAGCCGCTCGCTTTCCATCCAGAACCACAGTTCCAGCTTGTTCCGCGGCAGGGTCACGAAGAACGTCGTCATGTCCGCCATGGTGTGAGCGTTCAGTTCCGTGGCGCCCGCGGCGGCATAGATACGATGAAATTCGTTGGTCAGGGTGAGTGGCCGCTGCCTGGCAGATAGCGCTGCGAGGCGGGCATCGAGCGTTTGCAGGCGCGGCGTGCGGACCTCCTGCGGAATGAGGTCCTCCTTTCCCATGAGGCCGAGCTGCCGCCGCAGCCGGGCCTCTTGGCCGCGGATCTGCTGCTGGATCTGCTCCTCTTCCGCCATCAGCGCCGCCTCCCTGCCGGCCTGCCCGGGGACCACGCCCACGGTGGTAGAGCCCTTGAAAAGCATGTGCTCGATCAGATGACTGGCCCCGCTTTTACCCGGCGGCTCGTCGACGCTGCCGACATGGGCCACCCAGCCGGCGGAGACGCTGGGCTCGTCGTGCCGCTCACACAGGAGCAGGCGCATCCCGTTCCAAAGGACGTGCTCCTCGACAGGCAGCGGCGGGACCAGGGGCGTGGCGACGGCCGGAAGGGGGGCCAAGAGCAGGA
Organism: Polyangia bacterium; assembly: GCA_038231615.1. Classification (GTDB taxonomy): domain Bacteria; phylum Myxococcota_A; class Polyangia; order Palsa-1104; family JAEUJZ01; genus JBBRLA01. The sequence goes on along the minus strand of JBBRLA010000211.1, from coordinate 10,901 downwards.
AGAGGAAGGTGGCAATGACACGGAGCGCCGGCACACCTGATTGTATCATGTGGTCAGCGGCCCTATCGCTCCGCGTGGTATCCGAAGTGCCGGCTGCCACGCCTTTCCTTGAAAGGCGCCGCCAGGCCGTCAGGTTCTTCGGTCACCTTGGCCTGCGCGGCTACCGGGCCTTTCCTTGATCGACGCCCATGCGCGCTCTATGATTGAGCCATGTCGATGACCCCTGCGCAGATGACGCCGCTGCTGCTGATCCCCTGCATGCAGCAAAAGCCACCGATCCGCGGGCCGTCGCCTCGATCGATGCACGTCGGAGCGTGGCGATGAGCGGCACGCCCCCGGCACGGCCCCGCGGGGAGAAGGTCCAGGGCTTCACCTGGACGGTGGAGGACGTGAACCTGATCAGCCAGGCGGAGATCTGGGGACAGGCGCTGGTCGAGATGGGCCGCGCGGATCCGCGCATCGTGGCGTTGACCGCGGACCTGGGCAACAGCACCAAGCTGCGCCCATTCAAAGAGGCCTTCCCCGATCGGTTCTTCAATGTCGGCGTTGCCGAACAGAACCTGATGGCGGTGGCGGCGGGGATGGCGGCGGTGGGCCTGTGCCCGGTGGTGTGCACCTACGCCACCTTCGCCAGCCTGCGGGCGGCGGAGTTTGTGCGCACGGACATCGGGTACAACCAGCGCAACGTCAAGATCATCGGCACGCTGGCCGGCGTCACCTTTGGACAGGGCGGGCCCACGCACCACAGCAGCGAGGACCTGGCGCTCCTGCGGGCCATCCCGGGCATGGTGGTGCTGGCGCCCAGCGATGGTCATGAAATGGCGGCGGCGCTGCGGGCGGCGGTGGCGCACACGGGACCGGTGTATCTGCGCACCGGCAGGGGAGTGGAACTGCCCCTGGAAAGGGCCGCGGATCGCCCGTTCCTCATTGGCCAGGCGACGCTCCTGCGCCAGGGGGGCGACGTCACGGTGATCGCCTGCGGGCCGATGGTGCAGGAGGCCCTGCGCGCCGCCGAACGTGCCGCGGCACAGGGAGTATCGGCGCGGGTGCTGAACATGGCCTCGCTGAAGCCGCTGGACGAGGCCGCTGTGCGCGCCGCGGCGCGTGACACCCGACGCATCATCACCGTCGAGGACCATAGCATCATCGGGGGGCTGGGCAGCGCGGTCGCGGAGGTCATCGCCCGCGGCGGCTTGCGTTGCGTGCTGCGTCCGCTGGGCCATCGGGACTGCTACCTGGGCATGGGGGTGCCCGAAGACCTGATGCACCTGGGCGGCTTCGATGAGGATGCCATTCTGGCTACGATCTGCGCGCTGCGCGGCGTCCCGGTATCGCGGGACGAGGACTGGGAGGACCCCGGGTGACCGCCCTTCTCGCCGACGCGGACGCGGACGCGAACTCGATCGAAACGCTGCGGGCGCGGGTGTTCCTGCGCGCGGTGCTGCCGCTTTTGCAGGTGGTGCTGGCGGAGCGGCCGGACGCGGCGCGGTGGTTTCGCGGGGTCAACGCCGTGGTATGGCTGGGGACCAAGGACGGCGCGGCCGGGGCGTGCCTGCGCTTCCGGGAGGGCGCGATGAAGGTAGAGCCGGCGCCCAACGGAATGTCCCCGGAACGCTGCACCGCTGGGCTGCTCTTTCGCGACCGGCGGGTGCTGTGCCGCTTCTTCGCCGGGCAGCCGACGCTGCCGCGGGTCATGGGATGGTCGCATCCGATTCTGCTAGCGCGCGTGCTGCGCCTGCTCGGGACGCTGCGCCTGCTACAGCCGCAGGCGACGCCGCGAACACCCGAGGCGCGGGCGCTGCGCGTGCGGCTGATGTTCTCGTTGATGGTGCGGGGGCTTTTGGAACTTCACCGCGGCGGCCATCCGGGGATGGTCGAGCTGGTCGCGGCGAGTCCCGAGCGGGTCTACCAGTTCAGCGTGCCCAACACCGGCATCGGCGCCTACCTGCGCATGCAGGCGGGGCGGGTGCAGGCCGGCAGCGGCACCTATGCGCGGCGGCGTCCCTTCGTGCACTTCGTCTTTCGCGACATCGACGCGGCGATCGCCGCCCTGGGCGAGACCGAAAGCCAGATGACCGCGGTACAGGGCGGCCGGGTCGAGACCCTGGGCTGCCCGGAGTACACGCGCAAGATCATCCTGCTGATGCAGAAGCTCGACGCGCTGCTGCTGCATGGGGTTGCATGAAGGCGATGGAGACCACGGCCTACTACGCCTTCGGCGTGCCGGTCTACGTCGGGCTGGCCGCACTGGAATGGCTGCTGGCCCGCCGCCGCCGCCACCCCACCCTCTCGTTCGCCGAAAGCTTTGGCAACATCTCGGCGGGGCTCGGGTCCATCGCCGTCGGGCTCTTTCTGGGGCCCGCGCTGATCGCGCTTTATGATTTCGGCTACACGCACCTGGCCCTTTACCACTGGGACAAAGGCTCTCCCGCGCCCTGGCTGGCGGCGCTGGTCTTGGCAGACTTCGGGCATTACTGGCATCATCGGCTGGATCATCGCGTCGCCGCCTGCTGGGCCATCCACAGCGTCCACCACCAGCCCGAGGAGATGAACTTCACCGTGGGCATGCGCCACGCGTGGTTCTCCGATCTCTATTCATTTCCGTTCTACGTGCTAGCGCCGCTTTGCGGCGTGCCCACGGCCCACTTCTTCATCGCCACCACGGTGCTTTCGTTTCACGCCCTGGTGACGCACACCGCGGAACTCGACTTCCCCGGCCTGGGGATCTTCGTGACCCCGAGTTCCCACATCCTGCATCATGCCAAGAACCCCGGCTACCTGGACAAGAACTTTGGCGCGATGCTGGCCATCTGGGACCGGCTCTTCGGCACCCATGTCGAGCGCCAGCTTGCCGATCCGCCGGTCTATGGGGCCCACGGCGGCTACCAGACCCACGATGGCGCGCTCTCGCAGTGGGTGCCGTGGCGCGATCTTCTGGCCCGCGTTCGCCGGGAGGGATCTGTGTCGCGGCGACTGCGGGTGCTGCTCTCCCGCCCGGTCGCGGTGGATCCGACGGACCAGGGGCCGCGGGCCCGCCAGAGCACGGCCGTCTCCTGGCAAACCAGGCTCTACGTCGCGGCACAGTTCGCCGGGCTCTTGCTGGTCTCGCTTTACGTATTCATCTTGCGGGATCGGCACTCCGTGGGGTTGAAGGCCGGCGCGGCGATCTTCTTCATCGCGACGCTGTTCACGCTGGGAGGCATCTTGGATGGCCGCCGCCGGGCCTGGCCATCCGAAGCAGCGCGGCTGCTTCTGGGCGCACCGGCCCTTTTGTGGGTGCTGGCCGCGGGCTGACCCCTACCGCTTGCCGCCAATCTGGCAGCGGGCGATGAGCGGCATGTGGTCCGAAAGGCCGCGAAAGGCCGATCCGCGCCCCCCGAAAGGCGCACTGCCCTCGAAATCCAGCCATTCCAGCGCGGCCCCGCTGAAGACGTGGTCCAGGTGCATGCGCAGGTGCATGAAGCCCGCTGTCGGCCAGGCGAGCAGGCCCGCGTCGTCCATGCGGTGCATCTCGGCAAAAGGATCGCGCAGGCCGCACTCTTCCAGGAAGAAGCGGTACACCGGCGAACCGGGCAGGGAGTTGAAGTCGCCGCAGAGGAAGAAGCGGTCGCTGTCCCGTTCGGCCTCGATGAAGCGGATGATGTTGTGGGCCTCGCGGAGCTGGTTGGGCCCAAAGCCCATGCGCATCGGGCGGGTCCAGAATTGTTTGGAGAAGGTCGACGGCAGGCTCAGGTGGGTGTTGAAGATGTCGATGGATTCGCCGCCGGGACGGTAGACGCGCAGGTGGGCGCAGATGCGGGTCTGCTTGAGCTTGCGCACCAGATGCACCCGCCGGTGGGTGATGTCCTTTGGGGAATCGGCGTTGTGGTGCTCGATATTCAGGTCGGGGTGGGCCAGGATGACCAGGCCGGTGGTGTAGATGCGGGCGCGCTGGCCGAGGCGGTAGGTGTGGGCGGGAAAGTAGTAGGCCTCGTATCCGTCGGGCTTGCCGGCCTGGGCCAGGGCGGCGTTGAACATCTGCATCAGGCGGTCCAGCTGGGTCTCGTCGGGGCGGCCCTTGCGAAGGGCGATGGTCGATCGGAGGGAATCGGTCTCGACCTCCTGCAAGCAGATGATGTCGGGCACCGGGGACAGGCCGGCCAGGGCGGCGGCGATGCGCTTCATGGCGGTGGCGGTGCTGGCGATGCCGCGGGTTGCGTGGCTGAAATAACGGACGTTATAAGACAGCAGGCGGAGGAGCGACACGGAAGTTCCGTATGATAGCGCGGGCCCGTTCAAGGCACAACGTGGGGGCCCGGCTGCCCGGTTGCTTAGCGTCCAGGGCGACTTACCTTTACGTTGGAGGTATTCAAATGGGCATACTGTGGACGTTGTTGATCGGGTTGGTGATCGGGGCGCTGGCGAAGCTCCTCATGCCGGGCAAGGACCCCGGCGGCATCATCGTCACCATGCTTCTGGGAATCGTCGGATCGGTGATCGCCGGGTTCCTGGGGCGGGCCATTGGCTGGTACAGCAGCCCGGGATCTGGTCCGGGCCTCATCGCCTCGGTGGTGGGCGCAATGCTGGTCCTGCTGGTCTACCGGATGGTCATCGGTAGACGCGCCGCCACCTGACGGCGCAGATGATGACAACCGCCAGTGGCCGGCGACGAAGGTGCCCAAGAGAGCGCCACAGAGGGAGAAAAATTCCCTGAAACCAGCCACCCCTTCGTGTCACACCCTTATGGAATGACTTCCGTATCGACAATTCCAATCTCCGCACCGCCTGGGCCGCGGCCGCTGCCCGCACCCCCGGGGCCCGCAGGATCGCTGGTCCCCCTGGAGAGCGCCCTTTTGGTACGCGCCAGTGCCGGCGACGCCCGGGCCTTCCGCCAGATCTTCGAGCGATACGCCCCGGCGGTGCGACGCTTCCTCATGGATGTACTGGGCGATGCCGCGGCGGCCGACGAGGCGACCCAGGAGACCTTCGTGCGGGCCCATGGGCGCCTGTCGACGATTCGCGACACCGACAAGCTGCTCTCGTGGCTCTTCGGCATCGCCCGCAATGTCTTTCTGGAACACATCCGGGCCCGCCGCCTTGACCGTGCGCGGGCGCTGCCTCATTGGGCGGGTTCGCTTACGGGCGACCAGGCGGATGCCTTCGAACCGGTAGATTCCGCTCCCACCCCGGAGGTGGCCCTGCTTCACCGGGAGGCCGACGCGATGCTCGATCGGGCGCTCAAGGACCTGTCGGAACAGCGGCGCGCGGCGTTGCTTTTGCGCCTGGACCATGGCCTGGGCTACGAGGACGTGGCCGAGATCATGGGCTGGCCGGTGGCCAAGGTGAAGAACGAGATCCACCGGGCCCGGCTGCAACTTCGTACCCAGCTCAATCAATACATAGGAGGCAGGCCATGAGACCTCCCTGCAATGTCGAGGATCTTGAGGCGCTTGTCCGAGGGGAGCTGCCGCCGACCCGGACGGTCGAGGTGACGGCCCACGCCGCATCCTGCCCGGAGTGCAAGGGCGAGCTGCTCTGGCTGCGCACCGAAGCCGACCTGGTGACCCGGCGGGCGCAGGCGCAGCAGGCGCTCTCGCCGATGATCTGGGAGGCGGTGGAGCGCGCGATCGAGATGCCGCTGCTGATGCCGCGGCGACTCCCACGGCACGTGCTGACCCGATCGCTCTCCTGGGGGTTGGCGGCGGCGGCGCTGGCGCTGGCCGTGGTAGGGACGTACGGCGTGACCCACATAACCGGCCTGAAGCAGGGCCTGCACAACGCCCTGCCGGGCCTGCGTTTCAACATTCAGTTCGACGATGACGCCCCCCCGGTGGCGACCAGCATCCCGGTAAAAGGGCCGCTGCTCTTCCGCCTGGAGACGCTGGCGGCGGATGTCCACCTGATGCCAGGTCAGGCCGATCGGGTGCAGGTCCGGGTCTCCGAAAGCGGTGCCCGGCAGGTGCGCCTGCTGCCGCGGGACGACAACCGCATGGAGGTCGAATTCGACGGCGAGCCGCGGCTTTCGCGCGGGCGGATCGAGGTCGAGCTGCCGCCGGGCAGCGGGGTCGATCTGACCTCGACCTCGGGTGACGTGACCCTCGGGGGGCCGCTGGGCAAGGTGAACCTGCACACCACCTCCGGCGAGGTCAAGCTGGCCGGCGCGGCCTCGCTGGAGGCCCATTCCACCAGCGGCGATGTCTCGGTCAACAACGTCCCGGGCGACGTGGAGGTGGCGACGCTGTCCGGCGAGATCGAGGTGAACGAGCCCAAGGGGCTGTTGGCGCCTCGCCGATCCTTGACCACCGCGTCGGGCGACGTGTCGTGGAAAGGGGCCTGCGCCAGCGGCTGCCAGATGCACGCGCTGACCGCCTCGGGAGACATCCATCTGGCGCTAGACCCGGGCAGTTCGTTCGCCCTGACCTACGCCAGCGCCTCGGGCGAGCTGCACGACACGCTGGGCATGACGCTTCGGACGCCAGACCAGGCCCACACGGAAGCCACGTATGGAGACGGGCGCGGCTCCATTACCTGCGCTTCGGCCTCGGGCGATCTCCGGGTCGGCCCGCGGTAGGGGTAGGCCGCGAAAGCTTGCCCGGATCGCCATCTCGGGGCACAGTGCAAAAAACCAGTGCGACTCACCATCCTTGGCAGCGGCAGCGAAGGCAATTGTCTCCTTCTGGAGTCCGAGGGGTGCCGCGTGTTCGTCGACGCCGGTCTCACCGGCCGCACCCTGCGGCAGCGGATGCCTCAAGCATCCTCCGACGGCCCCCCCGCCAGCGCCGCCTTGCTGACCCACGAGCACAGCGACCACGTCAGCGGCGCGGAAGACCTGGCCAAAAGCGGCATGATCCTGTATGCCACCCCCGGCACCGCCCGGGCAGCCAAGCTCCCGCAGAGAGCCGCCGGTCTTTTGCGCGAGATCGCCGCCGGCACGCCCTTCCTGCACGGGCCTTTCCGTTGCACCGCGGTGGCCTTGCCCCATGACGCCGCCGAGCCGGTGGGCTATGTGGTCTCCGATGGGACCTCGCGCATCGGCGTGCTGACCGACTGCGGCCATGCCTCGGAACAGGTGGCGGCGGGCTACGCCGGCTGCGATGCCCTGGTACTGGAGACCAACCACGACATCCAGATGCTCCTGTCCGGCCCCTACCCGATGTCGCTGAAGCGGCGCATCGCCAGCAACCAGGGGCACCTGGCCAATCTCCAGAGCGCGCAGCTCCTGCGGATGATCCTTCTGGCCTCGGCGGCGCCGCCCCGGCTGATCATCTGCGCCCACCTGTCGAAGGCCAACAACCGCCCCGAACTGGCCAGGGCCGCCCTGCTCTCGATGCTGCCAGCGTCCCGGGAGCGCCGGGGCGGCGTTCAGCCAGGGCGAAACGCGACCAAGCTGCTGGTCGCCTCGCAGCACGAGCCGCTGGGGCCGATTGATCTTGGGCCTGGGCTTGGGCCTGGGCTTGGGCCTGAACATGCGCTTGGTCAGCGGCCCGCGGCCCAGCTTCGCCTGCCGTTTTAGTATGAGTAAATGGGGCGTCGTCAAAGCAGCGTCCCGCGCAGGACCAGGCTGGCGACGGTGAAGTAGATGATCAGCCCGGTCACGTCGACCAGCGTGGCCACGAAGGGGGCCGAGGCGGTGGCCGGGTCCAGGCCCAGGCGCCGCAGGACAAAGGGCAGCATCGCCCCCGCCAGGGTGCCGAAAAGCACCACCCCGATCAGGCTGAGGGCCACGGTCAGGCCGATGATCATGAAGTGCGGCCCGTAAAGCGCCACCCGGGTCGGCCAGGCCATGATGCGCAAAAGGCCGATGCTCCCCAGGATGCACCCCAGGGTCAGCCCCGAGCCGATCTCCCGCGTCAGCACTTTCCACCAGTCGGCCAGGGTCAGTTCGCGCACCGCCAGCGAGCGGATGATCAGCGAGGTCGCCTGCGACCCCGAGTTGCCGCCACTGCTGATGATGAGGGGCACGAAAAGCGCCAGCACCACTGCCTTCTCGATCTCACGCTGGAAGTGCCCCATCGCCGTGGCGGTCAGCATCTCCCCGATGAAGAGCGCCGAGAGCCAACTGGCCCGCTTGCGGATCATTTCGAAGAAGCCGATGTTGAGGTACGGCGCGTCCAGCGCCTCCATGCCGCCCAGCTTCTGGATGTCCTCGGTGGCCTCCTGCTCCGCCACGTCAAGCACGTCGTCCACCGTGATCATCCCCAAAAGCACCCCCTGGGAATCGGTCACCGGCAGCGCCACCCGGTCGTACTTCTCGAAGGCCGCCACCACCTCCTCGCGGTCGGCGGTGGCCGGGATGCTGACCAGCTTGTGGTTGTTCAGGTCCTGGACCCTGGTGCCCGGCTCGGCCATCACCAGGGCGGCCAGGCGGATGTCGTCGAGGAGCTTGCCCTTGCTGTCGGTGACGTAGAGCACGTTGAGGGTCTCGGTGCCCTTGCCGTGCTTGCGGATGTAAGCCAGCGCCTCCTGCACGGTCATGGTGGGCCGGATGGTGATGTACTCCGGCGTCATGTAGCGCCCGGCGCTATGCTCCGGGTAGCCCAGGAGCTGCCTGGCGACCTTCAGCTCATCGGGCTTCAGGCTGGCCAGGGCGCGGCGGGTGACCTCGGGCGGCAGCTCCTCGAAGAGGCGCGTGCGGTCGTCAGGCGCCATGTCATTCAGCACGCTGACGAGCTGCTCGTCCGCCAGGCTCTGCACCAGCTTGGTTTGCAGTTCCAGGGGCAGGTACTCGAAGGTGGCCGCTGCCCGTTCCCGCGGCAAGATGCGGAACACCACGGCACTGTCCTGCACCGGGAAGTCTTCGAGGATCTCCGCCAAATCCGGCGGATCCAGCTCGGAGAACTCGTCCCGCAGCCGTTTCCACTCCTTGTTGCGGATCAAGGACTCATAATCTGGCCTGAGCAGGGCACCAAGCATGCTTTCTCCCGCAACGCACCTCAAGACTAGCGCAGTTTTCGCCAGCGGGGGCAGAGAATGGTGAAGCGGAAGTTCGGGTCACGCCCCCGGCTGTACCAGCACGCGGACCTCGCCCGCGGGGCCGACCAGCAGCACCCCGTGTGCCCCCTCCGGTCCCACGGCCCCGTCCAGCCCCAGTCGCTCGGCATCGTGAGCGGCGATGGAGACCTGGGTCTGCTCCACCAGCGGCCCCACCACGGCCACCCCGTCGATGCGCCCCCGCGGGCCGATCATGGCGACGCGCTGCCTGGCCACGAAGCGGCTGGCGGTGATCACCATCCACGGATCCAGGGTGACGCCCGGGCCCATCAGGGCGACCGAATCCTCGTTGCTCAGGCGCACGAAGCGCGGCCGGTGGGGTTTGCGAACCAAAGGCGACCTCCGCGATGCATGCTACGCACCAACCAAAACCCCGTCAATCTCCCGGATCAACAAAGGCAGCCGATGAACCTGCCGGTGAAAAGCGCCCGCTCCTGCACCTCTGCATGGCACAGGGGACAGGTATCGCCCAGCCGCAGCTTGCCCGGCCGGGTGCGCCCCGAGGGACTTGCCGCCTGACCCGGCAAAAGGGGGGTTGCCGCCTGGCCCCCCGTCCCAGCCTGTGGGCCGGGCGCCGCCGCCATGGCTGCCATGACCGGCCCGGGTGGACCCGCCGCGGCCCCGGGCAACGCGGTCTGTGCCGGCGGATTCGCCACCGCCGCGATGGGCAGGAATTCCGCCAGCGTCACCCGGTGGAACCCGGTGGCCGGATGCATTCGACACTGGGTGGACGAAAGTAGGTCCTGCGTGCCCCCCACCGGCGCCACCGGCACCGTGAAGTCCACATACACCACCTGCGTCTGATACAGCCTCGGGTCCGTCATCCTGGGGTCCGGCGGCTGCGCCACGCCCTGTCGGAACGCCAACATCAGCAGGTCCAGGTCGCTGCCCGTCGCCCGCGAGCGCGACCCGTCGATCAGGAAGAGGCCGCAGGGGTCATAATAGACCACGTTCAGCCAGAACCCGCCGCCCCGCATGTGGTACCCGCCGAACGACAGGTGAAACCCCCGCACCTGCCGCATGTGCTGGGTCACCTGGTCCGCCAGCGCGTCCGACGAGGTCCCCGGCGGTAGCAGCGAGCGCAGCACCCCCGCCTTGTAGGTCAGGCAGTCCCGGCACGAGATGAAGATCGCCGGCTCCGGCGGGGTGGCCGGGTCCATGCAGACCCGGGCGTCGAGTTCGCTGCCATAGCATCCCGAGAAGCAACTGTGATGCTCCACCTGGTTTTGGAAAGACGCGGGAAGGGCCATGTTCGTCCACTCCAGCCATGCCAACGGACAGTCAGCCGACAACCAGCCGACACCAGTATAACAAAAAGACTACTGCAAACCATGCCCAGCGTCATGAATTTGTTTTGACTTCTCTCGACGGATGAGGTAATTAAGAGAATGACTCTCAGTGAGAAATAGGTAGGGCCCCATGCAAGACCGCCGCACGATGACGAAGGCCGACATCATCGAGAATGTATACGACAAGGTGGGAGGCTACTCGAAGAAGGAAGCCGCCGAGATCGTGGAAGCGGTCTTCGACACCCTGAAAAAGACACTGGAATCGGGCGAGAAGATCAAGCTCTCGGGCTTCGGGAACTTTGTCATACGCGACAAGAAATCCCGGGTCGGGCGCAATCCCCAGACCGGCGAGGAGATCACCATCAGCGCTCGTCGCGTGCTGACCTTCAAGCCGAGTCAGGTCCTGAAGAACGCCTTGAACGGCTAACCGTCGTCGTCGAAGTCCAGGGTCTGGTCGCCGGGAACGAGTCAGGTCCTGAAGAACGCCTTGAACGGCTAACCAGAGTCAGTTGACGAAGAGCCAGTTGACGAAGAGCCATCTCAGTAAGAAGCACCTGGCCGGAGCAGATTTTGGCGCACCCCCACAGCGACCGAGGGAGCGTACTACTGTACGTGACCGAGGAAGCGTGGGGGCACCCCCAT
>JBBRLA010000210.1:0-12376 GCA_038231615.1 Polyangia bacterium | reverse complement strand
TCCACAGCAGCCCCTCCAGATGAAGAGCAGCCCCCATCCTCATCCTCTCCAGATGAACAGCAGCCTCTCCAGATGAACAGCAGCCTCTCCAGATGAACAGCAGCCCCCATCCTCATCCTCTCCAGATGAACAGCAGCCCCCATCCTCAGGGGCCGCATTCCGTGCCGCGCCCCTTCCCGTGGCTGGAGGCCACGGCGGCCGTGCTTTGCGTGGCCATCGGCCTGCTCTGCCTTCGCGCCAACTCGATCCTCTACCACGCCGACGCCATCCAGTACCTGAGCCTGGGCCGGAGCCTGGCCGCGGGCACCGGCTACCACAGCCCCGGCCTGCGCTTCCCGGTCCTGATGCAGCCGCCGCTCTACCCGCTGCTCATCGCCGCGCTGGTCCGCATGTCGCTTTCGCCGGTGGTTGCGGCAGTCACGGTGTGCATCGGCGCGCAGGCCCTGACCCTTTGGGGGCTGCTGCGCCTGCACCGTCTTTTGTTCGCCGAGCGGGGCCTGATGATCACGGCGGCGGTGGCCTGCGTCTACCCCAACCTGGCCTTCGGGGCGCTCTTGCTCCTGGAGCCGGTGTTCCTGTGCGCCCTGTGCTGGGCAGTGTACTTCGCCTTGAGCGGCCTCTTGCAGGATCGCCTGGCCCGGCTGGCCCTGTCCGGGCTGTGCCTGGCCCTGTCGTTCCTGGCGCGGCCGGAAGGCATCCTGACCACCGCGGTGCTGCTGGGCGGAATTCTGCTCTATCCCCCGGAACTGGGCCGGCGCGCGTTGCGCTCGGCGGTGTTCCTGCTGGCGGTTGGCGGCACTCTCCTGCCCTACGGTCTGTGGATGCGCGCGCGCCTTCACGCCTTCGACGTGCTGACCAAGCTGCGCTACAACCTGCCCTTCGCCGACGTGCTGGAGCACATGGACTGGGGGCCCGGCGAGGAGCGCCTGGGCGGGCGCGAGATGCGCGCTTTCTGGACGCTGATGCCCGACCGCAGCGACTTCGTGATGAACTACGCCTTCGATCACCCCACGTTCGATCCTCGCACGCAGTTTCCGCGCCGGGTCGATGATCGCGGCCCGTCGGGGGGTTGGCGTCCATTGCTGGGCGGCGTACGCGCGGCCGCGGCCGACGCGGTGGGCCACTCGGGCATGTTTCACCCGCTGGCGCTTTTCCTCCTTTGCGTTGGGGTCTACGCCGCCCTGCGACGGCGCCGACAGCAGCCTCGGGAGGGGATCGCGTCGGCCTCCGGGCTGCGCGCGCTTTTTCGTCCCGAGTGCCGGCAACAGTGGCTTCCGCCGCTGGGTCTGTTCTCGCTGGTCGGGGTGCACACCCTGCCGGCGCTGGTCTCCGGGGCGGACTATCAGGAACGCTACCTGGCGGCGTCGCTGATGTTCAGTGTGCCGCTGGTGGCCTTTGGCGCGGTGACGCTGGCCGAGGCAGCCTGGCGAAGGTGGCCTCGGCTGCCCGCGGCGGGAGTGTCCGCCACGCTGGCGGCCCTTTTGGTGCTGGCCTATGGCGCGGGTACCTACCGCCTGTCGCGGGGGCGTCCGGCGATCATGGCCCGCGCCGATGCGCTGCTGGCGTCGTGCCGCAGGGTGATCCCGGCGGGCACAAGGGTCATGGAGGAGCATGCCCGCGCGACCTTTCTGAGCGGGAACATTCCCTATCAGATGCCCTACCTGCGCAGCCGGGACGAGGCGGCGGACTTCGTTTCCCGGCACGGCATCGACTACGTCATCCTCGACACGCGGGACCTCTTGCGCAATCCAAGCCCGGTGAACCGCGCGCTGGCCGACCCCGGCACCTGGCCGGCGGGCTGGCGGGTGGTGGTGGAACTCTTCTCCGAAAAAGACCCCATCCGCATCGTCAAGACCCGGTGACCCTGTGACCCGTCGTGTTCTCGAACGACCGTAGCACGTCACGATGGGGTGTGGCACAATGTCGCTGTGAGCGTGTCAGGAGAGTCTCGTTTGGTCCCACCGCCGGTCCCCATGACAAAAGTTGAGGACACAGGTTTAGCTGAACGGCCATCGGCTTCGCCGCACGCTGCCGACGCCGACGACGCGGTGGCGGCGGTGCGCGAGGTGGCCAGCGCCCGCAAGGAGATCCTGCGCCAGATCGAGAAGCGCATCATCGGCCAGGCGGACATCATCGACCAGCTTCTCACCGCCCTCTTCGCCCGCGGGCACTGCCTTTTCGTGGGCGTGCCCGGCCTGGCCAAGACCCTGCTCATCTCGACGCTGGCCGAGGTGCTGAACCTGCGCTTCTCGCGCATCCAGTTTACCCCGGATCTCATGCCGTCGGACATCACCGGCACCGACATCCTGGAAGAGGACTACGCCACCGGCCGTCGGGCCTTCCGCTTCATCCCCGGCCCGATCTTCGCCAACATCGTGCTGGCCGACGAGATCAATCGCACCCCGCCCAAGACCCAGGCGGCGCTGCTCCAGTCCATGCAGGAGGGCCGCGTCACCGCCGGGGGGCAGACCCACCTTTTGGACCCGCCCTTTCTGGTCTTCGCCACCCAGAACCCCATCGAGCAGGAGGGCACCTACCCCCTGCCCGAGGCGCAGCTCGACCGCTTCATGTTCCAGGTGGACGTCGGCTATCCGGCCCTGGAGCAGGAGGTCGAGATCGTCAAGCGCAGCACCTCGGCCTACCGCCCGCAGATCGACAAGGTGCTCTCGCCCCAGCAGATCCTGCGCCTGCAGGATCTGGTGCTCAGCGTCCCCGTCGCGGACCACGTGGTGCGCTACGCGGTGAACCTGGTCCACGCCACCCGCCCGCGCAAGGCCCTGGACAAGAGTTTGGGGCACAAGCCGAACGGCCAGCCCCTGCGCAGCGATCGACCGGGCGGGGCCGAGATGGGCGCCATCGTCGACGAATACCTGGCTTATGGCGCCGGCCCGCGGGCTTCGCAGTACCTGATCCTGGGATCGAAGGCCCGCGCCATCCTCGATGGCCGGACCACCGCCTCCGTCGAGGACGTGCGCGCCCTTTGCCGGCCCACCCTACAGCACCGCCTGATCACCAACTTCCACGCCGAGGCGGAGGGCGTCCGGCCGGCGGCCTTGATCGAGCGACTGCTGGAGGCGGTCAAACCCTAGCCGGGCCGGGCCAAGGACCAGCGGATGCAGAACACCCCGCCGCCAGAGGACCGTCAAGACGCCGGGACGGGCAAGAAACTGCTCGATCGAGCGTCCCTGCATCGCGTCGCCAACCTGCAGCTCCGGGCCCGTACCATCGCTGAGGGGGCCCTTTCCGGCCTGCACCGGGCGGCCCACCACGGCGCCTCGGTGGAGTTCGCCGAGCACAAGGAGTACGCCCCCGGCGACGAGCTGCGCCACATCGACTGGCGGGCGTATGGCCGGCTCGACAAGTATTACGTCAAGCGATTCGAGGAAGAGACCGAGTTGCGCGGCTACCTGGTGGTCGACGCCTCGGGGTCAATGGACTATGCCGGCGCCGGCCGCGCCTCGAAGCTCGACTACGCCCGGGTGCTGGCGGCGGCAATGGGCTACCTGCTCTTGCGGCAAAAAGACCACGCCGGGCTCCTGGCCTATGACGATGGCATCGCCCGCTACCTGCCACCTCGCGGCCACGGCGCCCACCTGGCCGATCTATGCGAGACCCTGGAGGGCCTTTCGCCCAAGGGCAGCGGCGATCTCCCCCGCGCCCTGTCCTACCTTTCCGAGGTGGCCCGCCGCCGCTCGCTGATCATCGTCCTTTCGGACTTCATGCCCGCCGCGCCGTCCCTGGACGATCCTGGCGACCAGGGACCCATCGACCGCGCCCTCGCGCTGGTGCGCAGCCGCCTGGCCGGCCTGCGCGCCCATCGCCACGACGTGGTGGTGCTGCACCTTCTGGACCCCGACGAACTGGACCTGCCCTTCGAGGGGCCCACCTGGTTCGAGGACATGGAGCCCGGGGCCGGCGTCGGCCCCCGGCGCCTGCTGGCCGACCCCGCCGACGTGCGCCGCGCCTACCAGCAGGAACTGACGTGCTACCTCGACGAGCTGCGCCGGGGCCTGCTGGAAAACGACGTCGAATACCACCTGGCCAAGACCAGCGACCCGCCCGAGACGCTGCTCCTGCAGCTCCTGCGCGGACCCTTGCGCAACCGAGGGCGAAGATAAGTGCACTTCGTCGCCCCCTTCTTCGCCCTGTTCACGGTGCTGGCCGGCATCCCGCTGGTGATCCACCTGGTCGGGCGCACCCGCGCACAGGTGCGGCGCTTCCCGGCGCTGGCCTTCCTTCTGGCCGGGCACCGCAAGGTGGCCCGGCGCACCCGCCTGCGGCAGATCCTGCTCCTGATCCTGCGGGCGGCGGTGATGGCCGCGGTGCCCCTGTGCCTGGCCAAGCCCTTCTTCGAGGCCGTCTCCGACCTGCCGGCGCAGCTTCGCGGGGCGCAAAGCTCGGTCATCCTGATCGACGACTCCCTGGCGATGAGCTACAAGCTCGGCGGAGAGACCCTGCTCTCCCGCGCCAAGGCCCGCTCCGCCCGCCTGATCGATGCCCTCGATCGCGACGCCGACGCCGCCCTGGTGCTGGGCTCCCGCGGCAGCATCGCCCCGGTGGGCGAGCTGACCTCCGACCGGGCCCGGCTGCTCCGCGCCCTGGCCGCCGTGCACCCCACCTACCGCGCCGTCGACCTGCCCGTGGCCCTGCGCCGCGCCGCGCAGATCCTGTCGAGCAGCCGGGGCCTGCGGCGCATCTACCTTTTGACCGACCTGTCGGCCCACGCCCTGGATGCCGGAGCGGTGGCCCCCGCCGACGTGGAGGTGGTGCCCATCGACGTGTCCGATGGCAAGCCCCTGCCCAACCGGGCCATCGTCGATGTGCGGGTGGACCCGGCGCCGAGCCTGGGCAAGAACGGCGTCCGTGTCACCGCGGAGGTCGCCAACTTCGACGATCTGCCGGTCAAGGACCTGGCCGTCACCCTGAGGGTCGATGGCAAGGCGGTGGCCCGGGGGCTCCTCGATCTGGCGGGTCGGGGGCGGGCGGTCAAGCGCTTCTACCACGTCCTGGGGCATGCCGTCGGGCACGCCGAGGGACGCGAGCGCCAAGTCAATGGTAATGGCAGTGGCGGCCCGTCGTCGGACCTGCCGCGTCCCGAGCGCCGACAGCAGAAGGCCGCGACCTCGGCGGAGGGCGGCGAACCGGCCCCCGCGGGCACCCACGACGTGTCCATGGAGCTGTCGCGGGACGAGCTGTCTCCCGATGACGTGCGCACTCTGCGGGTCGAGATGCAGCGCACTCTGCGGGTGCTGATCGTGGATGGCGACCCCCGGGGCCTGCGCCGCGAGGACGAGGTCTTTTATCTGGAGATGGCCCTGCGCCCGGGAGACCGCGAGGACTCGCAGATGGACACCGCCACCACCACCGTGGAGGAACTGCCCCATCGTTCGCTTTCGGAGTATGACGCGGTCTTCCTGTGCAACGTCAAGGCGCAGGACCTGGCCCGGCTGCACCTGGTGCCGGTGCTGCGCGACTACGTGATCCAGGGCGGCGGGATCTTCCTGTCGATGGGCGACAACGTCGATCCCGACAGCTACAACAGCACCCTTTCCGATCTTCTGCCGCAGCCGCTCTCCGGCGCCAGGACCGCCGGGCAGGTGCAGCGCCCAGGAGAAGACCCTTACCAGAGCGAGCAGCGCGACCGCGAGGTCACCCTTTTGGGCTCCGGGGAACGCCTGGGGCGTCTGGACCGTCGCCACCCCCTGCTGCTGCCCTTCTCCGGCGGCCACGCCATCGAAAGCCTGCACGAGGCCCGCTTCGGCCGCTACATGCTCTTGCGCCCGACCCTGAAGACCACCGGGGCCGGCGTCGGCACGAGTGACGATCCTGCCAGGCCGGTCAGCGTCCTTCTGTCCTACGACACCGGGGCGCCGGCTCTCATCGAGAAGACCCTGGGCGCTGGCCGGGTGCTGCTCTTCACCTCGACGCTGGATCGCGACTGGAACGACCTGCCGATCCAGCCCGCCTTCCTGCCGCTCTTGCAGCAGGCGGCGCGCTACCTGTCCCGGGCGCCGATGCGCGAGGCGGATCCCGCGGCCCTGGTCGGGCAGCGCCACGAGATCAAGCTTCACGACGGCGACGGCCGGGTCGAGGTGACGCTGCCCTCGGGGCAGAAGCGCCTTTTCGAAGGCGATCGGGTCAAGGGGCGGCGGCGGCTCGGCTTCACCGACACCGATGAGCCGGGGCTTTACCGGGTGGCGGCGGCCAACCAGAGTGTCGAGGGGGGGGGCCTGCGGCCGCGCCCGGCGGAGTTCTTCGCGGTCAACGTCGACCCCGGCGAGTCCGACCTGCGCCGCGCCGCCACGACCCGCATCCAGGCCCTGTCCCGGCCGCTGTCCTCGTCGTCCTTTGGCGACGGCAGCCCCCAGGCCAAGCGGCGGGTCGAGCTGTGGCATGCCATCGGGGCGCTGCTGATCCTCCTGCTCCTGGGTGAGGCGCTGCTCCTGCGCGAGAAGTGACCGGGGCCACCAGTGCTTGGCTGGGGGGAAAGGCGATGAGGATGCGGAAAGTCCATTGAAGGGACTGGCCTCGCCGCCCGTCCCTTCTATACTTGAGCCAATCGGAGGTTTCCATGTCCACCCGCATCTCTCTCTACTGGTTCTTGCTGCTCGGGTCGCTGTGTGCCGCGGTCCCGGCCCAGGCAGATGTCCCCCCTTCAGGTGCCGCCACCACCGCAGCCGCCGGCAAGCCCTACACCATCACCGTAGCCAAGGTCGCGGCAAAGAAGGGCCAGCCGGCCACCGCCACGGTGCTCATCAGGCCCGCCGCCGGCTACCACGTGAACAAGGACTTCCCCACCAGCCTGAAGCTGAAGCTCCCCGCGGGCGTCACCGCACAGAAAAGCGAGATGAACAAGGCGGACGCCCAGCTCAGCGAGCAGCAGGGCAGCTTTCAGGTGGTCCTGACCAGCGCCGAGGCAGGCAAGAAGACCGTCCCGGGCGATCTGAAGTTCGCCGTGTGCACCGACACCACCTGTGATCCCCAGAAAAGCCCCGTGTCCATCGAGATGGAGGTGAAATAGGCCCGCGGCCCCCGGAATACGATCCTCTCGCCGCGACTTCTACCAGCTACTGACGATCTACAGGCAAGCAATCTACAGGAACCGCCTTACATCCACGTGCAGCGGCGCGTCTTCCGGGTTACAACGTACGAGGTCCCATGGAACATCCGTCTTCTCCCACGCAAAGCTCCTCCCCGTCCACTAAAGTCACTTCGGTCACCTCGACCGGGGCGGCTGAGGGCAGCCCCACCGCCTTCCTCGCCGAACTGGGCGAGGAGATCCAACACGCCTTCAGCAAGAACCGCCGGGTCATGTCCTTCGGCGAGTTCTATGCCCTGTGCAAGCAGCATCCGCAGCGCCACGCCCGCGGCGTCGCCCAGTACGTGAAGGACGTCTTCGACCACTACGGCACCGAGGACATCGTCACCCCCCGGGGCACCCAGGTGCGCTTCAAGCTCTTCGACTGCCCCTTCGCCGGCAGCCGGGATCGCCTGATCGGCCAGGAAGAGGTGCAGGGCCGCGTCTATCGCGCGATCAGCAACTTCGTCCGCGACGGCAGGATCAGCAAGCTGATCCTCATGCACGGGCCCAACGGCAGCGCCAAATCGACCTTCGCCTCGTGCCTGATGCGGGCCATGGAGCACTATTCCACCCTGGAACAGGGGGCGCTCTACCGCTTCAACTGGATTTTCCCGGCGCAGCGGCTGACCCGCGGCGGCATCGGTTTTTCGGCCAGTCCCCAGGCCCACGGGTCGGGGCCGGGCATCTCCGACAGCTACGCCTACCTGGACGACGACCAGATCGACGCCAAGATCGCCGACGAGATCCACGATCATCCGCTGCTGCTGATGCCCACGCCGCGGCGGCAGAAGATGATCGACGAGGCGGTGGCGAAAACGGGCGGCGGCTTCGTCCCCTGCGAGTACCTGTACCAGGGAGACCTGTCGCCGCGGAACAAGGAAATCTTCGAGGCGCTTTTGGTCTCGTACAAGGGCGACTTCCTGAAGGTGCTGCGCCACGTACAGGTCGAGCGCTTCTACGTGTCGCGGCGCTACCGCCACGGGGTGGTCACCGTGGAGCCGCAGATGTCGGTGGACGCCTCGGCACAGCAGATCACCTCCGACCGCTCGCTGGCGGCGCTGCCGGCAGCGCTGCAGTCGCTCTCGATGTTTTCGTACTCGGGGGAGCTGGTGGATGGCAACCGCGGGGTCATCGAGTATTCGGACCTGCTGAAGCGGCCCCTGGAAGCCTACAAGTACCTGCTGGGCACCGTCGAGCATGGCCGGGTGCCGGTGCACACGCAGATCCTTTATCTGGACGAGATCTTCATCTCGTCGTCGAACGAACTGCATCTGAACGCCTTCAAGGAAATCCCGGAGTTCCAGTCGTTCAAGGGACGGATGGAGCTGGTCCGGGTGCCTTACCTGCTCGACTTCACCCAGGAGCAGCGCATCTACGACGAGCAGGTGCGGCCAGCGGCGGTGGGCAAGCACGTAGCGCCCCATGCCAGCATGGTGGCGGCGCTGTGGGGGGTGTTGACGCGGATGCGCAAGCCGCTCATCGAACGCTACGACAAGTCACTGCAGGAGGCGGTGGGCAAACTGACGCCGCTGGACAAGGCGTTCCTTTATGCCCAGCGGCGGCCCCCGGCAGGGTTTACGCGGGAGCAGACCAAAGACATTCTGGGCGCCATCGATCAGATCTGGGGTGAGTCGGACCCCTACCCGATCTACGAGGGGCGTACCGGCATCAGCCCGCGGGAGTTGCAGACGCTGCTTCTGAACGCGGCGCAAAACCCCCACTGGCGCTGCCTTTCGCCCTTCGGCGTACTGGAGGAGATCGAGGAGCTGACCAAGGCGGTCACGGTCCACGAGTTCCTGAAGCAGGAGCCGCTGCCCGGTGGCTACCACGAGAACAAGAAGTTCGTGGTGCAGGTCCGCGAAGAACTGCTCAGCGTGATCGACGAAGAGGTGCGCACCGCCATGGGGCTGGTCGACGAGAGCCAGTACACCGGAGTGTTCTCCCGCTACGTCAACCACGTCAGCCACTGGATCAAGAAGGAGAAGCTGGTCAGCCCGCACACCGGGTCGCTGGAAGAGCCCGACGAGAAGATGATGTCGGAGATCGAGAAGACCATCGGGGTCACGGCAAAGCGGGAGGACCACCGGAAGGACCTCATCCGGCACATCGCAGCCTGGTCGATCGATCAGGTTCATGGGCAGGTTCAGGGGCAGGCGGAGAAGACGCAGCCGGGTCAGGCGGCGCCGGGCAAGCCCAAGGGGCTGATGCACCTGGATTACGCGGCGATCTTCCCGCAGCACTTCCAGCTCCTGCGCGAGTCCTACTTCGCCGAGCGGAAGAAGATCCTGAAGAAGACCAACGAAGACTTGCTGGTGTACCTGACCGATGAAGAGGAACAGGGCGGCAAGGGCGCTGGTCCATCCTCCATGGGGCAGAGCATCGACAAGGAGTCAGTGGAGCGGGTGCGCAGCACGCTTTCGACGCTGATCGAACGCTACCACTACTGCAAGTACTGCGCGCGCGACGCCATCTCGTTCCTTCTGCGCAAACGCTACGCCTGAACGGCGTCTTCGGTTCGCTTTTTCCGGCTTCGACTTCGTCGCTACGCGTGACCGTCAGTTCGCCAGCACGGTCAGCGCCGTCTTCCGCATCCGTCCCGCCCGCGGATCGCGGTTGGCGGCGAGCTGCCCGCAGGCGGCGTCGATGTCCACCCCGCGGGTCTTGCGCAAATACACCGTGAACCCCAGGCGCTGTGCCTCGGCCTGGAAGGCCAGGACCGAGGGCATCTCCGGTCGGCGGTAATTCCCGTCGACGTGGGGGTTCCAGGGGATCAGGTTCAGCTTGCAGGGGATGCCGGCCAGAAGGCCCGGCAGTCGCCGCGCGTCCTCCAGGCTGTCGTTGACCCCGGCGAGGAGCACGTACTCGAAGGTGATGCGCTGGCGCTTCTCCAGGGGGAAGCGCCGCAGCGCTGAAAGGAGCATCCCCAGGTTGTACTTGCGGTTGATGGGCATGACCACGTCGCGCTGCGCGTCGGTGCTGGCGTTCAGCGACACCGCCAGGTTTACGCTGATCGGCTCGTGGGAGAGCTTCTCGATAGCCGGCACCAGCCCGGCGGTGGACACGGTGATGCGCCGCCGTGAGAAATTGCGCCCCATCGGGTGCAGGAGGATCTTCAGGGCCCGTACCACGTTGTCGTAGTTATGCAGCGGCTCCCCCATGCCCATGAAGACCAGGTTGGTCACCCGATCCGACCCCACTCGCCGCGTCGGGTCGTCTGGAGGCAGGGCGGCAAGGATCTGCTCGGCCAGGTACACTTGGCTGACGATCTCGCCGGTGCTGAGCTGCCGGCCAAAGCCGAGCTTGGCGGTGGCGCAGAAGTCGCAATCCAGGGCACAGCCCACCTGGGACGAGATGCATTGGGTCAGCTTGCCCCGACTGGCCTCTTCAGTATCATCGTCGTCTTCAAGTTCGCCGGGCCCGGCAGGAAGCCCATCCACTCGGGCGTCGCCGTCCGGGATGAGGACGCTTTCGATCAGCCGGTCATCCGCCGTGCGCAGACGCAGCTTCCGTGTGCCATCCAGGGAGATCTGCTCCAAATCCACCTCGACCCCGGCGATGTGGACTTGTTCGCGCAGGCGCTCGCGCATCGCCATGCTGACATCCGTCATCTGGTCCAGGTTGCTGATCCCCCTTCCGTGTACCCAGCGGAAAAGCTGGTCGGCGCGAAAGCGGCGCTCCCCCAGCGAGAGGACCAGCGTCTCAATCTCGGGAAGGGAAAGGTCGCGCAAGTTGGTGCTGATGGGGGTCATGGGGGGCTTATTCACAGCCTAGCATGGAAGCGCCCCGGTACCCCCGGCACGGCAAAAGTTTGCTTCAATCCAATGCGAAAGGCTTGCTCATCCCATCCGCCTGTGCCAGCGTGCAGCCGTTGCGTATGGAGATTTGCATGGCTACGCCGCTTCGCCCGATCACAAACCGCAGCGCTTCGCGCTTGGCGAGCATTCGCTTCAGGCCCCCTCGCATGTCCCGCTTCCAGAAGGCCGACTGGTCCACCCACGGTGAGCGCCAGGCCCTCATCGCCCTGGTGGACCGCACCATGAAGGACATCTCGCTCATTGTCTCGGCTCGCGGCATCTGTGCCTTGCAGGCCGGCGAAATCGCCCGCCTCCCGGAGGACGACCTGGACCTTTTGGCCTCGTCCTGCGCGTGTGCCTCGTGTTCCCAGGGGCGCCTGCATTAGCCGACGCCTACATGGACCGGCGGCCCGGTAGGCGGCAGGCGCAAAAGCACCTCGCGCGCCCGCAGCACCCGCGACAGGGCGTCTTCTGGCCCCTGCCCAAGCGCCGCCACCGCGGAAAGGTGCCCCATCTTCCGCCCCGGCCGCGGCGGACCTTTTCCATACAGGTGCAGGCGCACCCCCGGCAGGGAGAGCGCGGCCTCGAAGTCCGGCGGGCGCGGTCCCAGCCACAGGTCGCCCAGGAGGTTCACGATGGCCGCCGGGCGTACCACTTCCGCCGAGCCCAGGGGCAGGTTGCATACTGCGCGGACCAGTTGCTCGAACTGGTCGGTCAGGCAGGCCACCTCGGTGGCGTGGAAGGTGTTGTGCGGCCTGGGCGCCAGTTCGTTGACCAGCAGCTCACCATCATGCAAAAGGAAGAGTTCCACTGCCAGCAGGCCCTGGATTGCCAGGGCCTCGGCAATGCCCCGGGCGATCCCCATCGCCCGCGGCACCACGGTGGCCGGGGACCCCGGCGGCATCAGGCCCGGCAGCACCGACCAGGCGAGGGTGCGATCCTGGTGATGGTTGTAGGCCGGCGGATAGACCACCACCTCGCCCCGGGGGCTGCGTGCCACCAGCACCGAGATCTCCGCCCACAGGTCCAGCGCCTTCTCGACCACCACCCCGGTGTCTTTGCCCATCGTCCCGGCCTTCAGCGTCTGCCAGGCCGCAAGTGCCTCGTCCGGCGCATGAGTGCGCACCTGCCCGCGGCCATCGTAGCCGCCGGTGCGCACCTTCACGAAGGTGGCCCCGGAAAGTTCCGCCACCGCCGCCCGCAGCCCCTCTGCTTCCCGCGCCAGGCGCCAGGGCCCCACCGGGAAGCCGGCGCGAGCGAGCCATTCCTTCTGCAGCGCCCGGTCCTGCACCAGGGCCAGCACCGACGCCGCCGGACGCACCGGGGCGTGGCGGGCCGCGGCCTCCAGGCTGTGCAGGGAGATCTTCTCGATCTCCAGGGTCAACACGTCGCAGCCCCGGGCCAGGTCCGCCGCCGCCGCCACATCGTCGAAGCTGGCCGAGAGGCAGCGATCGACCACCCCGCGGGCGGCGCAGGCGCTGTCCGGGTCCAGCACGTGCAC